>NZ_QNFZ01000244.1 GCF_003313395.1 Nonomuraea lactucae | reverse complement strand
CTGCCGGCCACCGGCCGCCTGCTGCGGGTGAGCGGGGGGTGCGCCCCGTCCCGGCCCGGCGTGCCGGCGGGCCGCCATCCCGACCGTGCCGAGATGCTGACCGGCGACGGCTGGCGGCCCCTGTCCCTGGGGGCGCTCCTGGCCGTGGTCTGCGAGGAGCTGCGAGCGCGTACCGGCGTTCGCAACGACACCCTCGCCGGCGAGATCCTGCACAGCAGGGACGTCGTGACCGCGCTGCTCGGCGCCCGCCGGGAGGCGGCGCCGCCCGGCGATCTGTACCTGCGTTCCGAGCAGGCCCTGCTCGCGGGGCACCGCTACCACCCGGCCCCCAAGGCGCGGGGCGGGGCGGGACCGGAGGTGTGGCTGCCGTACGCGCCCGAGGCCCACGCGCGCTTCCCGCTGGAGTTGCTGGGGGTGCCCGGCGAGATCCTGGTGGAGGAGGGCGACCCGGCGGCGCTCGACCGGCTGGGGCCCCCGCCACCGCCCGGCTACCGGCTGCTTCCCGCCCATCCATGGCAACTGGAGCTGCTGGGCGGGCCGCCGGCCCTGAGCGACGGGAGGCTGCTGCATCTGGGGCGGACCGAGGCGCGCGCCGCGCCGACCTCCTCCGTACGGACGGTCCACCTGCCCGAAGCCGACCTGTTCTGCAAGTTCAGCCTGGACGTCCGGATCACCAACGACGTGCGGCGGCTGTGGCTGCGCGACCTGCGCCGGCTCACGGTGGTGGACGGCCTGCTCGGGACGGTCTTCGACGACCTGCCCGGGAACGCGCCGAGACCGGCCGTGCTGCGCGACCGCGGCTACCGCAGCGCGGACCTCGGCGGGGCGGACTTCGGGGAGGCGCTCGCCGTGGTGGTGCGCGACGGCCTGCGGGGGCACCTGCGCGCCGGGCTGACCGCGCTGCTCTCGGCGGGGATCAGCGAGGGCTTCCCCGGCAACCCGCTGGACGCGCTCGACCGGAAGGAGTCGCTCGCGTGGTGGCAGGCCTACCTCGACCACCTCGTGCCGCCGGTCCTGCACGCCTACCTGCGGCACGGGGTGGTGCTGGAGTGCCACCTGCAGAACGTGCTGGTCGGGGTGGACCTGGCCGCGGGGACTCCCGCGCAGGTGATCTTCCGTGACCACGAGGGGGTGAAGCTGGTCGCGGACCGGCACCCCGAACTGCTGAACGGGCTGCTGAACGGGCCGCCGCACGAGCCGCCACACGGGGCCTGTGCGCCCGGTCCTGTCGCCTGTGCGCCCGGTCCTGTCGTGAGCGCCGGGTACGGGTGGCAGCGGCTGGTGTACTGCCTGGTGGTGAACAACCTGTCCGAGATCGCCGGGGCGATCGGAGAGCGGCATCCCGGGCTGCCCGGCGAGCTGTGGGACCGGGCCCGGGCGGTAGTGGCGGCGTGCGCGGACGACCACGGCGACCCGCCCGAGATCCGCGCGCTCCTGGCCGCCTCCCACGTCCCCGCCAAGGCCAACCTGCTGCTGCGCTGGACGGGCGCCGACGGCGGCGCGATGCGCTGCGTTCCCGTGCCGAACCCGCTGGCGCCCGCACTGGCGCTTCGTAGCAAGCGTTTGGTTTGATCGTACGCATGGACACCCGCGAGATCGCCGACCGCCTGGAGATCGCGAACCTGCTGGCCCGCTACACCCACGCCGTCGACTCCGGCACATGGGACCTGCTCGACGAGGTGTTCACCCCCGACGCGGTGATCGACTACCGGGCGGCGGGCGGCATCCGGGGCACCCGCGCCGAGGTCAAGGAGTGGCTGGCGTCGGCCCTGGCGGGCTGGCCGGGCAGGCTGCACGTGATCGGCTGCACCCGGGTCGACTTCGGCCACGGCGAGGCCCAGGTGTCCGCGTCGTTCACCGACACGCTCTCTCCCTCACGGGACATGATCCCGGCCGGCACCAAGGGCCTGATCCAGGGCGGCGGCTGGTACCACCACCGGATGCGGCGCACCCCGGACGGCTGGCGGAGCCACGAACTGGTCGAGGAGCAGGCCTGGCGCACCGCCACCTGACCCCTGTCCAGGGTCAGGATCAGGAGCTCCGTCCCTTCTCACATCCCGTTTGTTTCGGATGTGTTTCGCTCGTTACCCATGTGTAGCGATTGTTACAGCGGTGAATTACCCGTAACTCAAGCACGGACACGGACGGTCATAGTGCGTAACCGGCGCTTCCTACGCTCACCAACCAGAAAGTCGAGCGTAGGAGGAGATGATGGCGCGGTGGCTCGCCGAATGGCACCCCGATGACGAGACGTTCTGGGAGGGCAAGGGTAAGAAGATCGCGCGGCGAAACCTCGTCTTCTCGATCTTCGCCGAGCATCTCGGTTTCACGGTCTGGACGCTGTGGAGCATCGTGGCGGCCAAGATGGGGAGCTATGAGTTCTCCACGGACCAGCTCTTCTGGCTGGTGGCTCTGCCCAACCTGATCGGGTCGGCGCTTCGCGTCCCCTACACCTTCGGCCCGGCCAGGTTCGGCGGGCGGAACTTCACGATCGTCAGCGCGCTGCTGCTGCTCATCCCCGCCGTGCTGCTGAGCGTGGCCGTGAACAACCCCGGCACCCCGTACTGGCTGTTCCTGGTGATCGCGGCGCTGGCCGGGTTCGGCGGCGGCAACTTCGCCTCCAGCATGGCGAACATCACCTACTTCTACCCGCGC
Source organism: Nonomuraea lactucae (assembly GCF_003313395.1). GTDB lineage: Bacteria > Actinomycetota > Actinomycetes > Streptosporangiales > Streptosporangiaceae > Nonomuraea > Nonomuraea lactucae. The sequence continues at coordinate 8,845 of NZ_QNFZ01000244.1, read as the reverse complement.
TCCAAGCAGGGCATCGCGCTCGGCCTCAACGCGGCCGGCGGCAACATCGGCGTCAGCTCGGTGCAGCTCGTCATGCCGCTGGTGATCGGCGCGTTCGGGCTGGCCGCCGCCGGGTGGTTCTGGGTGCCGTTCATCGTGGTGGCCGCCGCCTGCGCGTGGTTCTTCATGGACAACCTGACCAGCGCCAAGGCGAGCCCGCGCGAGCAGCTCGCGGTGGCCGGGCGGGCGCAGACGTGGATCATGTCCTTCCTCTACATCGGCACCTTCGGCTCGTTCATCGGCTACTCGACGGCGTTCCCGCTGCTCAGCAAGAGCCTGTTCCCCGACTCCCCGTGGGCGGCCGTGGCGTTCGTCGGCCCGCTGGTGGGCTCGGTGATCAGGCCGATCGGCGGCTGGCTGTCCGACCGTCTGGGCGGCGCTCCGGTGACGCTGTGGAACTTCGCCGTCATGGGCCTGGGCGTGGTGCTGGTCTGGTACGCCACCACCACCGGCGTGTTCTGGCTTTTCTTCCTGGCCTTCCAGACGCTGTTCCTCACGGCGGGCATCGGCAACGGCTCCACGTACCGGATGATCCCGGCGATCTTCCAGGCGAAGGCGATCGCCGAGCGCGGCGAGAGCGAGGAGTCGCTCCTGCACGGCAAGCGCCAGGCCTCGGCGGCGATCGGCATCATCTCCGCGGTCGGCGCGCTCGGCGGGTTCCTCATCAACCGCGGGTTCGGCATGTCGTTCGCGGCGACGGGCAGCCCGACGACCGCGTTCGTCGCCTTCGGCGCCTTCTACGTGGCCTGCTTCGCCCTGACCTGGTGGTGCTACATGCGCACCGTGGGCGCCTCGCGGGTCGCCAGCCTCGCCTACGCCCGGGTATGACGAACGCGGCCATGACGAACGTGGAGCTCCCCGTGCTGACGCACTGCCCGTACTGCGCCCTGCAGTGCGGCATGGCGATCACCTCGGAGGCGGTCATCAGCCCCAGGACGGACATCCCCGCCAACGCGGGTGGCGCCCTGTGTCAGAAGGGCTGGACCGCGGCCGAGCTGCTGACCAACGGCGAGCGGCTGACCACACCTCTTCTGCACGGCAGGCCCGTCACGTGGGAGACAGCACTCGACCACGTGGCGGACCGCCTGTCCGAGATCCGCGCCGAGCACGGTCCCGACGCCGTGGCCGTGTTCGGCGGGGGCGGGCTCACCAACGAGAAGGCGTACCAGCTCGGCAAGTTCGCCCGGGTGGCGCTCCGCACCAGCCAGATCGACTACAACGGCCGCTTCTGCATGTCGTCGGCCGCGGCGGCCTCGATCAGGGCGTTCGGCATGGACCGCGGGATGCCCTTCCCGATCACCGACCTGGCCGGCGCGGACGTGGTGCTGCTGGCCGGGGGGAACGTCGCCGAGACGATGCCGCCGTTCGTGCGGCACCTGTCGGGGCCGCGGCTGATCGTCGTGGACCCGCGCCGCACCGCGACGGCCAAGCTGGCCTGGCTGCACCTGCAGCCCACGCCGGGCACCGACCTGGCGCTCGCGCTGGGCCTGCTGCACCTGGCCATCGCGGACGGGCTCGTCGACGAGGAGTACGTCGCGGCGCGCACCACCGGGTTCGACGCGGTGCGCACCTCGCTCGCGTCGTGGTGGCCGGAGCGGGTCGAGCGCGTGACCGGGGTGCCGGTGCCGCGGATGCGCCAGGCCGTCCAGGCGCTCGCCGCGAGCGAGCGGGCGATCGTGCTCACCGGCAGGGGCGCCGAGCAGCACGCCAAGGGCACCGACACGGTGACCGCGTTCATCAACCTGGCGCTGGCGCTCGGCCTGCCCGGTACGGCCGGCTCCGGGTACGGCTGCGTGACCGGGCAGGGCAACGGCCAGGGCGGCAGGGAGCACGGCCAGAAGGCCGACCAGCTGCCCGGCTACCGCAAGATCGACGACCCGGCGGCCCGCGAGCACGTCGCCAAGGTCTGGGGCGTGCACCCGGATGACCTGCCCGGCCCGGGAAGATCGGCCTACGAACTGCTCGACGCGCTCGGCACCCCGGAGGGGCCCCGGGCGTTGCTGCTGTTCGGCTCCAACCCCGTGGTGTCGGCGCCGCGCTCGGCGCACGTCACCGGCCGGCTCGGCGCGCTGGACCTGCTCGTGGTCTGCGACGTGGTGATGTCGGAGACCGCCGCGATGGCCGACGTGGTGTTCCCGGTCACTCAGTGGGCCGAGGAGACGGGGACCATGACCAACCTGGAGGGCCGGGTGCTGCTGCGCCGCCAGGCCGTCCGCCCGCCTGCCGGCGTCCGCAGCGACCTGGAGGTCATCCGGGGGCTGGCCGGACGGTTCGGGCAGGCGTTCTCGGCGGATCCGGGCGAGGTGTTCGACGAGCTGCGCCGGGCGAGCGCGGGCGGGATCGCCGACTACTCGGGCATCACGTACGAGCGGATCGAGGAGGAGAAGGGCGTCTTCTGGCCCTGTCCGGCGCCGGGCCACCCCGGGACGCCGCGCCCGTTCCTCGACGGCTTCGCCACCCCGGACGGCCGCGCCAGGTTCGTGCCGGTCGAGCACCGGCCCGCGGCGGAGGAGATCGACGAGGACTACCCCGTCTACCTGACCACCGGCCGGGTGCTCGCCCACTACCAGAGCGGCGCCCAGACGCGCCGGATCGGCCCGCTGGCCAAGGCCGCGCCCGAGCCGTACGTGGAGCTCCACCCCGACCTGGCCGAGGAGCTGGAGATCGCCGCCGGGGACATGGTCCGGGTCAGCAGCAGGCGGGGCGAGGGCCAGGGGGTGGCCAGGATCAGCGACGCGATCAGGCGCGACACGGTGTTCATGCCGTTCCACTGGGAGGGCGCCAACCGCCTGACCAACCCCGCGCTCGATCCCACGTCCCGGATGCCGGAGTTCAAGGTGTGCGCCGTCAAGGTGGAGAGGGTCGCATGAGACTAGTCGTCGTAGGAAACGGCATGGCAGGCTCGCGCCTGGTCACCGAGGTGCGGGCACGCGACCCGCACATGTCGGTGACCGTGCTCGGCGCCGAGACCTGCCAGCCGTACAACCGCGTCCTGCTGTCCAACGTGCTCGCCGGCAGCACCCGCCCCGAGCAGGTGCGGATGCTCGACCCCTCCTGGTACGCCGCGCACCACGTCGAGGCCGCCTTCGGCAGCCCGGTGACGTGCCTCGACAGGGACACCCGCTCGGTGATCACCGAGGACGGGCGGCGGGTGCCGTACGACGTGCTCGTGCTGGCCACCGGCAGCGACGCCATCGTCCCGCCGATCCCCGGCGTGGAGCGGGCCATCCCGTTCCGCACGCTCGACGACTGCCACCGCATCCTGGAGGTCGCCGAGAGCGCCGGCCGGGCCGTGGTGATCGGCGGCGGGCTGCTCGGCATCGAGGCGGCCCGCGGGCTGGCCGGGCGGGGGATGCCCGTGACACTGCTGCACCTGGCCGGCCATCTGATGGAGCGCCAGCTCGACGTGGAGGCCGGCGAGGTGCTCGGCGAGACGCTGGGCGCGCTGGGCGTCGAGATCCGCACCGGCGTGACCGCCGAGGCGGTGCTGGACGGCGGCGTCCGGCTGGCGGGCGGCGAGCTGGTCGAGGGCGACCTCGTCGTCCTGGCCTGCGGCGTCCGCCCGGTGACCGGGCTGGCGGCCGACGCCGGGCTGGAGGTGCGCCGGGGCGTCGTCGTGGACGACGAGATGCGCACCGAGGACCCGTCGATCTTCGCGATCGGCGAGTGCGCCGAGCACGACGGCACCGTGTACGGCCTGGTCGCGCCCGCGTGGGAGCAGGCGAACGTCGCCGCGGACGTCATCACCGGCGGCAAGGCGCTCTACCGGGGCTCTCGCATGGTGACCAGGCTCAAGGCGAGGAGCGTGGAGCTGGCCGCGATGGGCGAGGGCCACCTGACCGAGGAGCACGCCGAGGTGGTGCGCTTCAGCCACCGCGCCCGCGGCACCTACCGCAAGCTGGTCATCCGCGACGACCGGCTGGTGGGCGCGATCGTGCTGGGCGAGAGCGACGCGGTCGGCACGCTCACGCAGCTCTTCGACCGCGGCGGCACGCTGCCGGGCGACCGGGCGGGCCTGCTGTTCCCCGGCCTGGCGTCGGCCACGCACGTCGCGGACAGCCCGGTGCTCATGCCGGACGCGGCGAAGGTGTGCCAGTGCAACAACGTGACAAAGGGCCAGATCCGGGCGTGCTGGGAGGCGGGCGCGCGGGATGTGGCCGGAATAGCGGCCGCGACGAGGGCCACGACCGGGTGCGGCACCTGCCGTGACGCGGTCGAAGGCATCGTCGGCTGGCTGTGCGAGCAGGAAGGGGTTTCGGCATGACCGGACGGACCGAGGGCGCCGTCGGACAGCGCAGGATCGTCGTGGTGGGGTTCGGCCCGACCGCCCACCGGCTCGTCGAGACCCTGGCGGAGCGGGGTTTCGACGGGCGGATCACCGTGATCGGCGAGGAGCCGCGCGCGGCCTACGACCGGGTGGCGCTGACCTCCTACCTGTCGGGCAAGAGCGTCGCCGACCTCACCTACACGGTGCCGGACGGGGTGGTGACCAGGCTGGACAGCCGCGTCACCGGCATCGACCGGGACGCCCGCGTGGTCACCACGGCCGACGGCACGGCCGAGCCGTACGACGTGCTGGTGCTGGCGACCGGGTCGGCGCCGTTCGTGCCGCCGGTGCCGGGCGCGGAGCACGCGTTCGTCTACCGCACGATCGACGACCTCGACGCGATCCGGGTGGCGTCCGAGGACGCGACGGACGGCGTGGTGGTCGGCGGCGGCCTGCTCGGCCTGGAGGCGGCCGACGCGCTGCGCGGGCTCGGGCTGAACACGCACATCGTGGAGATGAACCAGTGGCTGATGCCGCGCCAGGTCGACGAGGGCGGCGGCTCGGTGCTGAAGGGCCACATCGAGGGTCTCGGGCTGAGCGTGCACGCGGGCGCGGGCGTCAAGGAGATCGTCACCGATGCCGGCGGACGCGTCACCGGCCTGGTCAAGCCCGACGGCACGCTGCTCGACGCGCAGGTCGTCGTCTTCTCGGCGGGGATCAGGCCGCGCGACGAGCTGGCCCGCGCCTGCGGCCTGGAGGTGGGGCAGCGGGGCGGCATCGTGGTGGACGAGGGCATGCGCACCTCGGACCCGGACGTATACGCGATCGGCGAGTGCGCGCTGGCCCACGGACAGGTGTACGGGCTGGTCGGGCCGTGCTTCTCGATGGCCGAGGTGGCCGCCGACCGCATCCTGGGCGGTCCCGCCGGGTTCGAGGGCGCCGACATGTCCACCAAGCTGAAGCTGCTCGGCGTGGAGGTGGCGCAGTTCGGCGCGATGGCCGGGGCGCTCGACGTCACCTACATGGACCCGGTGGGCGGCGTATACAAGAAGCTGTTCATCAGCGACGACGCGCGGACGCTGCTCGGGGGCATCTGCGTGGGCGACGCATCGCCGTACACGTCGCTGCGGCCCTTCGTGGGCAAGCCGCTGCCCGCCGCTCCGGCGGACCTGCTGTTCGCCGGGGCGGGCGCGGCCGGCCTGGACCTGCCCGACGAGGCGCAGGTCTGCTCCTGCAACAACGTGAGCGCGGGCGCGGTCCGCACGGCCATCGCCGACAAGGCGCTGACCGACGTGCCGGGCGTCAAGGCGTGCACGCGGGCGGGCACCACGTGCGGCAGCTGCGTGCCGATGCTCAAGCAGCTCCTGGAGAAGTCGGGCGTCGAACTGAGCAAGGCGCTGTGCGAGCACTTCGCCTACTCCAGGGCCGAGCTGTTCGACATCGTCAGGGTGCGCGGCATCGCGACGTTCTCGGAGCTGATCGAGAACCACGGCACCGGGCGGGGCTGCGACATCTGCAAGCCCGCGGTCGCCTCGATCCTCGCCTCGCTGCACAACGGGCACGTCCTGGAGGGCGAGCGGGCGGCGCTGCAGGACACCAACGACCACTTCCTGGCCAACATCCAGAAGAACGGCACCTACTCGGTCGTGCCGCGCATCCCCGGCGGCGAGATCACCCCGGACAAGCTCATCGTGATCGGCGAGGTGGCGCGCGAGTTCGGCCTCTACACCAAGATCACCGGTGGGCAGCGGATCGACCTGTTCGGCGCGCGCGTCGAACAGTTGCCGCGGATCTGGAAGCGCCTGGTCGACGCCGGGTTCGAGTCGGGCCACGCGTACGGCAAGGCGCTGCGCACGGTGAAGTCGTGCGTCGGCTCCACCTGGTGCCGCTACGGCGTGCAGGACTCGGTGGGCCTGGCCATCGCGCTGGAGCTGCGCTACCGGGGCCTGCGCGCCCCGCACAAGCTCAAGTCCGCGGTGTCGGGCTGCGCCCGCGAGTGCGCGGAGGCCCGGTCGAAGGACTTCGGCATCATCGCCACCGAGCAGGGCTGGAACCTGTACGTCGGCGGCAACGGCGGCTTCAAGCCCCGCCACGCCGACCTGCTCGCCTCGGACCTGTCCACCGACGAGCTGATCAGGATCATCGACAGGTTCCTCATGTACTACATCCGCACGGCGGACCGGCTCCAGCGCACGGCGGCGTGGATCGAGTCCGTCGAGGGCGGGCTCGACCACGTCCGACAGGTGATCGTGGACGACTCGCTGGGGCTCTGCGCCGAGCTGGACGCCCAGATGGCGCACCACGTGGCCACGTACGAGGACGAGTGGCGCGCCACCATCGAGGACCCGGAGAAGCTGAGCCGGTTCGTCAGCTTCGTCAACGCCCCGGGCGTCCCCGACCCGTCGATCGTCTTCGAACGCGAACGTGACCAGATCAAGCCGATGGTGGTGACCCCATGAGCTGGACGACCGTGTGCGACTACCACGTCCTGCTGCCGGAACGGGGGGCCTGCGCCCTGGTGGACGGCGAGCAGGTGGCCCTCTTCCGCACCTTCGACGGGCAGGTGTACGCGATCGGCAACCTCGACCCGTTCAGCGGCGCGCACGTGCTCTCCCGGGGCATCGTGGGCACCAGGGGCGGGGAGCCGACCGTGGCCTCCCCGCTGCACAAGCAGGTGTTCTCGCTCGTCACGGGGGCGTGCCTGGACGACCCCGAGGTCGCCGTGCCCACCTATCCCGCGAGAGTGGCCGGCGGGCGGGTCGAGGTGGCGGTGCGCCCCGGTCTGACCGAGGCGCCCGCCGTCCCGTCGCTCAGTCTCGTCCCGCAGCCTCGCTGACGCGCCGGGCCGGGAAGGCGGGGCAGGACCGCCCTCCCGGCCGGCGGGAGTGCGGCCGGAAAGGCCGGCGGCCATCGCGACACCGCATCTCACCTGCGCGTTCGTGGTTATCGGGCCCTCGAACGGCAAGTAACACGACGTGAGGGAGGAGATACTCCGGGCGGAGGGGCTGCGCAAGAGCTTCCCCGGAGTGCTGGCCCTGGACGGGGTCGATCTGAGCCTGCGCGCGGGCGAGGTGCACGTGCTGCTGGGCGAGAACGGCGCGGGCAAGAGCACGCTGATCAAGATGCTGTCCGGCGCCTACCATCCCGACGAGGGCCGGATCCTCATCGACGGGCGCCCTGCGCACATCCGCACCGCCGGCGACGCGCGGCGGCTCGGCATCGCCACCATCTACCAGGAGTTCAACCTGGTGCCCGGGCTGACCGTCGCGGAGAACCTCTGGCTGGGCCGCCCGCCGCGCAGACTCGGCCTGGTCGACACCCGCCGCATGGAACGCGAGGCGGTCCCGCTGATGGCCCGGGTGGGCGTGCGGGCCGATCCGCGGACGCCGGTCGCCAGGCTGGGCGTCGCCCGCATGCAGATGGTGGAGATCGCCAAGGCGCTGGCGCTGGACGCGCGCGTCCTGATCATGGACGAGCCCACCTCGGTGCTCACCACCGGCGAGGTCGACAGGCTCTTCGAGATCGTCCGGCAGCTCCGCGACGAGGGTGTGGCGATCGTCTTCATCACCCACCACCTGGAGGAGATCCCCGCGATCGGCGACCGGGTGACCGTCCTGCGCGACGGCCGCTCCGTCGCCGAGGTGCCCGCCGGCACGCCCCACGACGAGCTGGTCCGCCTCATGGTGGGCCGCCCCATCGACCAGCAGTACCCGCGCGGGCCGCACCGGCCGGGCGAGCCGCTGCTGCGGGTTGCGGGGCTGAGCCGCGAGGGGCTGTTCGACGACATCTCGTTCGAGGTGCGGGCGGGTGAGGTGGTCGGCCTCGCCGGGCTGGTGGGAGCCGGCCGCACCGAGGTGGCCAGGGCCGTCTTCGGCGCGGACCGGTACGACTCCGGCCAGGTGAGCGTGCGGGGCCGGCGGCTGCCGCCTGGCGACGTCCCCGCCGCCATGGAGGCCGGGCTCGGCCTGGTCCCCGAGGACCGCCAGGGCCAGGGGCTCGTCCTCGGCGCGGGCACCGGCGAGAACCTGGGGCTGGTCACCATGCGCGACGCCACCCGGGCCGGATTCGTCGACCGCAAGGGGCAGCGCGCCGCGGCGGCGCGGGTGGCGGACCGGCTCGGCATCCGCATGACCAGCCTCGGCCAGGAGGTCCGCACGCTGTCCGGTGGCAACCAGCAGAAGGTGGTCATCGGCAAGTGGCTGGTGGCCGGCGCGCGCGTGCTGATCCTCGACGAGCCGACCCGCGGCGTCGACGTGGGCGCCCGGGTCGAGATCTACCAGCTCGTCAACGCGCTCACCGCCGCGGGCGACGCCGTCCTCATGATCTCCAGCGATCTGCCGGAGATCCTCGGGATGAGCGACCGGATCCTGGTCATGGCGAGGGGGCGGCTCGTCGGCGAGCTGCCCGCCGACGGCGCCACCCAGGACGACGTGATGGCGCTGGCGGTCACGGAAGCGGAGGGCGGCCGTGCCCAGTAGCGCGCCGGGGGGCGCGTCCGACAGCGGGCCGGGCGGCCCGGTGGGGGGCGGGCCGCGTGGC
>NZ_QNFZ01000021.1 GCF_003313395.1 Nonomuraea lactucae | reverse complement strand
CGCCGCCGGGCCGCTCGCCGCGCTCGGCGCCGACGTGGTGCCCGATCCCGACCGCGGGCTCAACACGGCGCTGCGCACGGGGGCCGCCCATGCCGTGCAGGTCGCGCCGGGCGATCCCGTGGGCGCCCTGCAGGCGGACCTGCCGTCGCTGCGGCCCGCCGAGCTGGCCGTCGTTCTGTCGGCCTCCGCCGAGTTCGACCAGGCCTTCGTGCCCGACGCGCTCGACGTCGGCACGACGTTCTACGGGGTACGGGCCGGGGCGCCGTTCAAGCCCAGGTTCGGCGGTGAGTCGCGGGCCAGACATCTGGCGGGCGGCGCCAAGGAGCTGTGCCTGGACGGCATCGAGTCGGTGAGGCAGGACGTGGACACCCCTGACGACCTGCGCGCCGCCATCGCCCTCGGCCTCGGCCCGCACACCGCCGCCGTGGTCGCCGAGCTCTGGCCGTCACCCTGAGCCGGGGACCGGGAACGTCGACAGCGTGATGTAGGTGATCTCGCCGCCCGTCACCACCAGGCGCACCCGCTGCCCTGACCGGAGCAGCCGCAGCGGCCCCGCGTCGAAGGCGGGCGCGCCGAACGGCAGCACCGTCCCGTCGTCGAGGAAGACCGTGCCCGAGCGGGTCGCCTCGTCGAAGCCGCGCACCGTAGCCTGCACGGACATCAGCGTAAACGCTCCGGCGCTCAGGGGGCGAGCCATATCCGGGCGGGCACGCGAAACGCCCGGCTCCCAAATTCGTGAGAGCCGGGCGCGTGGGATGCCGTTTACTTCTTCTTCGCGGCCTTCTTGCCGCCGGCGTTGACCAGTTCCTTGAAGTCCGAGCCCGGACGGAACTTCGGCCCCCAGCTTTCCGGGACCTTGATCTCCGCCCCGGTGGACGGGTTCCTCGCCGAGCGGGCCGGCTTGTGGGCCATCTCGAACGCGCCGAAGCCCGTGATCGAGACCTTGTCTCCGCTGGCTACCGTCTTCTGGACGACTTCGATGATCGCGTTCACGGCCTCGGTGGCGGTCTTCCTGTCACCGACCCGCGTCGCGATGGCGTCAACGAGCTCTCGCTTGTTCATGTAAGTTGTGCTCCCCCCGTTACGGCTCGGGGTTCCAGCTCACGAAGTTAAGACGTAGAAACCCCTTACTCTCCCGAAACTAAGCCTGATTGCGGGCGAACTCAATCACCGGGCGTGCTTTCGGGTGCGCGTGGCGTGTCGAGATCGCCGCCCAGCGAGGCCACGAAGACCTCCAGCCGGGCCGCGGCACGCTCGGGATCGCGCTTGGCGAGCTCGCAGATGGCCAGATATCTGCGGGCGAACCTTTCCTTCTCGGGCGCTGGAAGCGCGACGACGCGGCGGTGCGCCTCGCGCAACCGCCGCGCCAGTGGGTCGTCGTCTAGACGGTCGTCGGCAGCCATGGCTGCCGACCATTCTCGTACACCGCCACGTCCTCGGCGTGACGCAGGGTCAGGCCGATGTCGTCGAGGCCCTCCATCAGCCGCCAGCGGGTGTAGTCGTCGATCTCGAAGCCGACGGTCTCGCCCGCCCAGCGCACCTGGCGCCCGGCCAGGTCGACCGTCACCTGGAGCGACGGGTCGGCCTCCACGGCCGCCTGCAGCGCCTCCACCTTCTCGCCCGGCAGGACGACGGGCAGCAGGCCCATCTTGGTGGAGTTGTTGCGGAAGATGTCGCCGAACCGGGCGGCGATGACCACGCGGAAGCCGTACTGCTGGAGCGCCCAGACGGCGTGCTCGCGCGAGGAGCCGGTGCCGAAGTCGGGGCCGGAGACCAGGATCGAGGCGCCCTCGTACGTCGCGTCGTTCAGCACGAAGGCGGGGTCCTCGCGCCAGGCGGCGAACAGGCCCTTCTCGAACCCGGTCCTGCTCACCTGCTTGAGCCAGACGGCCGGGATGATCTGGTCGGTGTCGACGTTGCTGCGGCGCAGCGGCACCGCCGTACCGGTGTGGGTGGTGAAAGCGTCCATGGTCTGAACTCCTAGAGGTCGGCGGGGGCGGTGAGGCGGCCGGTGACGGCGGTCGCGGCGGCGACCTGCGGCGACACCAGGTGGGTGCGGCCGCCCTTGCCCTGGCGGCCCTCGAAGTTGCGGTTGGAGGTCGAGGCGCTGCGCTCGCCCGGCTGGAGCGTGTCGGGGTTCATGCCGAGGCACATCGAGCACCCGGCCTGGCGCCACTCGGCCCCGGCCGCCTTGAACACCTCGTGCAGCCCCTCCTGCTCGGCCTGGAGCTTGACCAGCATCGAGCCGGGCACGATCAGCGTGCGGGTCGCGACCTTCCGGCCCCGCAGGATCTCGGCGGCGGAGCGCAGGTCCTCGATGCGGCCGTTGGTGCACGAGCCGACGAACACCGTGTCGACCTCGATCTCCCGCAGCGGCGTGCCCGCGGTCAGGCCCATGTACTCGAGCGCGCGCTCGGCGGCCGAGCGCTCGATCGGGTCCTCGAAGCTCTCGGGCGCCGGCACGGCGCCGCCCAGCGGCAGGCCCTGGCCCGGGTTGGTGCCCCAGGTGACGTACGGCGTGAGCGTCGAGGCGTCGATCTCCACGACCTTGTCGAACACGGCGTCGTCGTCGGTGCGCAGCGTCTTCCAGTATTCGACGGCCTGGTCCCACAGCTCGCCGGACGGCGCGTGCGGGCGGCCCTTCAGGTAGGCGAACGTGGTCTCGTCCGGGGCGATCAGGCCGGCGCGGGCGCCCGCCTCGATGGACATGTTGCACACCGTCATCCGGCCCTCCATGGAGAGCTTGCGGATGGCCTCGCCGCGGTACTCGACGATGTGGCCCTGCCCGCCGCCGGTGCCGATCTTGGCGATGATGGCGAGGATCAGGTCCTTGGCCGTCACGCCGACGGGCAGCTCGCCGGAGACCTCGATGGCCATGGTCCTCGGCCGGTAGGCCGGCAGCGTCTGGGTGGCCAGCACGTGCTCGACCTCGGAGGTGCCGATGCCGAACGCGATGCCGCCGAACGCGCCGTGCGTGGAGGTGTGGGAGTCGCCGCAGACGATCGTCATGCCCGGCTGGGTCAGGCCGAACTGCGGGCCGATGATGTGCACCACGCCCTGGCCGGCGTCGCCCATCGGGTGCAGCCTGACGCCGAACTCGGCGGCGTTCTTGCGCAGGGTCTCGACCTGGGTCTTGGAGACCGGGTCGGCGATGGGGCCGACCACGGTAGGCACGTTGTGGTCCTCGGTGGCGATCGTGAGGTCGGGCCTGCGCACCTCGCGGCCGGCGAGCCGCAGCCCGTCGAACGCCTGCGGGCTGGTCACCTCATGGATGAGGTGCAGGTCGATATAGAGCAGGTCGGGCTCGCCGTCGGCGCGGCGCACGACGTGCTGCTCCCAGACCTTCTCCGCGAGTGTGCGGCCCATGATCTCCTCCTTGAGAAACCGCCTCCGACTTGCTTTCTCATATGTCGAGACGGCAGTATCGGTCCATGGACAACTCTAGCGGAGTCGGCGTACTCGACAAGGCCGTTCTGGTGCTGAATGCCCTCGAAGCCGGCCCCGCCTCGCTGGCCCAGCTCGTTCAGGCCACCGGATTGGCCCGCCCCACAGCGCATCGGCTCGCCGTCGCCCTGGAGCACCACCGCATTGTGAGCCGCGACACACAGGGCAGATTCGTCCTCGGCCCGCGCCTTTCGGAGTTGTCCACGGCCGCCGGAGAGGACCGCCTGCTCGCCGTGGCCGCGCCCGTGCTGATGCACCTGCGGGACCTGACGGGCGAGAGCGCGCAACTCTACCGACGGCAGGGTGACGAGCGGGTCTGCGTGGCCGCGGCCGAACGCGCCAGCGGCCTGCGTGACACGGTTCCCGTGGGGTCGGCGCTGCCCATGTCGGCCGGTTCGGCGGCGCAGATCCTGCTGGCCTGGGAGGAGCCGGACCGGCTGCACAGGGGGCTGCGCGGCGCCAAGTTCACCGCGGCGACCCTCGCCTCCGTACGGCGCAGGGGGTGGGCGCACAGCGTGGGAGAGCGCGAGCAGGGCGTGGCCAGCGTCTCGGCCCCGATAAGGGGCACGGGCGGCAAGGTGGTCGCGGCCGTGTCGGTGTCGGGGCCCATCGAGCGGCTGACGAGAGCCCCCGGCCGGCTGCACGCGGTGCCCGTGATGGCCGCCGCCGAGCGGATCACCGAATCCATGCGCCGCACGTCATGATCAGCAAAAGCACGTATTTGGGGAGCCGAGTGCCTCGCGGGAGCACTAGCCTGAGTGGGTGACAGATCGCATCGAGGTAGCCGCCACTGAGCTGCGACCCCTGCTCGAAGAGTTCATCATGTGGGCGCGCACACACGCGCCTGAGAGCGACCCCGAGCTCGTGGGACCGGCAGCGCTGTGGCACCGTCTCGCCTTCTCCCAGGATCTCGGCACGTGGAAGCGCGCCGACCTGCGAAACCTGCTGCTCGACCGCATGCCCAAGGTCGTGGAGGATCCCGACTCCGCCGCCGACGGCATGCTCCCGGCCGTCGACGCCTACCTGACGTTCCTCTCCGAGACCGGCAGGCTGGCCAAGGGGTCCGACTCGCTCGCGGAGCTGCGGGCGGAGCTCGACGACGTCGAGGACGAGTTCGTCGAGCTGATGGAGGACCTTCTCGACGACGAGGATGACGACGAGGACGAGGACGAGACCGGCGATCTGGGGGATTTCGAGCCGTTCGCCGACGAGCTCGCCGACCTGCCCACGATCCGGCTGCGCCCCGACACCGAGCTGGCGTCCGCCGCCCGTGAGGTGCCGCTCATCGCCAAGGCCCGCGACCTGGCCCTGTGGGTCGGCTCGGGGCGCCGGGTGGGCGAGGACACGCTGCTGTCGGACGCCGAGGTCGAGGACGCGCTGGCCGCCATCGGGCTCCCGAGGCCCGACACCGACGGCCCGCTCGCCGAGGCCGTCCCCATGCTGTGGAACATCTGGAACCTCGCCGTCGACCTCGAGTTCCTGGAGCCCGGCGAGGCCAACACGGTGGCCGTCCAGGACGACACCGCAGAGTGGCCGTTCGACGACGACGAGGACGTCCTCGAAGCCTGGATGCTCGGCCTCCACTCGGTCGACTACGGCGACCCCGAGCTCGCCGACGACGACCTGACCATGTCGCTGACGGGGCTCACCCGCGGCCTGCTGGTGCGGCTGCTGCTGGGCGGCGGCACGCGCGAGGTGGACGAGCTGCGCCAGGAGTTGGCCGAGGCCGCCGCCGAGGTCGATGAGCTCGGCACCGACGCCTGGGAGGCGGCGGGCGACCCGCTCGCCCCCGCGATCGACTGGCTGGCGGGCTACGGCATGATCACGATCGAGGGCGCCACGGTCACCGGCGGCGTGGTGACCGGTGGCACGCTCAGCCTCACCCCGCTCGGCACCGAAGGCGTCGTCCACCTGGTCGACGACTCCGACATCGAGGTCGACGCCCGTCCCGCCATCGAGTCGATGACGGCCCACGAGCTGCTCGCCCTCAGCGCCGAGCTGCCCGAGGAGGAGGCCGACGCCGAGTTCGCCGCCTGGATGCGGCTGCGCGAGCCGGGCCGGGCCGCCGAGGAGCTCCTGGAGGCCGCGGCCGAGGACGAGAGCGACGCGCTCATCCGGGTGCAGGCGGCCAGCGTCGTCGGCACGCTCGGCGAGGCCGCGATCCCGGCCTGGCAGGCGGCGCTCAAGCAGCCCTCACTGAGGCCGTACGCGGCCACCCACCTGAGCCAGCTGGAGGTCGAGGGCGCCCCCGAGCCGACGCAGGACGACACGCACTGGCTGATCCTCGACATGTGGACGATCTCGGCGGGCCTGGGCCGCTCGGAGTTCGTCGGCAGCCTCCGCGACATCGGGCCGGAGCTGCTCAACAACCTGCTGGAAGTGATCTGGAAGATCCCGCACGCGCACGTGGAGGAGCTGCTGGACCTCATCTCGCAGGTGCACCCGGACAAGCAGGTCGCCAAGGCCGCCCGCCGCGCCCTCTTCAAGGCCCGCTCCCAGTCCTGACCCCAGCACCTGGCCCAGCGTGGGACCGCACAGCGACGGGGCGCCGTGCAGTCCCTTGCAGGAGGTGAGAGTCAGGCGAAGAGGTCGTCGAGGGATGCGGCCGTGACCGCGCGACGGATCCACCGCTGAACCTGGCTCAGGTCCGTGCACCCGGTGATGCGAGCCCTGGCCTCCTCCGTCATGGCCACCCCACGCGCGTCCAGGACGGTGAACAGCGCGTCGATCTCGCCCTCCACTCGTCCCTTCGCCTCGCCCTCCTCTCGTCCCTTGCCGAAGTGCGCGCGGGCGAAGGGGCTGTAGACCGGCCATGTGGTGGACGACATGATCTCCTCCAGGTACTGCTTGGCGGCTGACGAGGCCAGGCTGTAGGCGTATTCATAGTACTGCGGAGCGTCATCGCCGCCGACCTTGGTCAACGCGGCGACGAACGCCTCCACGACCGGGCGGTGCCCGCCGTGGACCATCACCGACACCGTGGCGATTTCCAGGCATTCGGCGGCTTGGACAGGGTCGGTGATGGCGGGGATCTGCCCCGGACCGAGGACGAGCGGGGTGAGCGTGAAGCCGGGCAGGTCGGTGACGATCGGCTCGGCGGCCCAGGTGGCGGCCCGGTCGGAGGTGCAGATGACGAGCACCACGACCGGGCAGTCGACACGGAGCCAGAGGGCCGCCGCGTAACGGGCCCAGGCGAGGCGCTTGTCGTCGCTGGGAGCGAGCTGGACCTCGATGACGATGCCCAGTTCGGGGTTCTTCGGGGGTCCGACCGTGATCACCGTGTCGGCACGGAAGTCGCGGGAGGGGCGGTCGTTGAACTCAGCCGAGGCGACCTCGACATAGGTGTCCGTGGAAATGTCGGGGTCGTAGAGCTGCCGAACGATCTCTACGGCGAATGCCGGACGGCTTCGGAAGAGCGCGTTGAGCGTGTCATGCGTGGGGGATGGCATGTTGCGTAACGTTAGCACTTGTGTGCGGATAGTGACGGCCAGTTGACAGAACCCGACGCGAGAAAACACGTCCCTGGAAATGCGAAACGCCCGGCACAAAGGGCACGGGCGTGAACGGCGTGAGGTGTAGTCCCGACCGGATTCGAACCGGCGCTACCGCCTTGAGAGGGCGGCGTCCTGGGCCACTAGACGACGGGACCTTCGCGACTTGTGTGACAGTGGTAGTCCCGACCGGATTCGAACCGGCGCTACCGCCTTGAGAGGGCGGCGTCCTGGGCCACTAGACGACGGGACCTTCGCGACTTGTGTGACAGTGGTAGTCCCGACCGGATTCGAACCGGCGCTACCGCCTTGAGAGGGCGGCGTCCTGGGCCACTAGACGACGGGACCTTCGCGACTTGTGTGACAGTGGTAGTCCCGACCGGATTCGAACCGGCGCTACCGCCTTGAGAGGGCGGCGTCCTGGGCCACTAGACGACGGGACCATGTCCCACAAGTGAGGGTGCCGGGCTTGCCCGGCGACGCAGGTAACTCTACCGCACCCCGCGGAGCACAACCAAACCGTTGCCAGGTCGGCGGAATCGGGGAGGAGGTGGAGTACGTCGGGCCAAAAACAAAAACGGATGCCTCTGCGAGGCATCCGCTACGTGCTGGGGTACCAGGACTCGAACCTAGACTAACTGAACCAGAATCAGTCGTGCTGCCAATTACACCATACCCCACCGTTACGAGCCCCTGGGGCGCGTTCGGCGACGTCCGAAAGAATAGCCCAGCTTGGGGCCTAGGCCAAAACGATTGTCCGTCGAGGCACGGGACGGGCCCGGCCGTGCCAAGCTGTGGAGGACAAAACACCACGTGGAGGAGCCTGAGCGTTGGCCGAGAACCCGTTGTTCGCCCCCAGCAGCCTGCCCTACCAGCTGCCGCCCTTCGCAGAGATCCGTGAGGAGCACTACCTGCCCGCGTTCGAGCGGGGCATGGCCGAGCAGCTCGCCGAGGTGCAGAAGATCACGGGGAGCGCCGAGGCGCCCACGTTCGACAACACGGTCGCCGCGCTCGAGCGGTCGGGGCGGCTGCTGGGCCGCACGGCCACGGCCTTCTTCAGCGTCGTGGCGTCCGACTCCACGGACGCCGTCATGGAGATCGAGAAGCGGATCACCCCGGAGCTGACCAGGCACGGCGACGCGATCCGGCTCGACCGCGCGCTGTGGGCCCGCATCAAACAGGTCACCACCGAGGACCCTGAGGAGGCGTGGCTGCTGGAGAAGTACCGGGAGGACTTCGTCCGGGCCGGCGCGGACCTGTCGGAGGCGGAGCAGGACAGGCTCAAGGGGCTGAACGAGGAGCTGTCGCGGCTGTCGACCGAGTTCGCCCAGAACCTCCTCAAGGCCGCCAACGATTCGGCCCTGGTGGTCGAGGACGCCGGCGAGCTCGACGGGTTCGACGAGGACCGGATCAGGTCGCTGGAGCGCGACGGTAAATACGTCCTGCCGCTGCTGAACTTCACCAACCAGCCGGGCCTGGCCCAGCTCACCGACCGTGACGTGCGCCGCAGGCTCTACACGCTGAGCGTGGAGCGGGCGCCGCAGAACTTCGAGCTGGCCGTGCGGATGGCGAAGCTGCGGGCGGAGCGGGCGAGCCTGCTCGGCTTCCCCGACCACGCCTCCTACAAGGTCGCCGACCAGACGGCCAAGACCGTCGAGGCGGTCGAGGAGATGCTCGGCCAGCTCGTCGGCCCGGCGGTGCGCAACGCCCGCAGGGAGGCCGAGGCGCTGGCCGAGCAGGCCGGGTTCGAGATCGAGCCGTGGGACTGGTCGTTCTACTCCGAGAAGGTGCGGCGCGCCCGCTACGACTTCGACGCCTCGGCGATGCGGCCGTACTTCGAACTCGACCGGGTCTTCCGCGACGGCATCTTCCACGCCGCGACCAGGCTGTACGGCATCACGTTCACCGAGCGGCCGGACCTGCGCGGCTACCACGAGGACGTGCGGGTCTTCGAGGTGTCCAACGAGGACGGCAGCGCCCTCGGCCTGTTCGCCCTCGACCCGTACGCCCGGCCTGGAAAGCGCGGCGGCGCGTGGATGAACAACCTCGTCGACCAGTCGTTCCTGTTCGGCGAGAAGCCCGTGGTGATCAACAACCTGAACGTGACCAAGCCCGCCACCGGGCCGACGCTGCTCACCTACGACGAGGTCAACACGGCCTTCCACGAGTTCGGGCACGCGCTGCACGGGCTGTTCTCGGAGGTGCGCTTCCCGCGCGTGTCCGGCACCAGCGTGCCGCGCGACTTCGTCGAGTACCCGTCGCAGGTCAACGAGATGTGGGCGACCTGGCCCGAGGTGCTTGCCAACTACGCCAGGCACCACGAGACGGGCGAGCCGATGCCCGCCGAGCTGGTGGAGAAGATGAAGGCGGCGGAGAAGTTCAACCAGGGCTTCATGACCGTCGAGTATCTGGCCGCCACCCTGCTCGACTGGGCCTGGCACAGACTGGCCCCGGGCGAGGACGTCGAGGACGCCCAGGCGTTCGAGCAGGCGGCCCTGGAAGCGGCCCAGATCGCCTTCCCGCTGGTGCGGCCGCGCTACCGGACCAACTACTTCGCCCACATCTTCTCCGGCGGCTACAGCGCCGGCTACTACTCCTACATCTGGAGCGAGGTGCTCGACGCTGAGAGCGTCGAGTGGTTCAAGGAGAACGGGGGGCTGGAGCGGAGGAACGGCGACCATTTCCGGCGCACGCTGCTGTCGAGGGGCGGCAGCGGCGACCCGCTGGCCGCCTTCCGCGCCTTCCGCGGCCGCGAGCCCTCCATCAAGCCGCTGCTGGAGCGCCGCGGCCTGGCATGACGGTCATGACGGGGTACGGGCCCGGGCCCGTACCCCGTGGATCGCCTCGCTCAGGATGCGCGCCTTTATGAGGAATGTCGTCCAGGCGACGTCAGCCTCGCAGGCGGGCCAGTGCCGTTCGGACGCGCTCCTGGGTGCGCTCGCGGCCGAGCACCTCGATCGACTCGAACAGCGGCAGGCCCACCGTGCGGCCGGTGATCGCGACGCGCACCGGCGCCTGGGCCTTTCCCAGCTTGAGGCCGTGGGCCGTGCCCACCTCCTCCAGCGCCTCCTTGAGCGACTCGGGATCCCAGCTCACCGTGTCGATCCGCTCGAGGTAGCCGGTGAGGATCTCCACCGGGGAGTTCTTCATCGCCTTGTCCCAGGACTGCTGGTCGAACTCCGGCTCGTCGAGGAAGAGGAAGTCGACGTTCTGCCTGATCTCCGACAGCAGCGCGACGCGGGTCTGCGCCAGCGCGGCGACCTTGCTGAACGTCTCACGGTCCCAGTCGGGGTCGAGGTAGGGGACGCAGCGCTCCTCGAAGGTGTCGATGGGCAGGGCGCGGATGTATTCGCCGTTGAACGCCCGCAGCTTCTTCTCGTCGAAGAACGCGCTGGCGCTGTTGACGTCCTCCAGCCGGAACAGCGGCACCATCTCGGACCACGGCATGATCTCGCGGTCGTCGCCGGGGCCCCAGCCGAGCAGCATGAGGTAGTTGACCATGGCCTCGGCGAGGTAGCCCTCCTCGCGGTAGTCCTCGAGCGCCACCTTGTCGCGCCGCTTGGACAGCTTCTTGCGCTGCTCGTTGACGATCACCGGCAGGTGGGCCCAGACCGGCGGGGTCGCGCCGAGTGCGGGCCAGAGCAACTGCTGCTTGGCTGCGTTGCCCAGGTGCTCCTCGCCGCGCACCACGTGGGTGATGCCCTGCGTGATGTCGTCGACGGCGTTGGCCAGCACGTAAAGAGGCGAGCCGTCGGTGCGGGCGATGACGAAGTCCTCCTGGGCCTCGTTCGGGAACTCCACCCGGCCGCGGATGACGTCGGCGACCACGGTGACGCCCTCGTCGGGCGTGCGGAAGCGGACCGCGCCCTCGCTCAGGCCCCGGTCGCGGCAGTGGCCGTCGTAGCCCTTGTGCTCGGAGCCGGTGCGCCGCTGGACGTCCTCGCGCGTGCAGTCGCAGTAGTAGGCCTTGCCGTCGGCGAGCAGCTTGGCGACCGCCTCGCGGTGCTGCGGCTCGTACGCCGACTGGAAGTAGGGGCCCTCGAACGCCGGGTTGGTGCCGTTGATGCCGATCCAGTCGAGCGCCGAGATGATGCCCTCGGTCCACTCGGGCCGGTTGCGGGTCGCGTCGGTGTCCTCGATGCGCAGCACGAACCTGCCGCCCGACTGCTCGGCCAGCGCCCAGTTGAACAGCGCGGTGCGGGCGCCGCCGACGTGGAACATGCCGGTGGGGGACGGGGCGAAACGCACCCGTAGATCAGTCACGAGCGACCACCTTGTTCGTGAGAGTGCCGATGCCTTCGATGCCGACGCTGACCTCGTCGCCGATCTCGACCGGGCCGACCCCCTCGGGGGTGCCGGTGAGGATCACGTCGCCGGGGATCAGCGTCATGACCGCGCTGACGTAGGCCACCAGCGCGGGGATGTCGTGGACGAGCTGGCTGGTGCGGCCGCTCTGGCGCACCTCGCCGTTGACCGTCGTGGTGAGGGCCAGGTCGCCCGGGTCGAGGTCGGTCTGGATCCACGGCCCCAGCGGGCAGAACGTGTCGAAGCTCTTGGCCCTGGTGAACTGCACGTCGCGCTTCTGCAGGTCGCGCGCTGTCACGTCGTTGGCGCACGTGTAGCCGAAGATGACGTCCTTGACCCGCTCGACCGGCACCTCGCGGCAGAGCCTGCCGATCACCACGGCCAGCTCGCCCTCGTAGTCGACCCGGTGGGAGAGCGTGGTCGGGTAGGCGATGGACTCGCGGTGGCCGATCACCGTCGTGGACGGCTTCATGAAGATGAGCGGCTCGCCGGGCACCTCGTTGCCCAGCTCACGAGCGTGCTCCGCGTAGTTGCGCCCGATGGCCACCACCTTGCTCGGCAGCATGGGGGCGAGCAGCTTGACCTGGCTGAGCGGGAACCGCTCACCGGTGAACTGCACCTGGGCGAACGGGTGACCGGAGATCGTGGACACGAACTCCTCGCCCGGTCCGCCCTCGACCACGCCGAACGACACCCCGTCGCCTGTGGAGAACCTCGCTATACGCACCTGACAAGGCTATCGCCGCCGTCGTGCGGCGGTGCCAATCGGCGGACCGGGCAAGGGGGCCGGGCAAGGGGGCCGGGCAAGGGGGGGCCGGCGATAGCCTGGAGCCCGCACCGGTTCGGACCAAGGGGTGCGGTGAGGCTGCCGCGAGAGGGGTCGCGTTGTCCATCGTCAAGATCAACGTGCTGACGGTTCCCGCAGAGATGCGGGAGGTGCTGGAGGGCCGGTTCGCCAACCGGGCCGGGATGGTGGAGTCATCCGACGGGTTCGAGTGGTTCGAGCTGCTCAGGCCGGTCGAGGGCACCGACCGCTATCTCGTCTACACGCGCTGGCGCAGCGAGGAGGACTTCCAGGCGTGGCAGCAGGGGCAGGCCTTCCAGCGCGGCCACGCCCAGGCCGCCGCCGACGCCGGGCGCCAGGGGCAGGCGCAAGGCCAAGGCCAAGGCCAAGGGCAAGGCCACGGCCACGGCCAGGGACCCGCCGCGACGGACTCGCAGGTGTGGTCGTTCGAGGTCGTGCAGAGCAGCGGACCGAAGTCCTGAGGTCCTGAGGTCCCGAGCTCCCGTGGACCCGGAGGCCTGATCGGCTCCGTCACCCGTCCGAGGGCGCGGCCTGCTCGTCGGCGTCCAGCGGGTTGCGGGCGATGCGCTGGGCGATGCCCGCGCGCACGAACCCGCCCGCCAGGCTCGACGGCTTGCGGCGGCCCTGCTCGGTAACGCAGGCGGCGAACTCCTTGACGATGTCCAGCCGGGGATGGCGGGCGAGCACCTCCCGGCGCAGGGCCGGGGGGATCTCGCCGGTGCGCCGGCCGGAGATGTCCATGCCGGTCGAGAGCTCCAGCAGGTGCCCCTCGGGGTCCTCCTCCACCGGCACCTCGTCCCACATGTGGCGGACGATCACCTCGGCGGCGCGCTGCCCGCGCTCCGGCGGCCAGCCGGCCCCCGCGCAGAAGGCCCAGGCCACGTGCCCGCCCGCCTCCTCGAACGGCACCGTGTGGCTGTCGAACTCCGCGGTCAGCCCGAGGTCGTGCAGCATCGACGACACCCACAGCAGCTCGGCGTCGAAGGCGATGCCGTTCGCCTGGGCGTAGGCCGCGGCCCACAGGTAGGCCCGCACGGAGTGGTTGAGCAGGGACGGCGAGTGGTAGCGGGTCGCCACTTCCAGGGCGGCCCGGCAGGCGGCGGAGTCGGGGATGATCAGGTCGTCGAGCTTCATGCGCCCATCATGTCCGGATCGGAGTCGGCGCATCAGTGGCCTGCCGGTCACCTGTCGACGGGATCCGGCCATCGGCCCGCCGGGCGACGGCCAGCCCCGCCGCCAGGCAGGCCAGCGGAACGGCCGGCAGGACGTACCGGTGGTCGAAGGCGGCGACGAGCACCGGCAGCACCAGCAGCGCCGTCGCGCCCGCCCACGGCAGTAGCACCTCGCCACCCAGGGTCCGCCACCGCACGGCCACCCCGGCGAGCCCGGCCAGCAGCAGCGCCGCGAGGAACGGGCCGCGCAGGAAGCCGACGGACTGGTAGCCGCGGATCCACCCCGCGTACGGCTCCACCACCGCCGTCTGGCCGGAGCGGCCCTGGTAGGCGGTGGTGAGCTCGGCGGCGGTGCGGTCACGGGAGGCGGCTGAGTCCTTGAACGGGGCCGCCCGCTCCGGGAAGACGTAGGCGCTCTGCGGCCCCTCGACCGGATAGACCCAGCGTTCCCAGGTGAAGACGTGGGCCACGTCCGAGAGCCCGGTGGCCAGGAAGTCGAGCGGCTGGGCGAGGATGGCCTGCTTGGCGAAGGCCCCGGCCAGTTCGTCACGCCGCGCGGTGCCGCCCTTGACGGTGTTGATGGGCGAGTCGGCGGACCAGATGTACTCCGGAGGCGCCTTGCGCCGCCCCAGCGGCTCGGCCGGGCAGAGCTCCGGCACGACCGGCTCGAACCTCGCGCAGTCGGCGAACGTCATCGTACGGGCCCACAGGAACGTGTTGCCGCGGCTCAGCGCGTACGTGCCGTGCTCCGACTCGAACCACACCGCGTAGCCGGCGAGCGGGACCGCGGCCGCCACGGCGAGCGCGGCGAGGGACCTCCACCCGGTACGGCGCAGCAGCAGCGCGACCACCACGACGGCGATCAGCGGCAGCCCGATGGTCCTGGTGACGGTGGCCGCCGCCAGCAGGAGCCCGGCCGCGGCGGCCGTCCGGGGCGCCGGGTCCGGCCGCCACACGAGCAGCGCGACCGCCGCCATGACCAGGAACGCGAACAGCAGGTCCGCCATGATCAGGTGCTCGAGCTGGATCTGGAACGCGTCGAGCAGCATGGGCAGCGCGAACAGGGTGGCCGCCCAGCCGGGCAGCCGGCGGCGCAGCAGCGCGTACACGAGGACGCCGACGGCCAGCCCGAGCAGGTGCTGCGCCACGACCACCAGCTCGATGCTGGACAGCGGCCGCAGGGCCCACAGGAACAGCGAGTAGCCGGAGGTGCGCGACTCCAGCGGTCGCGGGTCGAGCCCGGCGTTGAGGTAGGCGAAGGAGTCGGCCCAGAACCAGATCGCCGGCCGGTAGCCCAGCACGGCCAGCGCGCGCAGCGCCACTCCGGCCAGCAGCGCGAGGACAAAGGCCCAGTGTGCGCGCAACCCGGACACCATTCGCCTCCTCAGCCCCTCAACGGCAAACCAGGATACAAAGGTCTGCGATCCACATCGGGCCGCTAACGATCCGGAACGCGCCTTGACCGGTTGATCCGGATTCGGACAGCATGTTCCGCCCCCATCTTCTGCTCCGGAAGGAACCGGCGTGCGCCGCCTCGCGATCTTCCTTGCCCTCATACCGGCCCTGTGCGGTCTGGTGAGCCCGGCCCAGGCCGGCACCGTGGCCAAGCGCACCGTGCAGTGCCAGGGCGACTGGATCCCGGCCACGCCGACCGTGGACGACGTCATGAAGGGCGAGATCTCGCTGGTCGGCCTGCCGCCGTTCAAACTCGGCAAGCGGATCGACTGGGACGCGAGCCCGTACCGCAACCGGTCGTGGGAGTTCGTCTTCCACTCGCTGCGCTGGATGGGCACGCTCGTCGTCACCTACGAGAACACCGGCGACGAGCACTACCTCACCCGGGCCAAGGAGATCGCCAAGGACTGGGTGGCGAACAACCGGCGCGGCGCCCGCGGCACCAAGCCGTACGTATGGAAGGACCACCCCGTCTCCCTGCGCTCGCAGGCGCTCGTCTGCCTGAGCATGCACGTGAAGGACGGCTGGCTGAAGGACAGCCTGACCGAGCACGCGCGGCTCCTGTCCGACCCGAGGCTCTACAAGAAGGGCCACAACCACGGCATCGACCAGGACATCGCCCTCATGAGCATCGGCTGCCGCTACGGCCGCAAGGACTGGGCCGGCCTGGCCACCAGGCGGCTGACCGGCACGGTCAAGCTCGACATCGACTCCCAGGGCGCTCTCATGGAGCAGGCGCCGCGCTACGCCGTCTACGTGTACGGCAGGCTCCAGGTCGCGATGGCCAACATGAAGGACTGCCGGCGCGGGGTGCCCGGCGAGATCTCCCGGCGGGCCGGCGCGCTGAAGGACTTCATCGCCCACTCCACCATGCCCAACGGCTACATGGTCCCCATCGGCGACGGCAGCGCCGAGACCGAGCCCGAGATCGAGACCGGCACCCCCAAGGACGAGGTCAAGGTCTACCGGGCGGGCTACGCCTACGGCCGGACGGCCTGGGGCAAGCCCGACTCCGCGTACTACTCGATCAGGTTCGGCCCCGGCACCAGGTTCCACGGGCACGAGGACCACCTGGGCGTCACCTACTACGCGCACGGCCGCGACATCCTGGTGGACGCCGGCTTCCACTCCTACGAGAGGAGCGCCTACCGCTACTGGACGATGTCCTCCGAGGCGCACAACGTGCCCACGGTCGTGGGCCAAGGGTTCCGGCCGCGCACCGCGACCAGCCTCACGAAGACGTCGATCGGCAGGGACCGGCAGTCGTTCCGGCTCACCGACAAGGCGTACGGCGTCGGCCGCACCCGCTCGGTGCTCGTCAACCACGGTGAGGACCTGATGGCCGTGCTGGACACGGCCTCGGGCGGCGCGAAGGTCCGCAACCTGTGGAGGTTCGCCCCCTCGTTCAAGGCCGTCTCGAACGGCGGCGGCCGGGTCGTGCTGAGCGACGGCAAGTTCACGGTGACGCTGCTGCAGCTCTCCGCCTCCTGCGAGCCGGTGGGCGGGCAGAAGGTGGAGCGCGGCGGCGGGCTCGGCTGGGTGTCGCCGACCTACCTGTCGAAGGAGCCGGCCGCCACCGTGGTCTCCCCCGCTGCCGGGTCGCTGCTCACCGTGATCGTGCCCGACACCGACTCGCCGAAGGTGTCGTGCTCGGGCGGGAAGGTCACCGTCCAGGGCGTGAGCTTCCCCGCCGACCTGTTCTAGGGGTGTACGGATTCCAGGGCTGTATGGCTTCCAGGGCAGCCCTGGAATGGAAGGCCGTCAGCCGGTCTCGCGGCCGGCGCGGAGGAGACCGTACGTCACGGCCTGCTCCAGGGCCTGCCAGGAGGCTTCGATGATGTTCTCGGCGACGCCGACCGTGGCCCATTCGGCGGTGTCGTCGCTGGAGGTGATGAGGACGCGGGTGACGGCGTCGGTGCCGTGGGTGCCCTCCAGGATCCGCACCTTGTAGTCGACCAGCTCCAGCTTGGCCAGCTCGGGGTAGAGCTTCTCCAGCGCCAGCCGCACCGCGCGGTCGAGGGCGTTGACGGGGCCGTTGCCCTCGCCGGTGGCCACGATGCGCTCGCCCTTGGCGTGCAGCTTGACCGTGGCCTCGCTGACCAGCTCGCCGCCCTTGGTCCGCTCGACGATCACGCGCCACGACTCCACCTCGAAGTGGCGGCGGCGCTCGCCGTGGACGGTGTCGCGCAGCAGCAGCTCGAACGAGGCGTCGGCGGCCTCGAACGTGTATCCCTTGGACTCCAGGTCCTTGACCCGCTCGACCAGGGTCTTGGTGCTCTCGGGGGTGAGCTCGTAGCCCAGCTCGCGGCCCTTGAGCTCGACCGACGCGCGCCCGGCCATGTCGGAGACCAGCATCCGCATGTCGTTGCCGACGAGGGCGGGGTCGATGTGCTGGTAGAGGTTGGGGTCCACCTTGATGGCGCTGGCGTGCAGGCCGGCCTTGTGCGCGAAGGCGGACATGCCGACGTACGGGGCGTGGGAGTTGGGCGTGACGTTGGTGACCTCGGTGATCGCGTGGGCGATGCGCGTCATGTCGGCGAGGGCCTGCGGGGGCACCAGGTCGAAGCCCCGCTTGAGCTGGAGGTTGGCGACCACGGTGAAGAGGTTGGCGTTGCCCGAGCGCTCGCCGTAGCCGTTGGCGCAGCCCTGCACGTGCGTCGCGCCCGCCTTGACGGCGGCGAGCGTGTTGGCGACCGCGCAGCCGGTGTCGTCGTGACAGTGGATGCCCACGCGGGCGCCGGTGCCGGAGGCGGCGTGGACGATGTCGGCCAGCTCGTCGGGGAGCATGCCGCCGTTGGTGTCGCAGAGGGCGACGACGTCGGCGCCGGCCTCGGCGGCGGTCCTCAGCACCTCCAGCGCGTAGGCTGGGTTGGACTTGTAGCCGTCGAAGAAGTGCTCGGCGTCGAGGAAGACTCGCTGACCCTCCGCGCGAAGGTGGGAAACCGTGTCGCGGATCATCGCCAGGTTTTCCTGGAGACTCGTGCGGAGGGCCAGCTCCACGTGCCGGTCGTGGCTCTTGGCGACAAGGGTCACGACCGGCGCGCCGGATTCGCGCAGAGCGGCCACCAATGGGTCGTCGGCTGCCTTCACACCGGCCCGGCGGGTCGCGCCGAACGCGGCTAGCTGCGCGTGACTCAGGTCGAGCTCTGTTCGAGCGCGCCTGAAGAACTCGGTGTCCTTGGGGTTGGCGCCCGGCCAGCCCCCTTCGATGAAGCCGACGCCCAGGCCGTCCAGGTGGCGCGCGACGGCGAGCTTGTCAGCGACGGTGAGGTTGAGCCCCTCCTGCTGAGCGCCGTCGCGCAGCGTCGTGTCATAGACGTGGAAGCGGTCGTCGGCCATGGTGTCGTCTCCCTGGAAAACAAAAAGACCCCTCACGGACGTGAGAGGTCTGCGCGCTGGCGGTGTCCCTTGTCAGCCAGCGCGCCTGCTGATAATGAGCAGGTCGTAGAACATGATGCTTGGCAGTCTGCCACAAGCAATCAGCATCTGGCACATTGATCTCAGGTTCTGGGACGGAAGATCTACACGGTGATTCCCGGGCCGCCCGTGATGGCGGCTTCCAGCGCCCGCGGGTCGAACGCCTCGTCGCCGAGCACCCGCCCGTCGAGCACCACCGTGGGCGTGCCCTCGATCGCGGCCTTGGCGCTCTCGGCCAGGTGGGTCTCGGCGTACGCCTGGGATCTCACGCACTCGTCGACCGGGGCGCCCACCTTCCTGGCCGCCCCCGCCAGCTCCTCCACGGTGAACCCCGACGCCACGCCGTGCGGGGCCGGCTGCATGCCGTACAGCTCGTCGCGGAAGGCCAGCCACCGCGACTCCGGCACGCAGCGGGCGGCAGCGGCCGCCCTGACGGAGTTGGAGCGCATCGGCTCGTCGCGGAAGACCGTGACGGGGTGGAAGACGACCTTG
Organism: Nonomuraea lactucae; assembly: GCF_003313395.1. Taxonomy (GTDB): domain Bacteria; phylum Actinomycetota; class Actinomycetes; order Streptosporangiales; family Streptosporangiaceae; genus Nonomuraea; species Nonomuraea lactucae. The sequence continues at coordinate 5,614 of NZ_QNFZ01000021.1, read as the reverse complement.
ACCCTGCCCTCCCCGGCCAGGCGCTGGATCGTCGCGTCGACCCGGGCGTGCAGCTCCTTGCAGACGGGGCAGTCGAAGTCCTCGTAGATGTCGAGCACGGGGGCGCCGGCGCCCATGTCGGCCAGCACCACGCTGCCGTCGCTCTGGCGCACCACCCGTACGCCCCGGGACGGCGAGCCGGGCTCGGTGAGCCCCAGCGCGGCGATCAGGGCCAGCACCGCGCAGGCGGCCGTCGCGGCCACCACCAACCTCGTCCTCATGCCCCCGCCCCCCGCGTCGTTGATCGCCGCGACCCTACCCCAGTCCGGGCGGAGCGGTCCGGCAGGACCCCCGGGTCCGGCAGGACCCCCGCGACGCGGCCCCTTGGGGCGGCGCGCCCGTCCGCTCGACGCACGAGAATGGTCGAATGAAATCCGCTGTGATCACGCCCGACATCGCCCGCTACCTCTACGCCCACTGCACCCACCCCGATCCGCTGCTGGAGGAGCTCACCGCCGAGACGCTCGCCGCCACCGGCGACAGCGCGATCATGCAGATCTCCGCCGACCAGGGCCGCTTCCTCACCATGATCACGCAGTTGGCGGCGCCGGACGTGGCGGTGGAGGTGGGGACCTTCACCGGCTACTCGTCCATCTGCATCGCCCGCGGGCTGTCGGGCGGCCGGCTGCACTGCTTCGACGTGAGCGAGGAGTGGACGTCGATGGCCCGGCGCTACTGGGAGCGGGCGGGGCTCACCGAGCGCGTCACGCTCACGCTCGGCCCCGCCCTCGACACGCTCGCCGCGTTCGACCGGCCCATCGACCTCGCGTTCCTGGACGCCGACAAGCCGCAGTATCCCGCCTACTACGAGCTGCTCGTCGAGCGGCTGCGGCCGGGCGGGCTGCTCATGGTGGACAACACCCTGTGGTCCGGGCACGTCGCCGACCCGGAGCGCCAGGACGCGTCGACGGTGCTGATGCGTGAGTTCAACGACCTGGTGATGGAGGACCCGCGCGTCACCACCGTCATCCTGCCGCTGGCGGACGGGCTGACCATGGTCCGGAAGAACTAGCGGGCCGTCAGGAGGCGGGGACCGACCGGGACCGACCGCCGCCGGGCGTGCGGCGGGCGGTCACCGTGCCGTGGCTAGCAGATCTTGTGGACCCAGCCGTACGGGTCGGGGCGCGAGCCGTACTGGATGCCGACGAGCTCCTCGCGCACCCGCATCGTCACCGGGCCGGGCGTGCCGTCGCCGATCGTCCAGGCGCGGTCCGCGCCCTTGACCGAGCCCACCGGCGTGACCACCGCGGCCGTGCCGCAGGCGAACACCTCCGTCAGCTCGCCCGACTCGCAGCCGGCCTGCCACTCGTCCACCGAGACGAGCCGCTCCTCGGTCTGGAGGCCGAGGTCGCCGGCCAGCTTGAGGATCGAGTCGCGGGTGATGCCGGGCAGCAGCGTGCCGGTCAGGGCGGGCGTGACGAGCCTGTCGCCGAAGACGAAGACGAGGTTCATCCCGCCCATCTCCTCGACGTACTCGTGCTTCTGCGCGTCCAGCCAGACCACCTGGTCGCAGCCGTTCTCGACGGCCTGGCGCTGGGCGACGAAGGCCGCGGCGTAGTTGCCGCCGCACTTGGCGAAGCCGGTGCCGCCGGGGGCGGCGCGGGTGTACTCGGTCGACAGCCACACCGAGACGGGCGTGATGCCGCCGGTGAAGTAGGAGCCCGCCGGGGAGGCGATGACCATGTAGGAGTAGGTCCGCGAGGGGTAGTTCACGCCGAGCCCGACCTGCGTGGCGATGATGAAGGGCCGCAGGTAGAGGCTGTGCCCCTCGGTGGTGGGCACCCAGTCCCGGTCCGCCTGGACGAGCTGCTCCAGCGACTCGACGAACGCCTCCTCGGGCAGCTCCGGCATGGCCATGCGGACGGCGGAGCGGTTGAGTCGGGCGGCGTTGGCGTACGGGCGGAAGGTGACGATCGAGCCGTTGACCTGGCGGTAGGCCTTGAGGCCCTCGAACAGCTCCTGGGCGTAGTGGAAGACCGAGGTGGCCGGGTCGAGCGAGAGCGGCCCGTACGGCACGAGCCGCGCGTCGTGCCAGCCTTGCCCCTCGGTGTAGTCGATGACGATCATGTGATCGGTGAAGGCCTGCCCGAATCCGGGGTTCGCCAGTACCTGCTCCCGCTCTGCCGCGGTGCGAGCGTGGTCGGATTGCTGCACGTCGAAGCCGAGCTTCTGAGCGATGGTCATGACGGAGGTCCTTCTCTCTGCGTGTGCGCGATGGTGACCAGACTGCATGTCGGCAGTCCCGTACTTCCTATTGTCTCGCTATTTGGGATGGCAAGGGGTGGGCGGTGTGGTTCGTGCTGCTGACACGCAAAAGCGCCTGGCATGGTCCCTTTCGGACCGCCAGGCGCTTGCGGAGCTAAGGCGGCCCTAGCTCGATACTCGCTCGGTGATGTCGTCGCCGATCTCGTGGGTGGTGCGGCTGACCCACCCGGCCAGCCGGTCGACGATGTCGTCGGCGACGGCCTGCTCGACGCGGGCCGCCTCGTCGCTCAGGCCGAGGTGGTCGAGGAGCATGGCGACGGACAGGATCGTGGCGGTCGGGTCGGCCTTGCCCTGCCCGGCGATGTCGGGGGCGCTGCCGTGCACCGGCTCGAACATGCTGGGCGAGGTGCGCTCGGGGTTGATGTTGCCGCTGGCGGCCAGGCCGATGCCGCCCGCGATGGCGGCGCCGAGGTCGGTGATGATGTCGCCGAAGAGGTTGTCGGTGACGACCACGTCGAAGCGCTCGGGCTGGGTGACGAAGAACATCGAGGCCGCGTCGATGTGGCTGTAGTCGGTGGTGACGTCGGGGAACTCCTCGGCCACCCGGTTGACCGTGCGCTGCCAGAGGTCGCCCGCGTAGGTGAGCACGTTGGTCTTGTGGACCAGCGTCAGCTTCTTGCGCGGGCGCGAGCGCGCCTTCTCGAAGGCGTAGCGCACCACGCGCTCGACGCCGTGGGCGGTGTTGAGCGACTCCTGGGTGGCGATCTCGTGCGGCGTGCCGCGCCGCATGGCGCCGCCGGTGCCCGCGTAGAGGCCCTCGGTGCCCTCGCGGACGACGATCATGTCGATGTCCTCGGCCCGGGTGTCGGCCAGCGGCGTCTCCACGCCCGGGAAGAGCTTGACCGGCCGCAGGTTGACGTAGTGGTCGAACTCGAAGCGGAGCCGGAGCAGCAGGTCGCGCTCCAGGATGCCGGGCGGCACGCTGGGGTCGCCGACGGCGCCGAGCAGGATGGCGTCGTAGCCGCGCAGCTCCTGGAGGACGGCGTCGGGCAGCGTCTCGCCGGTGCGGTGGTAGCGGGCGGCGCCCAGATCGTAGTGGGTTGCCTCGATCTTGGTGCCGACGGCCTCCAGCACCTTGAGCCCCTCCGTGACGACCTCGGTGCCGATGCCGTCTCCGGGGATCACTGCCAGGCGAATGTTGCGCGACTCCATGGCGGTACCTTACCGGCTCGTCTCGGCTGACGAACACACCTATCTCATTTCGCGGACATCCGTTTTTACCCGTATTGCGGTTGTTTGACCGTTTCGTTAGAGTCCGTCAAGCCTAATCCGCGCGGCGTTCGCGCGGAGCCGGGGACCCACTCCCCCATGGGGCGAATCGGCACGTCACCGCCGTAGGGCCACTTCCAGGCCCGAGCCCGTCAGCTAACCCGGCCGGCCGTGTGGAAGGACCCCTCGCTTTGCGCACCGCGCTTCTCGCAGCCGTGACCACTGGGCTCGCGGCCGCAGGGCTCACGCTCGCCGCGCCCGCCGCCGCCGGAATCGCCCCGGGAGCCGCCGCCGCGACTCCGGACCCCGGCGGCATCACGCTCACCGGCAACGACGTCAAGCGGATCAGAACGCGTGACATCCGGCTTCCCGCCTGGAAGGTCGCACTCGACTACGCCATGGACAAGCGGGGCACCCCCTACGTGTGGGGCGGGGCCAGCGAGAGCGGCTACGACTGCTCCGGCCTCATGCTCAGGGCGTATCAGGCGGCGGGCATCAGCCTTCCGCGCACCGCCGCCTCGCAGTACCACGCATTCTCCAGGAAGATCTCGTGGGACCGGCTCAAACCCGGTGACCTGGTCTTCTTCAGCGGCCTCGGCCACATGGGCATGATCTCCCGCCCCGGCTACATGGTCCACTCCCCGCACACCGGCGACGTGGTCAAGGAGGAGCGCCTGAACGAGTGGCGCCGCAACGCCTTCGTGGGCGCCGTACGGCCCGATCCGAAGGGCGTCAAGCGCTGGGCCCACATCCGCGAGTTGCGCCGCGCCCCCGCCCCCGTCATGCCGGTCGCAACGCTGTAGCGGGCGTATAGCGTGGGCCCATGGCAGCCGAGAAGGTGCGCCTGGCCGCGGAGAAGGCCACGCTCCTGGCCACCCTGTACGGCAGGGCGCTGGACGCCCGCTCGCCGTGCCCGCTCCTCGGCGACACCCTGGCGGCGGAGACCGTCGGGCGGATCGACCACGACTTCCGCCGGACCGGCATCACCCGGCGCACGGCCACCGCCGTCGCCCTGAGGGCCCGCTTCCTCGACGGCTGGGCCAGGGAGTTCCTCGCCCGGCATCCCGAGGCGACCGTGCTGCACCTGGGCTGCGGCCTCGACACGCGGGTCCACCGCCTGAGCCCGCCGCCCGGCGTCGACTGGTACGACGTGGACTTTCCCGACGTCATAGAGCTGCGCCGGCGGCTGTTCCCCGACCGTCCCGGCTACACGATGGTCGGCGCCTCGGTCACCGATCCCGGCTGGCTGGCCCGGATCCCCCGCGACAAGCCGGTGCTGGCCCTCGCTGAGGGCCTGGTCTACTACCTCGACCGCGACGCCGGGCGCGCCCTGCTGCGCCGGATCGCCGAGGGGTTCGCGAGCGGCCAGATCGCCTTCGACGCGCTCAGCCGGCTCGGCATCAGGCTGCAGAAGCTCAACACCCCGGTGCGGAAGGCCGGCGCGAGGATGGTGTGGGGCATCGACGGCCCGGCCGACCTGCTGTCGATCAGCCCGCGGCTGCGGTGCGTGACGGCGCTCAGCGCGTTCGACATGGACGGCTACGAACGCCTGTCGATGTCAGCGCGGGTCGCGGCGCGGGTCATGAAGGTGTTTCCCTCCATGAAGCATCTGGCGGCCTTCTACCGGCTGGAGTCCGGCCCGGGGGGCGCCGGTGACCGGGATCCGGGCGCGTGCTAGCGGTCCGAGCCGGCGGCGGCTCCGCCGTTGTCGCGCAGGTCCAGCGCGGTCTGCAGGGCCTCGGCCGCCTCGTTGTCGCGCTCGTCGGCGCCGTTCCAGGAGTACATCTCATACATGTCGCTGCTCATCTCGTTTCGCGGGGCGTCGTGCGATGGAAGCCGGACCACGGTCGCGAATCCGACCGGGCCTGAACTCGCGGTCCGGATCACGGACCGGACGAAAGGGACTGACGGCCGACGCGACGCCGCTCACCGCGGCGGGTGGTCGACCTGCCCTAACAGGCCCCGCCGCGGCAGGTAATAAGTACGAGAACCTGGCGCATTGCCGACAACACTACCTGGTGGCAGCAGGAGTGTCTCGTTGGATGTCCCACCATCTCGCATACTGAGACAGCGCGGGCCGCCGCCGGAGCGCTCCGGCGGC
>NZ_QNFZ01000245.1 GCF_003313395.1 Nonomuraea lactucae | reverse complement strand
GCCGGGCTCGGCGCTCGCCGGGGCGGGCGGCGTGGCCGCGGCGCTCGCGGTGACGGCCGGTACGGCCGCCGTGACGAGGGACGAGGTGATGAGGGCAGCCGCGAACAGGGTTTTGCGCATGGGTGATTGTCCGCAGACGCCGTGCACCGGCCGATGACGCCGAGCCGACCGCCCAGGGAACCCTGACCGACGAAGCGGTGGGCCCGCCGACGCGCGCGCCGACGGGCCGCGAACCGGCTACAGGTAGACGCGGGGGTCGGCCCCCAGCCCCCGGGTGAGCCGTACGGTGATGAACTCGTTGTCGTCGGGCCTGCCGGGGGTGCGCCCGGACGAGAACGGGAAGTTGTTGTCGTCGAGCACGCCGAGCGTGCGGTCGTCCAGGATGATCACGTCCTCGATGGTCTGGAAGGGGAACCTGAACGTCCCGCCCGACCCGCCGAGATCCTTCGGGTCGGCGAGGTCGAGCAGGTCGGCGACCAGCGTCTTGTCGAGCGCGCCGTCCCCGTCACGGTCGCGGGTGTCCACCAGGTAGATCCGCTTGACCTTGGCGGCGTCGCCCTGCAGGTTGTCGCGCTCGATGACGAGGAAGCGGTGCCTGTCGACCGCGATCGCGTCGCCGATGGCGTGCGACGGGTCCTCCAGCCGGTACGTCCAGCGCCGCTCGGTGTAGGCGCGCTTGCGCAGGTCGAACTCGTACATGCGGAGCGTGCCCGCCGGGTCGCCGGTCACCGTGCCTTCGAGCAGCGGGTAGAGGCGGCGGCCGTCGACGGAGCGGGCCATGCCCTCGAAGCCCTTGCTGCGGCCGAGGTTGGGCTGGGCGCCGCCGAGGCCGGGGTTCTCCGGCGCGCGGACGCCGGGCAGCTCGATCGGCGCGTCGAGCAGCCGCCCCTCCCGGTCGGCGTGAAGCAGGAACGGGCCGAACTCGTCGCCGATCCAGTAGGTGCCGTCCAGGCCGCGCACGATCGACTCGACGTCGAAGTCGGCGCCGGTCAGCTTGCGGTCCGCCCTGGTCAGGGCGGACGGTACGAGCCCGCGCGGGTCGGACAGGTCGAACCCGCCGAGCACCTGGACGGTCCGCGACCCGAAGTCGGGCCTGATCCGGTGGACGCGGAGGAGGAAGTCGGCGCTGTTGTTCTTGGCGCCGAAGCCGTTGTCGGACAGGACGTCGAAGGTGCCGTCATGGCGGCGGGCGATGCCGCTGAACCCCTGGACGGGCTGGCCCGGGAACGGCGGGGTGACCCCGTTGATCGGGGCCGTGCCGAGCTGTGCGCCCGAGGGCTCGCTGCCCGGCACGTACGTCTGGGCGGGCAGCGAGGCGAAGCCGGTCAGCGTCGCCCTGCCGTACCCGCCGCGGCCGGGGTCGGCCGCCGCGGGCGTGGACAGTCCGGCGACCAGGGCGCCGGCGCACATCAGGATGGCAATGCGTTTCATGGCGGGCACCCTAGGGGCGCCACATGACGGGATTCCGAACGGCGAGCCAACGGGCGGCCCCGCGACCGACCCGCCCGGCGACGTGCCGACAGGCGGGTCGGTCGTGGATCACGGATCGGCCGTGAACCTGCCGAACCTGCCCTGGTGGTAGAGGAGCGGGCGGCCCCCGCGCACGTCCGCCTCGGCGACCAGCCCCACGACGAGCACGTGGTCACCCACGTCGAGCGTCTCGTACGGCAGGCAGATCAGGTGGGCCGACACCTCCTGCAGCAGCGGCGCGCCGAGCGGCCCCGGCCGCCACCGGGTCGGCTCGGCGAACCGGTCGACGCCCTTGCGGGCGAACCTCGACGCCAGCTCCGCCTGGTCGCTGGCCAGCACGTTCACCGCGAAGTGGTCGGCCGTGCGCAGCCAGGGCCAGGTGGTGGACGACTGGTCCACGTAGAAGGAGACCAGCGGCGGGTCGAGGCTGACCGAGGAGAACGACGTCGCGGTCAGCCCGACGGGCACGCCGTCGCTCTGCGCGGTGATGACCACGACGCCGGCCGCGTGCACGGCCAGCGCCTCCCTGAACGTCTCGGCGCCGACGGCGCGGTCGGGCAGGGTGTCGGGCAGGGCGTCGGGCAGGGTGTCGGGCAGGGTGTCGGTCATGCGACGGCTCCTTCCCTGAGCGCGGCCACGACCTGTGGTGCGACCCGGTCGTACCAGCCTGAGAGGACCTCGCCCAGCCGGGGGATGTCGGACTCGACCAGCGCCAGGCCGGGCGTGGGGACGGTCGCCCCCAGCTCCACCAGCAGCGGACGCAGGTGCACCTCGACCGCCAGGGCATGCCTGGGGTCGCCCATGACCAGCAGGGGCAGCGCCACCGTCCCGGCCAGCCCGCCCGAGGGGAGCCGGTCGAGGAACGCCTTGAGCAGTCCGGTGTAGGTGCCCTTGTAGGTGGGGCTCGCCACCAGCAGCACGTCCGCCCCGTGGACCAGCTCGGCGGCCACCTCGACCCCGGCGGAGGGGGTGGTGGACAGCAGGTGCGGGCCGAGCGCCGACAGGTCCACCAGCTCGGTGGACCGGCCGAGCCCGATCCGCTCGCCGAGCGTCTCGGCGGCCTCGACGGCGACGCTCAGCGTCCTGGACCCCTCCCGGGGGTTGCCGACCAGCGTGACGACGCCGCTCACGACACCACCGCCAGGTCCAGCGCCTCGCCGGCGGCGGCGAAGCGCGAGGCGGGCCGCTCCAGGCCGTAGTTCTCGCGCAGCGTGCGGCCCTCGTACTCGGTCCGGAACAGGCCCCTGACCTGCAGTTCGGGCACGACGTGGTCGACGAAGTCGTCCAGGCCGCCGGGCAGCAGCGGCGGCATGATGTTGAACCCGTCGGCGGCGTCGCCGGTGAACCACTCCTGGATCTCGTCGGCGATCCTCTCGGGCGTGCCGGCGACCACGCGGTGGCCGCGGCCACCGGCCAGGCGGGCGAGGAGCTGCCGGACGGTGAGCCCGTCGCGCCTGGCGAGGTCGATGACCAGCTTGCGGCGGCTCTGCGCGCCCTCGGTTTCCACGGACACGTCGGGCAGCGGCCGGTCGAGCGCGTCCTCGGACAGCTCGACGCCGATGAGGTTGGCGAGCTGGGTCAGCCCGTAGGCGGGGACGATGAGGTCCTCGAGCTCCTGGGCCAGGCGGCGCGCCTCCTCCTCGGTGGAGCCGATGATCGGCGAGATGCCGGGCAGGACTAGGAGCTGGTCGGGGCGCCTGCCGTACCTGGCCAGGCGGCCCTTGAGGTCGGCGTAGAACTCCCGGGCCTCGTCGAGGGTCTGCTGGGCGGTGAAGACGGCCTCGGCGTAGCGGGCGGCGAACTCCTTGCCGTCCTCCGAGGAGCCCGCCTGGACGAGCAGCGGGTGGCCCTGCGGCGGGCGGGAGGTGTTGAGCGGCCCGCGGACCCTGAAGTGCTCGCCCGCGTGCTCGATCGGGTGGATCTTGCCGGTGTCGGCGTACACGCCCTGCGCGCGGTCGCCGAGGACGGCGCCGTCCTCCCAGCTGTCCCAGAGGCCGGTGACGACCTCCAGGAACTCCTCGGCGCGGGCGTAGCGAGCGGCGTGCGCCGGGCGCTCGATGCCGAAGTTGTGCGCCTCGGCCTCGCCGGCGGAGGTGACGATGTTCCACCCGGCCCGGCCGCCGCTGATGTGGTCCAGCGAGGCGAACTTGCGGGCCACGTGGAACGGCTCGTTGTAGGTGGTGGAGACGGTGGCGATCAGGCCGATGTGGTCGGTCACGGCCGCCAGGGCGGACAGCAGGGTGAGGGGTTCGAGCCCGCCGAGGGCGTTGTGCCTGACGTTGCCCCACAGGGCCAGGCCGTCGGCCAGGAAGACCGAGTCGAGCTTGCCGCGCTCGGCGGTGCGGGCGAGCTGCTGGTAGTGGCGGACGTCGGTCACGCGGGAGGGCTCGGTACGCGGGTGGCGCCAGGCGGCCTCGTGGTGGCCCACGCCCATCAGGAAGGCGTTCAGGTGCAGGGTGCGAGCGGTCATTACGGGGTCCTCCAGGTGGAGAATCGGCGCTCCACGGTGACCAGGAGCTGGTTGAACAACAGGCCGATGGCGGAGATCGTGATGATCCCGGCATACATGTCCTGGATGCGGAAGCTGGACTGCGACGCCTGGATCAGGTAGCCGAGCCCGGCCTTGGCCCCGACCATCTCGGCGAAGAGCAGGACGAGGATCGAGTACGCGCCGGCCAGCCGCACCCCGGTGAAGATGGTCGGCACGGCGGCGGGCAGGATGACCTTCTGGAAGAGCCTGGCCGGGCCGAGGCCCATGGACCTGGCCGACTTGATCAGCAGGGGCTCGACGGTCTTCACGCCGCTGATCGTGTTGAGCAGGATCGGCCAGGAGCAGGCGTAGAGCACGAAGGTGACCTTCGTGGTCTCGCCGATGCCCAGGATGAGCGTGAACACCGGCAGCAGCGCCACCGCCGAGGTGTTGCGGAACAGCTCCAGCACGGGGCTGAGGAAGTCGGCCACCGGCTTGTACCAGCCGATCGCCAGGCCGAGCGGGATCGCCAGCGCGATGGCCAGGACGAACCCGGCGAGCGAGCGCAGCAGCGACGCCCCGAGGTGCTCGCCGAGTTGGCCGCTCACGAGCAGGTCGTACCAGGCCAGCAGGTCCTCCGAGAGCGGGGGCACGAACACCGGGTCCACCACGCCGAGCCTGGGCAGCGCCTCCCAGAGGGCGAGCAGCAGAATGATCGCGGCCCACTTGCCGGCCAGGGTGGACGCCGCCCGCCACAGCCGCCCGCGGGAGGCGGGGACGATCGGGACGGGTGTGGCGGGTGTGGCGGGTGTGGGGGTGGGCGCGGCGCGTGTGGCCACGGCGGGGGCGGGCGCTGTGGCGGTGCCGAGGTCAGGCAACGGAGCTCGCCTCCTCACGCTGGGCCGCGGCGACCTCGTCGCGCAGCAGCGTCCAGATGTGGTGGCGGTACTCGCCGAACCGGCCGTCGGCCCGCAGGTCGCCTTCGCGTGAGTCGAACGCGATCTCCACGATGTCCTTGATCCGCCCGGGGCGGGAGGTCATGACGGCGACCCGCTGGCCGAGGTAGACGGCCTCGTCGATGCCGTGGGTGATGAAGACGATCGTCTTGCCGGTCTTCTCCCAGATGCCCAGCAGCTCCTCCTGGAGCGACTCCCGGGTCTGGGCGTCGAGCGCGGCGAACGGCTCGTCCATCAGCAGCACGTCGGGGTCGAAGGCGAGGCTGCGGGCGATGGCGACGCGCTGGCGCATGCCGCCCGAGAGCTCGTGCGGGTAGCGCTCCTCGAAACCGGCCAGCCCGACGAGGTCGAGGTAGTGGCGGGCCCGTTCGGCGCGCTCGCGCCTGGCCACGCCCTTGGCCTCCAGCCCGAACTCGACGTTCCCGGTGGCGGTGCGCCAGGGGAAGAGCGCGTATTGCTGGAAGACGATCCCACGGTCCAGCCCCGGGCCGGTGATGGGCGTGCCGTCGATGACGATCTCGCCCGAGCTCGGCGCGGTGAGGCCGGCGATCAGGTCGAGCAGCGTGGACTTGCCGCAGCCGCTCGGCCCGACGAGGGTGAGGAACTCGCCGCCGCGGATGTCGAGGTCGATCTCGTCCAGCGCGGTGAACGGCCGGTCCGCCCCCCTGACCTGGAAGGTCTTGCTGACGCCACGAATGCCGATCTTGGTCTGGGTGAGGATGCGCTCGGGTGCGACGGTCATGACGCGGTCCCCTTCGCGTAGGGATTGAACTCGTTGGTGTAGACGTCGGCCGGCTTGATCTGGCCCGGCTTGATCTCGCCCTCGCGGGTGAGCCAGTCGATCCAGACCTGGAACTCCTTGTCGGCGATGACCCCTCCCTTGGCGGCGACCCCGGAGCTCTTCCAGAACGTCACCGTGGAGGCGTCCTCGTTGCGGCCCCGCTTGGCGATGATCTGCTGGAACCTGGCCACGACCTCCTCGCGCGGGTGGGTCTGCGTCCACTCGATGGCCTTCGCGTACCCCTCCACGAACGCCTTGGTGGTCTTCGGGTTCTTGGCGATGAAGTCGTCGCGCAGCACGACGGAGCCCGCGGTGAACGGCCCGAACAGGCCGACGTCGGTGAACAGGGGGCGCAGGCCGCCGCGCTGGAGCGCCTTGTCCTTCAGGACGCCGCCGAGCGTGCCGACGTCGAGCTGGCCCTGGCGCAGCGCCTGCTCGGTGTTGACCGGCGGGATGACGACGAGCTCGACCTGCTTGATCTCCTCGGGTGTCAGCCCCTCGCGCTTGAGATACTCCTTGATGACGGCCTCGTGGTGGGCGCCGAGGGTGTTGACGCCGATCTTCTTGCCGATGAGGTCGCGGGCGGTCTTGATGGGGCTGTTCTCGGCGACGTAGTAGCCGCTGAAGCTCTTCTCGTCTGAGCCGTAGTAGCCGATGACGGCTTTGATGGGCGCTCCGGCGGCCTTCAACTTGATGACGGCGCCGTTGAAGGCCCCGCCGAAGTCGGTCTGGCCGGTCGCGGCCGACTGGATGTCCTGGGGACCGCTGGTGGTGTTGCCGACCCACTTGAGCTTGATGCCGCCGAGGTAGCCAAGGTCCTCGGCCAGTTCGGGGAAGGTCACGGCGCCGACGCTGCCCTGGTAGCGCAGCTCGGTCACCTCCGGACCTCCCGGAGCCGCCGACCCTTGGGCCTGGCCGCAGGCGGCGAGCGCGGCCAGTAGAAGCACGGTTGGCACGACGCGGTTGAACCTGATCACGGTGTTTCCTCACGGGGGAGGGCATGCTCGCGCGGCGCCATGCCGTCGGCCGAGCATGCCGGAAGGGCTTTTCTGAAGGGGCGCGCGGGCGTCGACGGCCGCGCGCGGCACTGGAGAGCGCGGGCGTCGTCGGCCGCGCGGTGTGAAGGGGCGCGGCTGACGGCCGCGGTGCATGAGAGGGGAGCCTGGCGGCGGGGGCGCTCGCCGGCTACTGGTCCGTGATCAGCGACACTGCGCGCTGGCGACGTGGCCGAAGTCCACGTGCGGGCGCGTGGTCAGGTAAAGACCGGGGCTCATACGGCGAACCTACGCGGCGCCCGGCCAGAAGTCAACATTTCCTACTGGTTATGCAGGGATATATCTCAGCGCAGCCGCGTGACCGTCACGGTGATCTCCTGGCGGCTGCCCGGCCCCTGGTACACGCCCTTCAGCGGCGGCACGTCGGAATAGTCCCTGCCCCGCGCCACCACCACGTGCGCCTCCCCCACGAACGTGCGGTTGGTGGGGTCGAGCGGCAGCCACTCCCCCGCCCAGTACTCCACCCACGCGTGGCTCTGCCCGTCGACCGGCTCGCCGATCTCCGCGCTCGGGCGCGGGTGCAGGTATCCGGAGACGTAACGGGCCGGCAGCCCGGCCTCCCGCAGCATCCCCACGGTCAGGTGCGCCATGTCCTGGCAGACGCCCTGCCCCTGGTCCCAGGCCTCCTGCGCGGAGGTCTGCACGCCGGTCGAGCCCGGGACGTACACGACGCGACCGGCGACCACCTCGCAGATGGCCTCGGCCGCCTCATGCGGGTCGAGCCCCCGCGCCCGGCTCCTGGCCAGCTCGGCGAGCTCGCCGCTCACGGCGGTCCTGGTCGTACGGCCCAGCCACTCGCCCAGCTCCGGCCCCGGCGGTCGCGGGGCCGCCCCGGGCCGGCGCGGCGGCGACGTCTCGACCCTGCTGGTCGCCTCGATGGTGAGCGAACGGTGCGGCTGGCTCACGTCGAAGGCCGTCACCGTCGTGCCCCAGTAGTCCTCGTAGGTGTAGGTGGCGGCCACGGGCCGCACGACGATCCGGCTGGACAGGACGTTGTGCGCGGGCGTCATCCGCACCTCGTTGTAGGAGGAGTGCGCCTCGCCGTCGTAGTCCACGCGCGTCACGTGGCCCACCTTCACGCGCCAACCCATGCCAGCTCCTCTCTGTGCTGGAAGAACCGCTGGCTGATCGCCTCGCCGGCGGCGGCGCACGCCTCCTGCAGGGTGCCGAGCAGCTCGGGCACCCGGTCACGCAGCTCCGCGAGGTCGGCGTACTCCAGCCCGGTGCGGACCCTGCCGATGGCCGCCTGCGCGGGATCGGCCACCCCGGCGCGTGCCGTGGCGGGCGCCAGCGCCCGCAGGCACTTCTCGGCCGTCATCAGCGAGTAGACGACGGAGCGCGGGTAGAGCCGGTCGAGCAGCAGGAACTCCAGCACATGGTCGGCGTTGACCCCGTGGGTCCGGGTGAACGACTCGTCGGCCCCGCTGGCCTGCAGCAGCAGCCGCCGGTCACCGGTCAGGTGCACGGCGAGCAGCCGGGTGGTCATGTCCACCCGCTCCAGGCTCCGGCCGAGCACCAGGAACCGCCAGCAGTCGTCCCTGCTCATGGTGGCGTCGGCGAGCCCGAAGAACAGCGCGGCCCGCTCGCGGACGAACGACAGGTAGGCGTGCGGCGACAGCGCCTCCAGGCCGGAAAGCTGGTGCCAGGTGACGTTGAGGCACTCCCACACCTCGCTGGAGAGCACCTCGCGCACGCCTCTCGCGCTGTCCCTGGCGGCCCGGACCGAGGCGGCGATCGAGGCGGGCTCGGCCGGATCGTAGGCGAGCCGCCTGATCAGCGCGGGCGCGGTGGGCGAGGCCGAGTGCCGCAGGCCCAGCACGTCGAAGATGGAGCGGAAGGTCTCCGGCTCGTCGAGCACGCGGTGCACGGACACGTCGAGCAGCCTGGCCGTGTCGTCGGCGCGCTCGATGTAGCGGCCGATCCAGTAGAGGGTCTCGGCGATGCGGCTGAGCAGCGGGCGGGTCACTGGTCACCCTCCCAGGCCGCGGTCCGGCTGGGGCTCCACTGGGCGGACGGCGGCGCGGGCTCGCGCGGCCCAGCGGCGGACGGCGGCGCG
>NZ_QNFZ01000242.1 GCF_003313395.1 Nonomuraea lactucae | reverse complement strand
CAGGCGCAGGCCGCGGCGATCGGGCAGTCGGCGCAGCGGGGAGTGCGGGCCGTGCAGACCAGGGCGCCCAGCTCCATGACCGCCACGCCCCAGCGCGCCGCGCCCAGCTCGGGCAGGAGCGTCTCGGCCAGCCGGCGCTCGGCCGCCGACGTGGCCGGCGGGGGATACTCCTCGGCGCGTACCGCCCTGGCGAAGACCCTGCGCACGTTCGTGTCGAGCACCGCGTGCCGCCCGCCGTACGCGAAGCTCGCCACCGCCGCCGCGGTGTACTCGCCGATGCCGGGCAGCGACAGCAGCGTCGCGTGGTCGGACGGCACCTCGCCGGCGTGCTCCTCGGTGATGGCGCGGGCGCAGGCGTGCAGCCGCAGCGCCCTTCGCGGGTAGCCGAGGCGGCCCCAGTGGCGGACCGCCTCGCCCGGCGGCTCCGCCGCCAGCGCCTCGGCGACGGGCCAGCGTTCCATCCATTCGTGCCAGACCGGCAGCACGCGCACGACCGGGGTCTGCTGCAACATGATCTCGCTGACCAGCACGCCCCATGGCGTCGCGCCGACGGCGCGCCAGGGGAGATCCCGGGCGTTGGCCTCGTACCACTCCAGAACGGGGGCGTGTAGGAGGTTCGGCTCAACCACACGGCCCAGCGTATTGCGAGATGGCAAGAGACGGCGTGTCGTCACGTCAAGGAGCCACTCCGTCACCATGCTGTGCGTATGGATCCGGATACGATGCGTGACGGCGGCGGTGGGGGCGGCGGCGGAGGCGGCAGCGGGGGCGGCGACGTCTACTGGCGGCGGCGCATGAGCGTGCTCATCGCGGTGCTGGTGGTCGTGGCCGTCGTGGCATGGGCCTGCTCCAGCGGAGGTGACGGTCCGCAACCCTCCTCCAGCGCCGACTCGTCGGCGAGCGCCTCCCCGACCGCGGATCCCCTCCTCGCGGGACTGCGCACCCTCGCTCTCGGTACGGCCACCCCCACCCCCACGCCCAGCCCCACCCCCAAGACCTCCCCGAGTCTGAGGGGGGAACGCGCGGGCGAGCCCTGCGACGAGGCCGACCTGGTGCTGAGCCTGCAGGGCAAGCAGGATGTGTACGCCGGTGGCGCCTGGCCGAACTTCCTGGTCAGCCTGGTCAACACCGGGCCGGTCATGTGCCGGGCCGATGTCGGGCCGCGGGCCATGGAGATCCGCATCACCTCGGGGGAGGACCGGATCTGGTCCACCTCCGACTGTGTGAGCGGGGGCGCCGCGGAGTTCAGGGAGCTGGAGCGGGGGGTGCCCTTCGTCCGGTCGCTGGACTGGGACCGGCGCCGCTCCACCGACGACTGCCGCTCGGACCGGCCGGTCGCGCTGCCGGGGACGTACGTCGTGGTGGCCCGCATGGGCAAGCTGAAGAGCCTCAAGGGCGTCTTCCACCTCCGCTAGCCAAAGCCCTCCCACTCCCCGCTCACCTCGCCCCTTCTGGCGCCTGCCGCCGGTGGGGCTCGTTGTCGTGGGGCGCGGTGTTGTGGGGGCGCGGTGTTGTGGGACGCGGTGTCGCCGTGCTGCCGAGGGCGCGGGGTTGCCGGCCCGCCGCCACCGGTTGTCGCCGGAGCCTTGCCTGGCTGTCGACGGCGGGGGGCGGGTCAGACGTAGCGTTCGAGGATCGACGACTCGGCGAGGCGGGAGAGCCCCTCGCGGACGCTGCGCGCGCGGGACTCGCCCACGCCGCCCACGGCCTGGAGGTCGTCGATGCTGGCCGCGAGCAGCTTCTGCAGGCCGCCGAAATGGTTGACCAGGCGATCGACCACCGTGGCGGGGAGGCGGGGCACCTTGGCCAGCAGGCGGAAGCCGCGCGGGCTGACCGCTCCGTCGATCTCGTTGGCGTCGTGGCCGAGGACGTGGGCGACGGCGGACAGGTCGAGCAGCTCGCCGGCCGAGAGCTGGTCGAGGTCGTGCATGGCCTCCGAGAGCCGCCGCGTCCGCCGGCCCGAGGGGGCGGGCAGGTAGTCGCGCACCACCAGCTCCCGCTCGGAGTCGACACCCGCCACCAGCTCGTCGAGCTGGAGCGAGAGCAGGCGGCCGTCGGTGCCCAGCTCCACCACGTAGCCCTTGATCTCGTCGGAGATGCGCCGGACCATCTCCAGCCGCTGGGCCACGGCCGCCACGTCGCGCACGGTCACCAGGTCCTCGATCTCCAGCGCCGAGAGCGTGCCGGAGACCTCGTCGAGGCGGTGCTTGTAGCGTTCGAGCGTGGCCAGCGCCTGGTTGGCCTTGGACAGGATGGCCGCCGACTCCTCCAGGACGTAGCGGATGCCGTCGAGGTAGAGGGCGATGATCCGCATCGACTTGCTGATCGCGATGATGGGCAGGCCGGTCTGCCTGGCGACCCGCTGGGCGGTGCGGTGGCGCGTGCCGGACTCGTCGGTGGGGATGGCCGGGTCGGGAACGAGGTGCACCGCGGCCCGCACGATCTTGTGGTCGTCGCTCACCACGATCGCGCCGTCCATCTTGGCCAGCTCGCGCAGCCGGGTGGCCGAGAACTCGACGTCGAGCTCGAAACCGCCGCTGCAGACCTGCTCGACGAGCCTGTTGTAGCCGAGCACGATCAGCCCGCCGGTCTGCCCGCGCAGGATCCGCTCCAGGCCGTCGCGCAGCGGCGTGCCCGGAGCCACCGCGGCCAGGGCTTCGCGACGGCGGTCGTCAAGACTCCTGTCGTTTGGCACCGGACCCCCGTGTCGAATAGTCACGCCCAGCTTAGCGGCGCTATGTGACGTGTGTGAGAGCGTCCCAGACGTTCTCCGCCTCCACCACCTCGAACCCGGGAGCGAACGAGACCGGCCCGACAGGCACCAGAGAGCGCTGCCCGTTGCGCTTGCGGGCGCCCTCGTCGAGGGAGCCGGCGGGCACCAGCCCGCGCCTGAAACCGAGCCGGGCCGCTTCGCTGAGCCGCCGCCGCACGTCCTTGACCGGCCGCAGCTCGCCCGCCAGGCCGACCTCGCCGATCGCCACGAGCCCGGGGGGCAGCGGTTTGTCGCCGGCCGCGCTGGCCACCGCGAGCATCACCGAGAGGTCGACCGCGGGGTCGGCCAGCTTGATGCCGCCCACCGTCGCGGTGAACACGTCGCAGCCCCCCAGCTTGGCGTTGAGCCTGCGCTCCAGCACCGCGAGGATCATCTGCACCCGGTAGGTGTCGAGGCCGGAGGAGGTGCGCCTGGGCTGCTGCGCCTCGGTGCGGGCGACCAGCGCCTGCACCTCGGCCGGCAGCGGGCGGGTGCCCTCGACGGTCACGGTCACGCAGGTGCCCGGCACGGGCCTGCTGCGCCGCGAGACGAACAGCCCGCTCGGGTCGGTGATGCCCTCGATGCCGCGCTCGTGCAGGTCGAAGCAGCCGACCTCGTCGGTGGGGCCGAACCGGTTTTTGATCGCGCGGACCATGCGCAGCGGGGAGTGGCGGTCGCCCTCGAAGTTGAGCACGACGTCGACCAGGTGCTCCAGCGTGCGCGGCCCGGCGATCGAGCCCTCCTTGGTCACGTGGCCGACGAGCACCGTCGCCATGTCGCGCTCCTTGGCCAGGCGCACGATGTTTCCGGCGACCTCGCGCACCTGCGTCACCCCGCCGGGAACGCCGGTGGCCTGCGCGGAGCCGATCGTCTGAACCGAGTCGACCACCAGCAGCCGGGGCTGGACCTTCTCGACGTGGGTGACCAGGGCGGACAGCTCGGTCTCGGCCGCGAGGTAGAGGCGGTCGCGGACCGCGCCGATGCGGTCGGCCCGGAGCCGGACCTGGGCGGCCGACTCCTCGCCGGTGACGTAGAGGACGGTCTCGCCCTCCGCCATGCGCGCGGCTGCCTCCAGCAGCAGCGTGGACTTGCCGATGCCCGGCTCGCCCGCCAGCAGCACCACCGCGCCGGGCACGAGCCCGCCGCCGAGCACCCGGTCGAGCTCGGCCACGCCCGTCGTGCGCGCGGTCGCCACCTCGGCCTTGACCTGCCCGATCGGCATCGCGGGCGCCGTGGTGGCGCCCGCCTGGACGACGTGCACCCCGCTGCGCGCGCCCTCCTCGTCGACCGTGCCCCATGCCTGGCACTCGCCGCACCGCCCCACCCATTTGGCGGTGCGCCAGCCGCACTCGGCGCAGCGGTATCCGGGCTTGGGGGCTGTCTTGGCCATGCGGAGCAGGCTAGCGGTCCGCGCCGACAATCTTCGAGCTCCGCGAGCTCCGGGGTCGGCGGCGCGGCCGGTTTGTCAGGCGAGGCCGGGTGTCAGGCGAGGCCGAGGGCGGAGACGAGCATGCGCTTGGGCCTGGCGCCGACGATCTGCCTGACCGGCTCGCCGTTCTCGAACAGCAGCAGCGTCGGCAGGCTCATGACCCCGTAGCGGGCCATGATCTCGGGGTTCTCGTCGGTGTTGAGCTTGCCCACGGCCAGGCCGTGGTCGGCCTCGATCTCCTCGAGCACCGGGGCGACCATCCGGCACGGCGGGCACCACTCGGCCCAGAAGTCGACCAGCACCGGCTGGTCGCTCCTCAGCACCCGCTCGTCGAAGTTGTCCGTGGTCAGCGTGATCATCTTTCTCCCTCGAGAAGGCAGCCGGGGCAGGCCTCGGCGAGCTGGGCCGCCACCTCGGCGCGGCGGGCGAGCAGGACGCGGATGTCGTCGTCGATCTCGGCCAGCTTGCGCCGGTAGACCGCGACGGACTCGTGGCAGGCGCCGCCTGAGCCGTTCCCCGCGCGCAGGCAGTCGACGAACGGCCGCGTGTCCTCGAGCGTGAAGCCCACGGACAGCAACGCGCGGATCTCGGCCACCAGCCGGACGTCGCCCTCGGTGTACTCGCGGTAGCCGTTGGCCCCCCGCCGGGCCGTGAGCAGTCCGTGCTGCTCGTAGTAGCGGAGCGAACGGGTGCTCACCCCCGTGCGGCCGGCCAGCTCTCCGATGCGCATCCCACCACGGTAGACGTTGACACCGGCGTCAAGGTCAAGCCTCAGAAGCGGCGCCAGCGCAGCACGTTGGGATACGCCAGCTCCAGGCCGGGCGTCTCCTGGATCGCCTGCTCGGCCACCCGCGGCGCGAACTCGATGCGCAGCACCGCCTCCAGGTCCGCCCGCCGCTCGAAGGCCATCCTCAGGTCCAGCGGCTGCCGCTGCCAGCCGTGGCGGCTCCAGAAGGCCTCGACCTCGGGGGCGGAGTAGGTGGGCACCGTACGGGAGAACCACCGGCCGAACGATCCGCGGGTCGCGTCCAGGTCGACGACGAAGGCGGCGCCGCCCCGCCGTACCACTCTGGACAGCTCGCGCAGGCCGGGCTCGCAGCCGGGGCCGAAGAAGTACGCCCAGCGCGCGACCGCGACGTCCACCGACGCGTCCGGCAGCGGCAGGTCCTGCGCGGTGGCGGCGTGCACCTCCACGCCCGCCAGGCCGGCGCAGCGGCGGCGGGCCAGGGCGACCAGATCGCCGTGCGGCTCGACCCCGATCACCCTGGCCGCCTCGGCGGCGAGGCGGGGAAGGTGGTAGCCCGTGCCGCAGCCGATGTCGAGCACCGTGGCGCCGTCCCACGGGCGCACCGCCCGCATGGCGGCGTCCGCTGCCCCGTCGGGGTCCACGGCGCGATTCTCCAGCTCGTAGACCTGAGGCGTGTTCCAGATGTTGGGGCTCGGGATGGCGCCTTTGGCGATCCTGGACATGACCCAACCGTAGGGGTCGCGCGCCAGAACGGTGTCACCGGCTTAGGCTGGCAAGCGTGGCTGACGTCATCCGCGTGCCCAATGCGAAGATCGCATTGTCCACCGCCTCGGTATATCCCGAACGAACCCCCGACGCGTTCGAACTCGCCGCTCGCCTGGGCTACGACGGTGTCGAGATCATGGTCGGCGCCGATCCGGTGAGCCAGGACATCGACGTGATAGAGCGGCTGTCCGAGCACTACCAGGTGCCCGTGCTGGCCATCCACGCGCCGTGCCTGCTGGTGACGCAGCGTGTCTGGGGCCGTGACCCGTGGGCCAAGCTGGTCAGGGCGCGGCAGGCGGCCGAGCGGCTCGGGGCCTCGGCGGTGGTGGTGCACCCGCCGTTCCGCTGGCAGCGCGACTACGCGCGCGACTTCGAGGCCGGGCTCGCCCGCATGCGCGAGGAGACCGACGTGACGTTCGCGGTGGAGAACATGTTCCCCCTCCGGGCCCGGAACAACGACGTGGTCCCCTACTCTCCCGACTGGAACCCCATCGACTACGACTTCCCGCAGGTCACGCTCGATCTGTCGCACACCGCCGTGTCGGGCTCCGACGCGATGGAGATGGCCACCAAGCTCGGTGACCGCCTGGCCCACCTGCACCTGGCCGACGGCGTCGGCGTGCCGAACAAGGACGAGCACCTCGTGCCCGGCCGCGGCAACCAGCCGTGCGCGCAGCTCCTGGAGCGGCTGGCCGGCTCCGGCTACACCGGCCTGGTCGTGCTGGAGATCAACACCCGCAAGGCCGCGAGCCGCACCGAGCGGATCGACGACCTGGCGGAGGGGCTCGCGTTCGCCCGGCTCCACCTGGCGGCCTCCGCATGAGCGTGGGCCCGATGCGCGAGCTGGGCCGGGTGTTCGACAGCGTCGCCGACGCCTACGACGCGGGCCGGCCCACCTACCCCGACGAGCTGTTCCACGCGCTGGCCGAGGTGTCCGGCGTGGAGCTGGCGGGGGCCACGGCGATCGACGTCGGCGCGGGCACGGGCATCCTGACGCGCGCCCTGCGGGCCCGCGGGACGCGGGTGGTCGCCGTCGACCCGAGCGTGGAGATGCTGGCCCGCCTGGTGTCCCGCTCGAAGGCAGAGGTCACTGGTGGCTCGGCGGCCCGTGCCGAGGGCACGGCGGCGGTACGGGCCGACGGCGACGATCTCCCGCTGGCCGACGGGGTGGCCGACCTGGTGACGTACGCGCAGTCCTGGCACTGGCTCGACCCGGTCTCCTCGATCGCCGAGGCGCGGCGGGTGCTGCGGCCAGGCGGCGCCATCGCGGGCTGCTGGAACCTCGCGAACGCGGCCCAGGCCGACTGGCTGGCCGCGTACGAGGCCCGGCTGGCGGAGGCGTGCCCGGCCTACTGGGGCCAGGCCCTGGAGGAGTGGTCGGTGCCGCCCATCGCCGCCGCGTTCGAGGTGGTGGGGGAGCGCTGGGTGCCGTGGACGCGGCTGGTCGGCATCGAGGAGTTCCTGCTCGACCTGCGCTCACACTCCTACATGGCCGAGCTGCCCGCCGAAGCCGCCGGCGAGCTGGTCGAGCGGCAGCGGGCCGAGCTGCGCAGGACGTTCCCCGGGGGTGTGGTGTCGGTGCCGATGCGGGTCTACCTGGCGGTGGGGCGGTGACGACGAGGCGACGGCCGGGCCGCAGGCCGGGCTCGGCCGACACGCGCGGCGAGATCCTGGCCGCGGCCAGGCGGGTGTTCGCCGAGAAGGGCTTCGACAAGGCGACGGTGCGCGGCATCGCCAGGGAGGCGAAGGTCGATCCGGCGCTGGTGCACCACTATTTCGCGACGAAGGAGGGCATGTTCGCCGCGGCGATGCGGCTGCCTCTCACGCCGGAGGTGGTGATCCCCACAGTGATCGAGGGGCCGCGCGACGAGATCGGCGAGCGGCTGGTGCGGCTGATCCTGAGCGTGACGGCCACGCCGGAGACCCGGGAGCCGATGATCGCCCTCATCCGGTCGGCCGTGACCAACGAGCAGGCCGTGACGATGTTCAGGGAGTTCGTCAGCAACGCTCTCCTGCTGCGGGTGGCCGACGCGCTGGAGGTGCCTCATCTGCGGATCGAGGCCGCGTTCTCGCAGATGTTCGGCGTGCTGATGGCCCGCTACGTGCTGAAGCTGGAGCCCTTGGCCAGCGCCGACCCGGAGGAGCTGGTCGCGCTGCTGGCGCCGACGATCCAGCGCTATTTCACAGGCTAGAGCACTGTTCTGGAACGCGTGCCGGTCGTAGGGTGAGTCGCGTTACGCCTGAATGTTACTCGCGGGTAGGATTCAGGGGTGACCTGGTCATTGCGTGGATGACCGGCGTACGTACGCTGGCAGCCAACGTCGTCTGTAGGAGGGCCCGTGCTCTGGGTAGCCATCATCGGACTCATCATGACCGTCCTGGCGGTGGCCGTGGCGGGCCGTCGGGCGTCGTTCCTCTACAAGCTCGCCACGGTCGGCCCGCCCGCGCCCGAGCGGATCGAGTACGCGCGGACGCACGCGGCCGACGAGATCAAGGCCCAGCTGGTCGAGGTGTTCGGCCAGAAGAAACTGCTGAAGTGGACACCCTCCGGCGTCGCCCACTTCTTCGTCATGTGGGCCTTCTTCATCCTGCTGACCGTCTACATCGAGGCGTACGGCGCGATCATCCAGGGCGCCGTCACCGGCCGGCCCGACTTCCACATCCCGCTCATCGGCCAGTGGGCCGTGCTGGGCTTCCTGCAGGACTTCATCGCGGTCGCCTGCGTGCTGGGCCTGGCCGCGTTCGCCGTCATCCGGATCAAGAACTCGCCCAAGGCGCTGGGCCGCAGATCGCGCTTCTCCGGTTCGCACCTGGGCGGCGCCTGGCTCGTCCTGTTCATGATCTTCAATATCATCTGGACGCTCTTCCTGGCCCGCGGCGCGGCGGCGGCCAACGACAACTTCCCCTACAGCTCAGGCGCCTTCGTCTCGCTGGCCCTGGGCGACGTCCTGCCGGCCAGCTCGCTGCTGGAGGAGATCGCGCTGCTCCTGCACATCGGCTTCATGCTGGTGTTCCTGGTCATCGTGGTCAACTCCAAGCACCTGCACATCTTCACCGCGCCGCTGAACGTGCTCTTCTCCCGTCGCCCCGACGGCCTCGGCGGCGCGTCGGAGCTGCGCTTGGACGGCAAGCCGGTCGACTTCGAGGACGAGGACCTCGACGCCGAACGGCTGGGCCGCGGCAAGATCGGCGACACGACGTGGAAGGGCTTCCTCGACTTCTACTCCTGCACCGAGTGCGGGCGTTGCCAGTCGCAGTGCCCGGCCTGGAACACCGACAAGCCGCTGTCGCCGAAGATGCTCATCCTCGACCAGCGCGACCACGCCTTCAAGGTGGCCCCGTATCTCCTCGCGGGCGCGCCCAAGGAGCACGCCGACACCGACGTGCTGGCGCTGCTGGACAAGCCGCTCGTCGGCGAGGAGGGCGTGATCCACCCCGACGTGCTCTGGTCGTGCACCAACTGCGGCGCCTGCGTCGAGCAGTGCCCGGTCGACATCGAGCACATCGACCACATCCTCGACATGCGCCGCTACCAGGTGATGGTGGAGTCGTCGTTCCCGTCGGAGGCGGGAGTGATGGTGAAGAACCTGGAGAACAAGGGCAACCCGTGGGGCATGTCCGAGATGAAGCGGGCCGACTGGATCGAGGAGCTCGACTTCGAGGTCGAGGTCGTGGACGAGAAGATGCCCGAGGACGCCGACTACCTCTTCTGGGTCGGCTGCGCGGGTGCCCTGGAGGACCGGGCCAAGAAGACCACCAAGGCCGTCGCCGAGCTGCTGCACATCGCGGGCGTCAAGTTCGCGGTGCTCGGGCCGATGGAGGCGTGCACCGGTGACCCGGCCCGCCGCCTGGGCATGGAGTACCTGTTCAACATGCTCGCCCAGCAGAACATCGAGACGCTCAACGAGGCGGGCGTCAAGAAGATCGTCGCCACCTGCCCCCACTGCTTCAACACGCTGGCCAACGAGTATCCGCAGCTCGGCGGCACGTACGAGGTCGTGCACCACACGCAGCTGCTGGCGAAGCTGGTCGACGAGGGCCTGCTGACCCCGATCACGCCGATCGAGGAGAAGATCACCTACCACGACCCGTGCTTCCTCGGCCGCCACAACAAGGTCTACTCCCAGCCACGCGACATCATGTCCAAGGTCCCGGGTGTGCAGACCCAGGAGATGCACCGCCACAAGGACCGGGGCTTCTGCTGCGGCGCCGGCGGCGCGCGCATGTGGATGGAGGAGCGCATCGGCAAGCGCATCAACACCGAACGGGTGGACGAGGCGCTGACCACGAATCCCGACACCGTCTCCACGGCCTGCCCGTTCTGCATGGTGATGCTCGGCGACGCGATCAACGAGAAGAAGAACAACGGCGAGGCCAAGGAATCACTTGAGGTGGTGGACGTGGCCCAGCTGTTGATCAAATCGGTCAAGAGCCCTTCCTGACGGGGCAATGTCGGACTCCTCCACAGGTGATGTGGAGGAGTTCCGCACGTCAGGAGCCCGATATGGAGAAATCTGCCATCCACATAACGGGAAAATCACGGTAACCTCAACGTCGCATGGCTTCATTCGACGGGGAGGGGGCTCGCGATGCGCGTCGTCGTCACGGACGCGGAAGTCACGCTAGCCGACGTGCTCTCCCTGCGACTGGCCATGGAGGAGCCGTTGGAGGATGGCACCGAGCTCGTGCTCAGGCACCGGACGACGGGGGTCGAACGTGATGTGCTCCTCGGCACGCCCGGCGCCCGGGCGGCGGAGGCCACGGTGGCCGTCTCGCTGGCGCCGCTGATGCTCACCGCCGGGCGCTGGGACGCCTACCTGCGCCGCGACGGCAAGCGCGTGCGGCTGCGCAGCGTCGATCCGGGCTTCTCGCTCGACCACCTCGACGCGTACGCACTGTGCAAGCGGACCCTGGCCTACCGCTCCTACCGGACCCGCAACGGCTATCTGGCACTGAAGATCGCCGACGCCGAGCCCATCGCCGAGGTGCGCGCGATCTGGTTCAGGGAGGGCCGCTTCGAGGTGACGGGCCTGCTGGCGTTCACCGGGCTGGAGGACGACGACGCGCGCCACGAGGCCCGGCTGGCGCTGCAGCGCAGGCAGTCCGAGCACTTCATGCTGCGCACCTCCGCCATCGTGCAGGGGGTGCGGTTCCACGCCGCCTTCTCCCTGGTCGACGTGCTCGCCGCCGATCCCGAGGGGGCCGGCACCTGGGAGCCGTCGCTGGAGGTCGAAGGCGTGGCGGCGCCGCTGAAACTCGGCTCCCGCCTCGACGACGTCGACGGCAAACGCCGCCGCCTGCACTACCCCTCGACCAGGATCGACGGCGTGCCCATCCGGCCCTGCTACACGGCCGACGACGAGCTGCGGATCGAGGTGGGCGGGTGAAGATCAGCCTGATGCTCGCCTCCGCGTACGGCATGCGCGGCGACGTGCGCTCCACCCTCAACCTCGCGGGCGCGCTGGCCGAACGGCACGACGTCGAGGTGATCAGCATCAGGCGGCACAGGGAGAAGCCGTTCTTCCCCGTGGCCTCGAACGTGACCATGCGCTCGGTGGTCGACGCGAGACCGGGCGTCAGGCACCTGCTCCCGCGCGGCCAGATGCGCACGGAGGTGGCGCTGTGGCGGCTGCTGCGGAGCCTCAAATCCGATGTGCTGGTCACGACCAGGCCGGCACTGGGCGTCCAGGCGGCCAGGCACGCGCCACGCGAGCTGCTCAAGATCGCCCGTGAGTGGAGCCGCCCGGTGGTGCCAGGGCCGGTGAAGCGGTTCTACCCCCGGCTCGACGCCGTCGTCACCGCCACCGAGACGGCCGAGGAGGAGTGGGCCAAGCTGCTGGAGGGCGCGGCGCCCGTGCACACCGTGCCGGACGCGCTGCCGTCCGGGCCGTGGCCGCGCTCCCGGATGGACAACCGCATCGTGGCCGCGGGCGGCCGGTGGGTGGCGGTCAAGGCGTACGACAGGCTGATCAGGGCGTTCGCCACCGTGGCCGACAAGCGGCCCGACTGGCGGCTGAGGCTGTACGGCGGCGGGCCCGAAGAGCACCGGCTGCGGGGCCTGGTCCGCGAGCTAGACCTGCACAACCACGTCTACTTCATGGGCACCACGCCTGACCTGGCGGGGGAGTTCGCCAAGGCGTCGATCGTGGCCAACTCCTCGCGCACCGGGGACCTGGGCATGACCGTGCTGGAGGCCATGGGGTGCGGGGTGCCCGTCGTGGCGTGCGAGGGGGCGCGGGGGCCTGCGGAGTTCGTGGCCACGGGCTACAACGGCGTGCTGGTGCCCGAGGTGGAGGGCGACCCGGAGCTGTTCGCCGCGGCCCTGCTCGCGCTCATCGACGACGAGCGCAGGCGCCGCTCGCTGGCTGCCGGCGCGCTGGAGACGGCCGTCCGCCACTCGGCGGACGAGGTCGGCAGGCAGTGGGACAAGCTGATCGCCGGTCTCCGTTGACAGATACCGCACGCGGGTACGGTAGAGGCATGCATGGCTACACCGCAGACAAGCAGGCCTACTTGACACGGCTCCGGCGGATCGAGGGGCAGATCAGGGGCCTGCAGCGCATGGTCGATGACGACGCCTACTGCATCGACGTGCTCACCCAGGTCTCCGCGGCGACGCGCGCCCTGCAGGCCGTCGCGCTGGGGCTGCTGGAGGAGCACATCTCCCACTGCGTCGCGGACGCCATCAGCAGCGGGGGTCCCGAGGCGGAGGCGAAGGTGAAGGAGGCCTCCGCGGCCATCGCGCGGCTCGTCCGGTCGTAGTCGTAGATGGTCGCTCATCCTACGCAGGAGAGGGCGGCTCACTGACTAGTCATGTCGCGGGAAGTGACCACCCCCCGAAACCACTGTCCCGGACCCCTGAGGAGTCCGGGACTAGGCCGTTGTGATGATCCTTCAGTGACTCGCCGAAGTCCGCAATCCGAGCGCGTCGTCGAGCTCGTCCAAGGTCAGCCGCCGCTCGCTGATAGCGACGGCGGTAAGCACCTCGGCGTAGAGCGCAATCTCGTCCAACGCGACACGGTCGTGGACCCGAGAGTCCAGGTCGTCGTGCCCCACCGCGTCGTCCTTCCTTCCGCAGCCCACACCCTCTACGAGGTTACGGCGGGGGCCCCTTCGGGCGACATGGCCCATCGGAGTCATTCCTTTCCGCGTCACCGTGGCCCCACTGGGATCATTTCCCGATTCCGAGATCACAATTCGGCGAATGGACCGTTGCCTGAAGTCTTAGAACGATATAGGCGGAGTAAGGGTGAAATATCGTCATTAGTGGTTTACGGGCCGTGGGCGTGTGCGGGTCGCCGCCACCGGTTCACGGGTGGACGTCGTCGCGCTCGTGGACGATCCGCTGCACCAGCGCCGCCTGCCCTGCGAACCCGCGCTCCGGCACGCCGGCCCCGCTCACTCCGCGCCACGCCAGCCCGGCGGCGTACGCGGCCCCCAGCACGGCGGCCGCGCTGGCCCGGTCGGGCGGCTCGATCTCGAATCCCGACGCGACGGGTTGGCGTGGCACCCGTGCCGGCATCTCCCACGCCCTCCCTGCCACCCCACCACTCCCCAGCGGCCCCCCGAATCCAGAGGAACTGCCCGGTCCGGTGGCGCCGATCGATCCCGAGTCGTGTCCCGTCCCGGTGGGGCCGCCCGGTCCGGTGGGGCCGCCCGACCTGGTTGGGCCGCCCGGTCTGGTGGGGCCGCCCGACCTGGTTGGGCCGCCCGGTCCGGTGGGGCCGATCGCTCCGGAGTGGTGTCCCGCCCCAGTGGGGCCGCCCGGTCCGGTGGGACTGCCGGGTCCGGTGGGACTGGCCGGACCGGTGGAGGTTACCGCGCTGGGGGAGCCGCCCAGTCCGGAGGGGCCGCTCGGTGCCGGGTGGCGACCTGTCCTGGTAGGCCCGCTGGAGCCGGTCGGGCGGTCCCAGCCTGCAGAGCCGCCAGCGCTCGTACGGCCATCGGGACCGGGAGGGACGGGGCCGCTGGGGGTCTGAGAGGTGCCCTGACCGGGGGCGCTGGAGGGACCCGAGCCGGTCCCGATGCTCCAGCCGGTGGGGGTGGTCCAGGCGGGGGTGAAGGTGCCGGTGGCGGGGAGGGGGCGCGGCGGCGGCGGAAGGGGCTGGGCCGGGCCGAGTACGGGGAAGCCGTCCGGTTGGGTGGTCTCCGCGGCCGAGGTGCCGGTGAGGCCGGCGCGTGACAGCTCGTCGTAGGCGTGCCTGAGCCGGTGGTCCAGCAGCCCGGGCAGCAGCCCCCTGGAGTCGGACAGATCGGCCAGGAGCGTCGCCGCCGCCCGGGCCGGGTCACGGGTGAACGCCAGGGCCTGGACCAGGTCGTACACGGTGTGGCAGAAGTGCGCGGCGGGATCGGTCTCCGCCAGCAGCGCCCTGGCCAGCCGGGGCGGGCAGCGCCGCAGCCACGCCTGCCGTACCGACTCGTCGTCTCGCAGGGCCGCGCGCTCGTCCAGGCCCGGTCGCGTCAGCGTGGGCTCGACCATCGTGAGCAGGGCCAGCGCGCGCGGCCGGAAACGGGCGTCGGCGAGCAGGACCTGGGCCGTGTCGGCCATCACCGCGGCCAGCCGCAGGGCCTCGCGCGGGCGGCCCGCGCGCAGCCGTTCGGCGACGAGTGTGACCAGGTCGAGCAGTGGTGGGCCGGGTAGCCAGCGGACCCACTCGTCACCGGGGAGCGGCCTGCGCAGGTATTCGCCGAAGATGGTGAGAAGCCGCTCGTTGCCGTCGAACGCGGGCGCGTAGGCGCACCACATCACGGTCCCCCAGACGGCGGCGACCGTGCCGGGCACGTCGCCGGCGAAGATCTCGCCGAAGGCGGTCAGCGGGAAGTCGAGCTCGGACCTGCGGCCGGCGGCGCGCACGACCACGCGGATCCGCTCGGTCAGGTGGCCGGGCACGTCGGGGCCGATGAACGCCTGCGTGGAGCCCGGTTCGGCGGTGAAGTCGGGGCCCTGGGGGAGCACCCTCGCGGGCAGCACCGCCGCGGCGTGCTCGGCCCGCCGCACGCGGGCTCCCCGGGGCGGCGGCGCCAGGTGCCAGCG
>NZ_QNFZ01000243.1 GCF_003313395.1 Nonomuraea lactucae | reverse complement strand
CCCCGGGCCGGCCGGGTGCTCGGGCAGGACCTCAGCGGCACCTCGGCCCGCATCGCGGCGGCCCGGCTGCGGCTGCGCGGCGTCGACGCCGAGATCGTGGCGGGCGACTCGATGCGCCACGACGGGTTCGCCGGGGTTCGGGCCGACGCCGTCGTCTGCGACCCGCCGTTCAACGAGCGCGCCTGGGGCTACGAGGAGCTGACCGGCGACCCGCGCTGGGAGTACGGCCTGCCGCCGCGCGGCGAGCCGGAGCTGGCCTGGGTGCAGCACTGCCTCACCCACGTCCGGCCGGGCGGCCGGGTCGCCATCCTCATGCCTCCCGCGGCGGCCAGCCGGAAGGCGGGCAGGCGCATCCGGGCCAACCTTCTGCGGGCCGGGGCGCTGCGCGCCGTGGTGGCCCTGCCGGGCTCCGACCTGTGGCTGCTGCGCAGGCCGGCGGGCGGCGAGCGCCCACCGTCCGACGTGCTGATCCTCGACGCCACCGCCGACCAGGCCATCGTCGAGCCCGCGTGGCGGGCCTATCTCGAGGACCGTTCCGACCAGACGGTGCGGATCATCGACCTGCTGGCCGACGAGGTGGACATGACGCCGGCCCGCCACCAGCGCCGTGACGACCTGGGCCGGGCCTTCACCGAGGCCCGCGACCGCTTCCTGGCCGCGACGGCCACGCCGCCCGACCTCAAGGTGCTGGAGCAGCCGCTCGACCAGCCGTTCACCACGATCGGCGACCTGATCAAGGAGGGTCTGGTCGCCGCGCTGCAGGCCCCGCCCAGGATGGTGTCCGGCGGCGGCGACATCCCGGTGCTCACCGCCGACGACGTGTCCCACGGCGCGCCGCCGTCCGGCCGTACGAGCGCGCAGCAGGGGCTCGTCGAGGTGCGGGAGGGCGACGTGGTGGCCTCCTACTCCAGCGTGCGGGTGATGGCCGAGGGAGGCTGCGTGCTGGGGCCGCACCTGACGCTCTACCGGGTCGATCCGCGCAGGCTCGACCCCGACTTCCTGGCCGGGTTCCTGCGCGCGGCGGGTGGGCGGGCGACCACCGGTTCCAGCCGGTTCGACGTGCGGCGCACCCGCCTGCCCCGCCTCTCGCCGGCGGAGCAGGGCGCGTACGGCGAGGCGTTCCGGCAGCTCGCGGCGCTGGAGGACGCCTTGAGGGAGACGTCCGCGCTCGGCCAGACGCTGATCCGGCTGGGTCTCGACGGGCTGACCGACGGGCACCTGCGCCCTCAGTCTTGACGGTGTAGTTTTTCCGGAAAGGCTGGGGGGAGGGGCGGATGGTCATCGGTGACCGCTATGTGCTCGACGACCTCCCCCTCGGCCAGGGCGGCATGGGAGCCGTCTACGCGGGGCACGACCGCCACCTCGACCGCCGGGTCGCGGTGAAGCTGCTGAGGCTGCCGAGCGGCCCCGACCACGAGCTGGAGCGCCGCTTCATCCGCGAGGCGCGCATCCTGGCCCGGCTGGAGCATCCAGGCGCTCCGGTGCTCTACGACTTCGGCGCCCACGATCAGCGGCTCTACCAGGTGATGCAGTTCATCGAGGGCGTCACGGTGGCCGACGTGGTGAGCGAGCACGGGCCGTTACCCGTGCCGTGGGCCGCCGGGATCGCCGCGCAGGCGTGCGCCGTGCTGTCGGCCGCGCACGCGCTCGCGATCTGTCACCGCGACCTCAAGCCGACCAATCTCATGCTCTGCCCCGACGGCAGCGTGAAGGTGCTCGACTTCGGCCTGGCGCTGCTGCGTGACGCCGACGTCACCACGTTCACCAGGATCGGCCAGATCCTCGGCACCCCCGCGTACATGGCGCCGGAGCAGATCCAGCACGGCGTGGCGGAGCCCCGCAGCGACCTCTACTCACTGGGCTGCGTGCTCCACGAGATGCTGACCGGGCGGCAGCTGTTCACCGGGCCGACCGACTACGTGGTCTTCGAGAAGCAGGTCAAGGAGCGGCCGCCGGCCATCCCTGGTCTGCCTGGCGAGCTGGGCGCGCTGCTGGCGCAGTTGCTGGAGAAGCGGCCGGACGACCGGCCGGCCGGGGGCGAGGAGCTGTACGAGCGGCTGGAGCCGTTCGCGGTGGGGCTGCCCATGCTGCCGGGCTTCCTGGCCAAGGCGCCGAGCCCCGGCCGGATGTACGCGCGGATCGTCGGCCGCGTGCTCAACGGCTGACGCGGCCCGGAGCCGGCCCTCCGCCCGGCGACTCCGCACCGCTTGCGAACACGCTCTCTCTGTAACCCGGATCGTTATCCAACGACCGTTGACAGCGAGGTGTGAGGACTACGACCCTTCTGAGAGAGCGCTCTCTCAGCCCAACCCCCAGTTCGAACCCAGGAGGGTTCCATGCCCCCTCGCATCAGGCGACTCGCCGTACCCCTGCTCACCGCGTCCCTGATCGCCATGGCCACGGCCGCCTGCGGCTCAGGCGGAGGCGGAGGCGGAGGCGGCGCCTCCGACACGGCGGCCAAGCCGGGAGAGAAGATCAAGCTCACCGTAGGCCTCTTCGGCGACTTCGGCTTCAAGCCGCTCTACGAGGAGTACAAGAAGACCCACCCGAACATCGAGATCGCCGAGGCGGTGACCCAGTTCAACGACCACCACAACAACCTGGTCAAGCGGCTGGCCACGAACGCGGGGGCGGCGGACATCGAGGCCGTCGAGGTGGGCTACATCAGCACGTTCACCGCGCAGCCCACCAAGTTCCACGACCTCAAGCAGTTCGGGCTGGACAAGCGCCAGAGCGACTACCTCGACTGGAAGTGGCAGCAGGGGCTGGGCAAGCAGGGCGGCCAGTTGCTCGGGCTCGGCACCGATGTGGGCGGCCTGGCCATGTGCTACCGCAAGGACCTGTTCGAGAAGGCCGGCCTGCCCACCGACCGCACCAAGGTGGCGGCCCTCTGGCCGACGTGGGAGCAGTACATCGAGACCGGCAAGAAGTTCGCCACGGCGAACGTGGCCGGCGCGAAGTTCGTGGACAGCCCCGGCGAGATCTTCCGCGCGATGGTCAACCAGGCGCCGACCGGCCTCTACGACCCGCAGGACAACATCATCGTGGGCTCCAACCCCGCGGTGAAGCAGGCCTGGGACCTGTCCAACCAGCTCACCTCCGAGAAGCTGACGGCCAAGCTGGCGGCCTTCTCCCCGCCGTGGAACACCGGCTTCGCCAAGGGCGCGTTCGCCACGATCATCTGCCCCGCCTGGATGACCGGCTACATCCAGGAGCAGGCCAAGGACGCCTCCGGCAAGTGGGACATCGCGACCGTTCCCGGCGGTTCGGGCAACAGCGGCGGCTCACACCTCATGATCCCCAAGCAGAGCAAGCACCCCAAGGAGGCGGCCGAGCTGATCGACTTCCTCACCTCCAAGGAGAACCAGGCGAAGGTCTTCAAGGAGGAGGGCACGTTCCCGTCGATCCCCGCCCTGTACGACGACCCGTCGATCCAGAACTTCACCAAGCCGTTCTTCGGTGACGCCCCGATCGGCAAGATCTACTCCGAGGCGGCCAAGGCGCTCAAGCCCCAGCACCTCGGGCCCAAGGAGGCCGAGGTCCGCGTCGTGATCGGCGACGGTCTCGGCCGGGTGGAGCAGGGCAAGCAGACGCCCGACGAGGCGTGGGCGCAGGTGCTCGAGGACGTCAAGAAGATCAAATGAGTTCTCTTCCGCTCGCCGTCCCGCGGCGGCGCAGGCGGAGCGTGCGGCACACCCTCGACGTGAGGGTGTCGCCGTACGCCTACGTCGCGCCCTTCTTCCTGCTCTTCTGCGCCTTCGGGCTGTTCCCGCTGATCTACACGGCGTGGGTGAGCCTGCACGACTGGACGCTGCTGTCCGACGAGCACACGTTCGTCGGAGCGAAGAACTTCGGCACGCTGCTCGCGGACGGCTACTTCTGGAACGCCACCTTCAACACGCTGTCCATCGGGGTGCTCTCGACGGCGCCGCAGCTGCTGCTGGCCATCTGGCTGGCGCACCTGCTCAACCGGCGGCTGCGGTTCCAGACGCTGTTCAGGGTGTCGCTGCTGCTGCCCAACGTCACCAGCGTGGTGGCCGTGGTGGTCATCTTCAGCCAGCTCTTCGGCCGGGACTTCGGCGTGATCAACTGGGTGCTCTCGTGGTTCGGCGCGGGCAGCGTCGACTGGGCGGCCGGCACGGCGAGCTCGCACATCGCGCTCTCCGTCATGATCATGTGGCGGTGGACCGGCTACAACGCGCTGATCTTCCTCGCGGCGATGCAGGCCGTGCCCCGTGAGCTGTACGAGGCGGCCACCCTGGACGGGGCGAGCAACTTCACCCAGCTCCGCCGGATCACCATCCCGATGATCCGGCCCACGATCATCTTCGTGGTCATCGTCTCCACGATCGGCGCCATGCAGATCATCGCCGAGCCGCTGCTGTTCGGCGCGAGCAGCGGCGCCGGAGGCGGCGCCGCCAGCGGCGGTCCTGACCGGCAGTACCAGACGCTGGCGCTGTTCGTCTACGAGCAGGGGTTCACCAAGTTCGACTTCGGCTACGCCTCGGCCGCCTCCTGGCTGATGTTCCTCGCCGTGGTGCTGGTCGCCGGCGTCAACTTCCTGATCACCCGCCGGGTGAAGGGCGGACTGGTATGAGGCTGCGCTACCTGACCCTGACCGCGGTGGCCTTCTTCTCCGCGTTCCCGCTCTACTACAGCGTGGTGGTGGCCTCCCGGCACAACTCGGCGCTGGCCCAGGTGCCGCCGCCGCTCTGGCCGGGCGGCAACTTCTTCGCCAACGTGTCGAGGGTCTTCGACACCGTGCCCTTCGGGCTGGCGCTGCTCAACTCGGTCATCGTGGCGGGCGCGATCGCGGTCGCGGTCATGTTCTTCTCGACGCTGGCCGGGTTCGCCTTCGCCAAGCTCCGCTTCCGGGGCAGGAACGTCATGCTGCTGATCACGGTCGCCACCATGATGGTGCCGGCTCAGCTCGGCATCATCCCGCTCTACCTGCTCATGGTGAAGCTGGAGTGGACCGGCACCATGTACGCCCTGGTCGTGCCGGCCCTGGTCAACGCGTTCGGCGTGTTCTTCATGACCCAGTACCTGTCGAGGGCCCTGCCGACCGAGCTGCTGGAGGCGGGCCGGGTCGACGGCTGCACGACCTGGAGGCTCTTCTGGCACGTCGTGGTGCCCGTGGCCCGGCCCGCGGCTTCCGTGCTCGGCATGCTCACGTTCATGTCGGCATGGAACGACTACTTCTGGCCGCTGGTCGTGCTCACCCCGGAGAACCCGACCGTGCAGGTGGCCCTGTCCACGCTGGCCAGCGGCTACGTCAACGACTACGTGCTGGGGCTGGCGGGCACCGCGGTGGGCACCCTCCCCCTCGTCCTCGTCTTCGTCCTGTTCGGCAAACAGATCATTGGTGGAATCATGCAAGGAGCTGTCAAAGGATGATTTTCCCGGAGAACTTCGTCTGGGGCGCTGCCACGGCCTCATACCAGATCGAGGGGGCGGTCAAGGAGGACGGGCGAGGCCAGTCGATCTGGGACACCTTCTCCCACTCCCCCGGGAACGTGGCAGGCGGCGACACGGGGGACGTGGCCTGCGATCATTACCACCGCTACGCCGACGACGTCGAGCTGATGCGCGAGCTGCGCCTGGCGGCCTACAGGTTCTCGGTGGCCTGGCCGCGCGTGCAGCCCGACGGCACCGGACCGGCCAACCCGCGCGGGCTCGCGTTCTACGACAGGCTCGTGGACAAGCTGCTCAGCGCCGAGATCGTGCCGTACGTCACGCTCTATCACTGGGACCTGCCCCAGGCGCTGGAGGACCGCGGCGGCTGGACGGACCGCGACACGGCCTACCGGTTCGCCGAGTACGCCCAGGCCGTGCACGACAGGCTCGGCGACCGCGTGCACCATTGGGCCACGCTCAACGAGCCGTGGGTGTCGGCGTTCCTGGGCTACGGCAACGGCGTGCACGCGCCGGGTCGCCGTGACCCGGGCGATGCGATGCGCGCCGCCCACCACCTGCTGCTGGGCCACGGCCTGGCCACCGCCCGGCTGCGCGAGCTGGGCGCGCGGAGCGTCATGCTCGTGGTCAACTCGGCGCCCGTGCTCACCCCCGCCCAGGTCAACGACCCGGACGCGCGGCCGGACCAGGCGGACGCGGCGGGCGTGGAGCGGGTCCACGCCCTGCTGACCAGGCAGTTCCTCGATCCGGTGATCCACGGCCGCTACCCGGCGCAGGTGCTGGAGGCCGCGGAGCGCAACGGCGGCACCGGGCACGTCAAGGACGGCGACCTGCGGGCCATCGCAGCGCCGATCGACCAGATCGGCATCAACTACTACAACCCCTGCGTGGTGGAGGCGAGCCCCGGCGAGCCCGCCGACGCGGCGTGGCCGGGCTCGGAGGGCGTCAGGTTCGGCGGCGCCGACGCCCCCACCACCGCGATGGGCTGGCCGATCGTGCCCGACGGCCTGTCCAGGCTGCTCGTGCGGCTGTCGCACGACTACCCGGGGGTGCCGCTCATGGTCACCGAGAACGGCGCGGCCTTCGACGACGTCGTCGAGAACGGCCGGGTGCACGACGCCGACCGGGTGTCCTACCTCGACGGACACCTGCGCGAGGCGCACCGGGCCATCGAGGCGGGCGCCGATCTGCGCGGCTATCTGGTGTGGTCGCTGCTTGACAACTTCGAATGGGCCGAGGGCTACAGTCGCAGGTTCGGCATCGTGCACGTCGACTACGCGACACAGGCCCGTGTACCGAAGGACAGCGCACTGTGGTTCCGCGACGTCATCACCAGGAACGGGCTGTAGATTTTTTCCGTGCTCTCCCTCTTGGTGCAGTCATGAGACGCCCGACCCTGGAGGCGGTCGCCGCCCGGGCCGGGGTCTCGCGTGCCACCGCGTCCCGTGTCGTCAACGGGCAGGCGACGGTGGCGCCGCACATCCGCGACGCCGTGCTGCGCGCTATCGACGAG
Source organism: Nonomuraea lactucae (assembly GCF_003313395.1). Lineage (GTDB taxonomy): Bacteria > Actinomycetota > Actinomycetes > Streptosporangiales > Streptosporangiaceae > Nonomuraea > Nonomuraea lactucae. The sequence continues at coordinate 23,915 of NZ_QNFZ01000243.1, read as the reverse complement.
CTGGGCTACGTGCCCAACTCCGCCGCGCGCAGCCTCGTCACCCAACGCACGGACTCGATCGCCCTGGTGGTCTCCGAGCCTCCGACCAGGGTCTTCTCGGAGGACCCCCTGTTCTCCACGGTGATCCGCTCGGCCAGCGTGGAGCTGGAGGCGGTCAACAAGCAGGTCGTGCTGATGCTGGCCTCCTCCCCCATGAGCCACGCCCGGGTGGAGCGTTACATCGCGGGCGGGCACGTCGACGGGGTCATGCTCATCTCGATGCACGGCGCCGACCCGCTCCCGTCCGCGCTGTCCCGGCTGCGCGTCCCCGTCGTCTCCTACGGCAGGCCGGCCGTTCCCGTGGACATCCCGTACGTCGACAACGACAACGTGGGCGGCGCCGAGCTCGCGGTCCGCCACCTGGTCTCGACCGGCAGGCGGCGCATCGCGACGATCGCCGGCCCGCAGGACATGATCGGCGGGCAGGACCGGCTGACCGGCTACCGCACCGTGCTGCGCGACTCCGACCGGCGCTCGATCGTCGCGGTGGGCGACTTCACGCGCGAGTCGGGCGCGGTGGCGATGCGCCAGCTCCTCGGCGACGACCCGTCCCTGGACGCCGTGTTCGTGGCCAACGACCTGATGGCGGTGGGCGCGCTGCAGTCGCTGAGACTGGCGGGCCGCAGGGTGCCCGACGACGTGGCGGTGGTGGGCTTCGACGACATCGAGGCCGCCAAGTACACCGAGCCCCCGCTGACCACGATCCGCCATCCGGTGGTGGAGCAGGCGACGGCCATGGTCCGCCTCCTCCTCGGCCTGTTCGAGGGCGGCCCGGCCGACCCGGTGATCCTCCCCACGGAGCTGGTCATCCGCGACTCAGCCTGACCCGTGGGCAGGCCCGCCGCCCGCGGAGGAGGGCTGCGGGGGCGGCGGGCGCCAGGGCAGCCGTCCCTCCAGCTCCACCTGGAGCGAGAAGCTGAGGAACGTCCGCACGGCCACGATCACCGCCAGCACGCCCACGCTCTGGAACGTCGGAGACACGGCCACGGTCCTGATGATGTCGGCGGCGACCAGCAGCTCCAGCCCGAGGAGGATGGCCCGCCCCACGCCCTGGCGGTACAGGCGGTACACCTCGGCTACGTCGCGCGTCCGCAGCCACCGCAGCCCGAACACGACGCTGGCGATGAGGGTGCCGGCCGCGATCGCGACCACGCCCGCGAAGTCCAGCGCCTCACCGATGACTTCGATGATGTCCTTCACCTGTCCGCCACACCTCCCTGCCGACCCCTCCTTCCCTTCATGCCCGGGATCTCAACCCAACCGTGATCAACAGTTGAGATCATGGGGCCGCTCGCTGACCCCCGCTGGTGGAGATGATCGGCCTTGCGCGTCTTATCAGCCCTGAGCGTGCTCGTCCTGCTGGCCCTCGCGCTCCCCTCGGTGGCGGCGGCCGGGGTAAGGGCCGTGGCGGAGAACATGGCGGACAAGACGCTGAACGTCGCCTACACGTGCACGGGCGGGCCGTTCACCAACACCTCGCTCAACGTGGCGGTCGCCGTGCCGGACGCGGCGAGCGGCACGTTCGACGTCAAGTGGACCATTCCGGCGCTGACGCTGCGGACGGCGCCGGCCGCTCCCACGCAGGTGCTGGTCTCGGGCGCGCTGGAGGTGACCGGAGGGACGCACGCCGAGCTCGACGGGACGGGCGCCGCCGTCGCCGCCGGGTCCACGTCCGTGCCGGCCGGGCAGGTGACCAGCAGGGTTACGGTGACCGCCGCCACGGGCGGCCAGGTGACGGTCAAGCCATCGGCGGATCCGGACAGCCTGTTGCTGGGGCTGGCCGGCGAGGCGGAGGAGGCGACGTCGTGCACGACCACCGGCACGCAGAGCGTGGTGGTCACGGTCGGGCAGGGCGGCGCCGGTGACAGCGGCTCCGACGTGGTCGAGTACCGCTGCGCCGACAGAGCGGGCGCGGCGCAGGACGTGAAGATCAGGATCACCCTGACCATGCCTGCCTCACCCAAGGCCGGGGAGCAGTTCAGCATCGGCTGGTCCGGGACGTACGTGGCCGGATCGGAGCTGAAGGCGCCCGCTGCCGGGCTCCCGGCTGACGCGAAGCTCTACGCCTACGCCTCGATCTCGAACCTGCCCAAGCTGACCTCGGCGACCGGAGTGGGCACGCTGGGCTCCGCCGCCGCCGGGCAGGCCGTCACGTTGCCCGGCTCGGTCACCATGAGGACGACCTCGCGCAACGCGGGGACGGCCACGGTCAGGCCGGCCGCCGTCAACATCGGCGCTACGCCCGGCGGGCGGCTGGTCGAGTGCGAGGTCAAGAACCCGGACGCGCTCAAGACGTACTCGCTGACCATCGGCGCGGGCACCTCGACGTCCTCCGCGACCCCCTCCTCGAAGGCGGCGCGGACGTCCACCGCCACGCCGGCCCGCACCGCCGAGCCGTCGCGGACGCCCCGGAGCTCCATTACTCCCCGCGACGGCGTCGCGACGGGCGCGGGAGGAGAGGCCGGGCCCGACGGGCGGGTGTTCGTGCTCGCCGGGTCGCTGCTGATCCTCGCCGCGGGCACGGGCGGGCTGCTCCTGCGCCGCCGTACCGGTGGGGGTGGGTGAGGCCGGCCTGGCGGCTACACCCTGAAGACCCGCAGTTGCATGGCGAGCGTGGCGTAGTAGCCGACCAGCGTGGTCAGCTCGAACACCGCCTTCTCGGGCAGGGCGGCATACTCCTCGTCGTCGAGGTCGCCCCTGGCCACCAGCGCCCGGGCCACGCGCAGCACCGCGGACTCCTCCGGGTCGTCCAGCTCGACCGGCGCGCCGGTGCGCAGCGCGTCGAGCTGACCGTCGGACAGGCCGAGCCGGCGCCCGATCTCCTCGTGCACCCGCTGCTCGAACGCGCTGCCCCAGTGGTGCGCCACCACCAGGATGGCCATCTCCCTGGCCCGGTCGCTCAGCCCCGACCGGTAGCGGATCGCCGCCCCCAGCTCCTGCAGCGCGTCGCCGACGGGCGGGCTGAGCAGCATGGCGTTGAACGGCCCGGCCAGGCCACCCGCCTCGTCGAGCATGGACGCGCCGCGCGGGCCCGCGATGATCTTCTCGTAGAGGGCGAGCGCGTCGGAGGTGAGGCCGGCGGGCTCGATGGACGGCAGGCGTTTCATGCGAGCCATGCTAGAGCCCTGGATGACAGCCGCCGGACTCCGCGCCAGGCCCTGCCGTCGCTCTTAGGGTTCGGTCCTCCGCGCCAGGCCCTGCCGTCACTCTTAGGGTTCGGTCCTCCGCGCCAGGCCCTGCCGCCGTCTTAGAGCTCGGCCCTCGTCGGCAGGCCCTGCCAGTCGCCGGCGCTGGTCATCGCGGCCGCGCTGAGGAGCGTGCCGCGGTGCAGGCGCTCGGGCGGGGTGAGGCCGTCCAGGGCCGCGCTGATGTAGCCGGCCACGAACGCGTCGCCCGCGCCCGCCGCTTCCACCATGGGCGCCTGCGGCCCCGGCGCGTCGTACCGCATCCGGTCGGCCCGCACGCTCGCGCCCTTCGCGCCGCGGTCCACCACGACCTCGCGCTCGGGCGTCAGCGCGGGCTTGACCAGGTCGAGCTCGTCCTGGCCCAGGAAGAGCAGGTGGGATTCGCAGGCGAGCTCGCTCAGCACGTCCTCCGCCTCCCTGACCGAGGGCCACAGCTCCGGGACGTACCGGACCGCGAACGAGATCATCACCCCGGCGGTCTTGGCGGCCCCCACCGCGACGCGGACCGCTTCGAGCGCGTCCCTGCCGAGCGCCGCCGTGACGCCGGTGACGTGCAGCATCCTCGCGGCGGCGATCCGGTCGATGGGCACGTTGCCCGGCGCCAGCGCGGCCCCGGCCGATCCGGAGCGGTACTGCGAGACCTGCGGGTCCCGGCCGACCCGCGACTCCCTGAGGATCATCCCGGTACGCGAGCCCTCGGCGACGCGCATGTCGGCCACGTCGACGCCTTCGCCCCTGAGCACCGTGAGAACCCTGGCGCCCAGTTCGTCGCCGCCCACCTTGCCCAGGTAGCACGTCCGGTGACCGAGCCTGGCCAGCGCGACCGCCAGCGTGAACTCGGGCCCGCAGACGTCCAGCCTGGCCTCTGTCTCGTGGCGGACCCGGCCGCTGGACACCACGCCCAGCGCCTCGCCAAGGGTGTAGACGTCGGTCATGAGCGAGACTGTAGCCGGTCAACAGCCCCTAATCCGGATTTATGCGTATTGTCCCTGGTTAAGGCGATGTTCAAAGTTTTTCTCCCGCTTTAGCCAACCTTTGACCCCATTCGCGCCTCAAAGTAGTAGAGGGAGTTGGCTATCCCGGCCGACTCCAGCGATACGGGGAGAGGAATCAGCACCCTCATGAAGAAAATCGCTGTAGGCATCGTCTCCGCCCTCGTGGGCGGGGCGCTTCTCGTCTCCGGTGGTGCCGCCACGGCACAGACCAGGACGCCGACGGTCGAGATCAAGGACATCTCGCCCAACCCGGTCGTCGTCAAGGCCGGTAGCGAGGCCGAGGCCTACTTCAAGGTTCAGGCCAGCTCTGACGTCGACAGCGTCAGGCTGAGCGTGGAGCCGCAGGCGCAGTTCCGCGCCCTCCGCGCCAAGGACGCCAGGCAGCTCGAGAACTGGCGTTTCGCCATCCCCTTCAACGAGAACGACCCCGAGGGCAAGTGGAAGGCCACCGCCCAGGGCATCAAGAACGGCAGGGTCGTCGTGACCGACACGGCGTTCTTCTCCGTCGAGGTCGAGGAGGGCGGCAAGGGCGAGACCCGGATCTCCCGCTTCAGCGCCGACCCGTTCAAGGTCCGCAAGGGCAAGACGGTCTGGTTCTCCGGCCGTCTCCAGACGGACGACGACGGCTGGGAGGGCGTGCGCGGCGAGCGGGTCAGCATCTACTACCGCTCCAACGGCTCGAACGGCTGGAAGTGGGTCGCCTCGGCCGACACCAGATGGGGCGGCAAGTTCGTGGCCAAGACGCGCGCCTGGAAGAGCGGCACCTACAAGGCCGTTTACGCGGGTAGCGACGAGCTCGAGGGCGCCGAGAGCCGCACGGACTACGTGCGGGTCTACCGCGGCTGGTACCACCGGTAAGGAGTACCCGCCCCTCGGGTGATCACATCCGACCGCGAGCCCGGTCCCCTGCACGGGGACCGGGCTCGCGCCTTTCCCACCTTCCCGACAGGACGCGGGCTCGTGCCGGGTGGACGCCTTCCGCCGCCGTCGTCTCGGGACACCCGTGGGACGGCGGCACCTGCCCGCCCGTCGAGGTCGTACGCGCCAGATGGACCGTGAGAGGAGCCGCCACGGGGGTAGCGTCGAAGTATGGCTGAGGACCTGCTCAAGGAGTTCGAGCCGTTCGACATCTTCGACGCCGAGGCGGCCCGGCTCGACCGATTCTTCTCCGGTCTCGACGACGAGGCATGGCAGCGACCCTCGCGGTGCGAAGGGTGGTCGGTCCGCGACGTGCTTGCCCACCTGGCGGGCGAGGAGCTCTACAACCACGCCTGCCTCGACGGCGACGTACAGGAGCTGCTCGCCCGGCTCGCCCGGGAAGGGGTCGACGGCTTCCACGACTTCAACGAGTGGTGCGTGCGGCAGCGCCGCGCCGTGCCCGTACAGGAAGTCCTGGAAGAGTGGCGAGCGGAGAACGGCGAGACCCGGCGGCGCATGCGTGACCTCGGCCGTGACGCGCTGATCGACACGATGGCCGGCCCCTACCCGGTGGGGCTGCAGGCGTTCCACTACGACTCCGAGTACGCCACGCACGCCGACGACGTGGGGGTGCCGGTGGCGCGGGACGAGGCGGACGGTAGGACGCTGTGGCGGGTGGCGGTGGGCCGGTTCGCGCTGTCCGAGCAGGGGACCGATGTCCAGGTCGAGCAGACGGGGGAGCAGATCTGGGCGCACGCCGGCGGGGTCGAGACGACGCTGTCCTATCCGGAGTTCGTGGCGGCCACGGTGGGGCGCCTGCCCGCGGGCCACGACCTCGACCGGCGGCTCGTCGCGAAGCTGAGGTGCCTGGCCTGAGAGTCCCAGGCCCCGCGACGCGGAAGGAGCATGATCATGTGGCTGCGTGACCGGCAGGGCACCGAGCCGCTGACGGCCCGGAGTCCGCTGGGCGCCCGGCGGGCCCTGTCACTGGTGGCGCTGGTGGCCGGCCTCGCGGCGGCGATCTTCTTCGTCTCGCGCGCGATGAGCACCGGGCAAGAGGTGTGGGCGTGGGAGGCGGCGGTCGCGGCCGTGGTGGCCATCATCGCGGCCGTGGACCTGGCAGTGATCAGACGCCGCAGATCGCACGGCTGACGGCTCTGGGGACGTGCCGATGACAGGCATCGACATCACGTCAGGAAGACGGCCAGCATGAGCAGCGCCACCAGCAGGACGACAGTGGCCATGATGATCCATACATGCCCGGTCACCCAGACACGAGCCCGCTGGCCGTAGGGCCGCATGAAGGTGTTCTCGCCGGATTCGATGCTGTTGATCGCCGCGACGCGCCTGGCCAGGTCCGGATCCTCCAGGGCCAGAGCATGCTCCATTTCAGCGAGGATGCGGCGTTCCTTCCCAGTGAGACTCATCGCGATCACCATTGCTCCCACGCCGGTGAAGCCTTTCTACCCATAAGTAATGAGGGGCATGCGGCCTCCCTGGCGACCTGGAGCGCAGGTGATCGGCCCCGCGCGCCCCGCCGGGGCGGGCGGGGCCCGGGCGTCAGGCCTTGCCGTAGCGCTGCCTGAAGCGCTCCACCCGTCCGGCGCTGTCGAGGACGCGCCCGCGTCCGGTGTAGTAGGGGTGACTGGCGGAGGAGACGTCCACGTCGACGACGGGATAGGTCTTGCCGTCCTCCCACTCGACGGTCTTGCTGCTCGTCACGGTCGAGCGGGTGAGGAAGGCGAACCCGACGCCGGGGTCGCGGAACACGACGGGACGGTACGAGGGGTGCAGGTTCTTCTTCATGCCCCCTGCAACCCAGCGGCAATGGTTTTCATTCCCGGCCAAGGATCCGGGATCGCCGTGGGCGAACCCGGCCCCCCACACCCCCACGATCACGTAAGGTAGCCGCATGGATACCCCCATCGAGGTCCTGCGCCGGGTGTTCGGTTACGACTCCTTCAGGCCGGCCCAGCAGGAGATCATCGAGCATGTCGTCGCGGGCGGCGACGCGCTCGTGCTCATGCCGACCGGCGGCGGCAAGTCGCTGTGTTACCAGATCCCCGCGCTGGTGCGCGCCGGGACCGGGGTGGTGGTCTCGCCGCTGATCGCGCTGATGCAGGACCAGGTCGACGCGCTGACGGCGCTCGGCGTGCGTGCGGGGTTCCTCAACTCGACGCAGGGCTTCGACGAACGGCAGGCGGTCGAGGCCGCGTTCCTGGCGGGCGAGCTCGACCTGCTCTATCTGGCGCCCGAGCGGCTGCGCGTGGAGGCGACCCTGCGGCTGCTGGCCAAGGGCGAGATCTCGCTCTTCGCCATCGACGAGGCGCACTGCGTGTCCCAGTGGGGCCACGACTTCCGCCCCGACTACCTCACCCTGTCGGGGCTGCACGAGCGCTGGCCCGAGGTGCCGCGCATCGCGCTGACCGCGACCGCCACCCCGGCCACGCGCGCCGAGATCTCCTCCCGGCTCGGCCTCGACCAGGCCCGTCACTTCGTCGCCGGCTTCGACCGGCCCAACATCCACTATCGCATCGCATCCAAGAGCGAGCCCAAGCGGCAGCTGCTGGAGTTCCTGCGCACGGAGCATCCGGGCGAGGCGGGCATCGTCTACTGCCTGTCGAGATCCTCGGTGGAGAGGATCGCGGCCTTCCTGGTCGACAACGGCATCGACGCCGTTCCCTACCACGCGGGCCTCGACGCCCCGACCCGGGCGGCGCACCAGGCGCGTTTCCTGCGCGAGGACGGGCTGATCGTGGTCGCCACCATCGCGTTCGGCATGGGCATCGACAAGCCCGACGTGCGGTTCGTGGCCCACCTCGACCTGCCCAAGTCAGTCGAGGGCTACTACCAGGAGACCGGCCGGGCCGGGCGCGACGGCCTGCCTGCCACCGCCTGGATGGCCTACGGCCTGCAGGACGTGGTGCAGCACCGGCGGCTCGCCCTGGACGGCGACGAGGCCCACCGGCGGCGGCAGGTCCTCCACCTCGACGCGATGCTCGCCCTGTGCGAGACCGCCGACTGCCGCCGCGTCATGCTGCTCGACTACTTCGGCCAGCGGCAGACCGACCCGTGCGGCAACTGCGACACCTGCCAGACGCCGCCCGAGTCGTGGGACGGCAAGGTCCCGGCCCAGAAGCTCCTGTCCACCGTGTGGCGGCTCGACCGCGAGCGCCGCCAGCGGTTCGGGGTGGGTCACCTCGTCGACATCCTGCTCGGCAAGAAGACAGCCAAGGTGCTGCAGCACGGCCACGACTCGCTGACGGTGTTCGGCGTGGGCAGCGAGCTGGGCAACACCGAGTGGCACGGCGTGGCGCGCCAGCTCCTCGCCCAAGGACTCCTGTCCGTCGAGCCCAACCACGGCACGCTCCTGCTCACCGACGCCAGCGCCGAGGTGCTCCGCGGTCAACGCGAGGTCCGCCTCCGCCGCGACCCCCAGCGCCAGGCCCGCGCCAAGACGGCCTCCGCAAGCAACGGCGCGAGCGCCCGTCCCGTGGTGGAGCTCCCGGAGGAGGCCGCCCCGCTCTTCGAACGCCTACGCGCCTGGCGCGCGGCCACGGCCAAGGAGCAGGGCGTGCCCGCCTACGTCATCTTCCACGACTCCACCCTCAGAGAGATCGCCACACTGTCACCCACATCGCTGGCCGAGCTGAGCAAGATCAACGGCGTGGGCGACAACAAGCTCGCCAAATACGGCGACCAGGTCCTGGAAACCCTCGCCTCCTGACCCACCACTTCAAGCACCCACCAGGAGGGCAGGACATGCGTCGCGTACGCCCAGCACCTTGACGGCCCCGCGCGCACCGCACCCTGACGGCTCTACGCACTTGACGGCCCCGCGCGCACCGCACCTTGACGGCTGTACGCACCTTGGCGCCCCGACGGCCCGTAGGCACACCACCTTGGCGGGGCCTGTACGCACCACGCCTTGGCGGCCCCGTACCCACATTGCCTGCCACGCCGTTCGGGCCCCAGCACCTCTCTGTCCTGCAAGTCAGTCTGTCCTGCAAGCCCGGAACCAAGGGTGCCCGCGCCGCTGGCGACGCCTGAGATCCGCAGGCCCGAGAAGGAGGTGCCACCCTGGTCGCGCCCAGCACCACTCTGCCCCGCGAGCCCCGGGCCGACCCAAAGACTGCACGCACGCCTGAGATCCGCAGGCCCTGAAGGCGGCACCGGCCGGCCACGCGGCCTTCGAGGACCCCGACCTGGACCACGAGGCCACGCGAGGAGGGGGCGACCGGCTCAGAGGGTGGCGACGGCCGCACGAAGAACGGTCGTCGCCACCCGCGCTGCCCACTCCGATAACGGGCGGTCAGCTTCAATTCCACATTAGCCGGATATGACCCCCAGCCGGGCATCCACATGCGGCACGACCCCAGCGCGTACGGCCCGTCCGCTGGAACGCAGGCCGGGACACGACCACACACCGCGAAGAACGACTTGGCGACGAACCGATCAGGGACTCGCCGATCATCGCTCGTGGATTGGCAAAGCCCCGCGTGGCGCTCGCGTGAGCCTCCCCAATGGATACGTACAGTGACAAAGCCATATCACTTCGTGATTACAGGGGGGAATCATGAAAAGCCTCATCGCCATCGGCGGCACTCTGCTCGCCGCCGGGGCACTCGCCGGAGCTGCGGCCGGCCCGGCCTCGGCCACCAGCCTTCGCTGCAGCGCGAGCGCCAGCACGTCGTCGTCCTGGCAGAGCACCGAGAACGGCGAGACCAAATCAGGGACGCACGGCACCAACAAGTGCGACGGAGTCTTGAGCAACTGGCAGCCCGGCTGGTGGGACCAGATCCTGAGCAGCCTGGACGAGGACGACGACTGACAAGCTTCGGCTCCCGGATCCCGGCCTCCGGCCACGCCCCCGGCCGGTTTCGCCGCTCTCCACACTGGTCCGAGGTCCCGAACGCGGGGCCTCGGACCAGTCCCGCGCTTCAGGGCCAAGCATTCATGCCATGTTGGGACGCCGGGCGCTCGCGAGGTGGATGGCTACTTGACCACCCGTCCCGTCGTCTTCTGGCCATCCAGAGGCACGGCCAGGCAGTAAGAGGTCCTGTAGCGGGGCCAGTCGTCCGGTCCCGGCCCGAGTCCCCAGAGACCGATCACATCCCTTTTCGACTCCTTGATGCGCATTCTGGGAAAGCACCCGTTCTCCATGAGCCGAGTCATGTCCGATCCTGGCCACGGCCCCTCCGGGAGGACGTACGTGGTGGCGAACTCAGCCGAGTGTGGCACATGGCAGGGGACAACGGTCACCATGAAGGTCTGGGGCAAGGGCTCGATGCAGTCGCCGGGCCGTAGCTCGGTGGCATGGAACTGTTGCACGCCGGGGGTTGCGCTGTGCGGGGGCGTCCGCGGGGGCGACGCGGGTGTCGGCTCGGCGGTCGCGGACGGGGCCGGCGGGGCAGGTTCATCGGCGCAGGCGGCGAGCGGGATGAGCAGACAGAACGCCACCAGTGATGCACGGACCATGACGTACGAGTGTGGCACCTCAAGATCACCTTGGGGTCGCGATCTTTCCACCATCTGCCCGCGGGTTGCGCCGACGCCGGCGTCCAGGCGGTCTCGTCGCGGACGCCTGACAGAGGCCCGGACATGAGTGAGGACGTCGCAGGTCACGAGTACGGTGCCGCCAACTGGTGGCCGGCCACCTCCGCTACGAGCGCCGAGGGAGGCCTGCGTACGCCTCGTTGAGCCCGGCTTCAGCAGGAAGCGTTCACCAAGGTTGCGGGCGGGGCCAGGCCGGGTTGCGGCCGAGGAAAGCCAGCAGCCGGTCCTGTGCCGGCGATCGCGACGGCAGGTCGACCGGCACGGCGAACCGCTCCGGCCGGTCGTCGTCACTGACCAGCAGGTTGGCCACGGCAAGCAGCTCGGCCGCCATCGAGGGTGGGATGGGATGGGGCCGGCCGCACGCTTGAGCGAGGTCCCAGGCGTGCACGGTGACCTCGACGGCGCCGACGGCCGTCACCATCGCCCCCGCCATCTGACAGCCGCCGACGTTCACCGTGTGATCGCGTAAGGTCCCGGCCCACGCGCCGAGCGTCATGGCCGCCCGGTCCCGCAACACCAGAACGGGATCGCCCCCGCCACAGCCACCTCCCGGAGCCAGGTCCACGTGCCCCAGTTCGGCCGCCTCGTGTAACGCGGCGAAGGAGTCATCCAGGTGCGCCAGCAGGTTCCCCACGTCCCACTCCCCACATGGCGTGGCCCGATACAGGTCGTCACGCGTGACGTGGATCAGGCTTCCCAGCGCGTACCCGATGGCCCGCTCCAGCAGGCCCACCCCGTTCTCCATCTGCGCCCCTCCCGTCGCCTCGCCTCCGAACGGCGTCCGGCACGCCGCCTGAGGTAGCTCCTCGCGTGCTGCATCCTCGCCCATGTCCACCTCCTCCTGTACTGACGAGGCGGCAAGGAAGGACTCATCGGCCGTCACCCAGGTTTCTCCTCCGGACTCCTCCACCCCGGCCATCGGCGAATCGTCCCTGGCTCCGCATCACAGGTTCGGGCTGGCGTAGCCTCGGTGCCATGGAGCCGGACTTCGGCCGCCACGAATGGGACGACCGGGGCAGAGTACGCACGGTCATAGCCGGGTGCGTGATCGCCGCGGCGATCGGGGCCATCGTCTGGCTCGTCATCTCAGGCGTGATCGTGTTCTTCGCCATGCGGTCGTAAACATCCAGCGGCCTGCGAGACACCGTCCCGGCATTCCGAAACCTACAGTCCTGCAAATCCGGACAAGGTCCCCACTATGTCCACCGCGGACCGCAAGTGCGTTAGCTCGGCTCCATCGAAGTCGATCTCCGGCTGCTCAGTGAGTGGCCTATATGCAGGCTTCCGGAGCCACTTCGGGAGTGATCGTGGACTCTCGGCTGACCGCCGCCAACATCGCTGATGTGACCATGGCGCCCAGCCTGCTGGCCCAGGCCGGCGGGTGGCCGGCCTGGCCGACCCCTGCCTACGCGCCGCGTTGGTTCAGCAGTTGCAGGACATCAGGGGCACGGTGTGATCAGGTCGGGGGCCGGGTTGCTGATCCTGAACGTGATGAGATGGTCGCGGCCTGGTTAGGCGACACGTTGCCAGGTGTCGCCGAAGTCGGCGATGACCTTCAACTCCCCGCCCAGGGCGCGGATGTACAGGCCGAGGGTGGCCAACTCGGCGATGGAGCCGTTCTCGATGGCCGAGACGCGCTGCTGGGACACCCCCATGGTCTGGGCCACCTCGGATTGGGTCAGCCCGACCTTCTTGCGCATGTCGGCCAGGAACTCTCCGCGCACCTGAGCGACGCGGCGCTCGCGCGCCTCGGCCACCGCCTGGCGGTCGTCGGGGTGAACGAACTCAGCGAGGAACTCCTCACGGGAGTAGGAGTGAAACTCGGTGCTCATGGCAACTCCTTCAGATACGCCTCATACCACTGCTCCGCCAATGGGATGGCGTGGCGGTACCACTGGTTCCATTGCCCGGACTTGTCGCCCGCGATCAGCAGGACCGCGTTGCGCAGGGGATCGAAGACGAACAAGATCCGTACTTCGCTGGCTCCACTGGATCCGGGCCGCAGCTCCTTGAGGTTGTGCACCTGGGAGCCGCTGATTCGATCCACCAAGGGGCGTCCCAGGACCGGCCCTTCGTCCAGGAGTCGGTCGATGGCCTCGGCGACCAGTCTGCGCGTTACCGGATCGCCGGTGCGCAGCTCGTGGAGCCAGTCGCGCACCTGGGTGGTCAACACCAGTCGATAGGCCATTCACCCCTCCTCGCACAACAATCTTATTGTACTCCGAGGAGGTGGGGAAGCACGCATTCCCTCACCACCCCGCCCACTTCCTCCCCTGCCCCGGATAACTGCCCAGATCGGCGACTCGCGCCCGGGTTCGGTCAAGGGTGACGCGTAGCGGCATCGGCGAAGCCGACGCCGTAGGCGCCCTTAGCTCCGCCTCCAACGCGACGCCATCGAACGCATGTCAGGAGCCCCCGGCGACGGCTCCGAACAGTAGCCGTCAGAAAACGATCACGACCTCCGCAGCCGTCAACCGAGGTTCGACGCCCCGTTCAAGAGATCGGGCCGCCTTGCACCGGACGGCCGCGCACGTTTGTGCTGTAGCGATTTCTAGACGAAGCGGTTCGCCTCGGCGTTACGGGATTTTTATTGGTTCCGACCTTCGTTTGTGGTCCTCGCCTGCCGATCGTGTTGTCGAGGGGTCGACGCTGCGCGGGAACCTGGACTCTCGTACGGTGCCGGAGGTCCAACAGGTGCGCCCGCGCCACCACGGGAACCCAGGTGAATGGTAACCCCACCATCTGGCCGTGGTTGATGCCCCGATGGGTCGGTTCTGGTCGGCGGGCCGCCGTTTGCATAGGTGTAACGGTTGGCCTGGATGGAGGGGGTCGGAGAAAGCGTCCAAGTGTCTCGGGAGATGAAAGTGCCGGTGCCGGGTTGGTACCAGCGGGCGTGCATGTTGACGTCGCCGGTGTCGGGGTCGGTGTATTCGCTCTGGTAGCCGAGTGAGGATTTGACTCCGGTCTGGGTCAGGGCTTCGCCGAACGGGTTGTAGGCGGTGGAGCTGGCGAGGGCGGTGCCGGAAAAGGTGCCTATGAGGTCGTCGTGGATGTCGGTGAGGGCGCCTGCCGCAGGGTTCGCACCTTCCTGGACGCTGAGCAGGCCCGCCTGAGGGATCACGGCCCTGGACGGCGCCGCCCTTGTCGGTGATGGCGATGATGTCGTTGTCCAGGCCGGCGTAGAGGAATCGTTGTTCGCCGTTTCGATCTTGGCGGGTGGCCATGCGGTCGAAGGCGTCATAGGTGACGGTTCGCGCCGGAGAGCTTGGTCAGCAGGTTGCGGTCGTTGTACTCAGCGTCTGACCGCTCGCCGAGGTGACTCGGCCGGCCAGGTCGTACCCGTACGTCTTGTCGTCGGCGACGATGCCGGCGCCTGATCCGCTGATCTTGGTGATCCGGTTGAGCTGGTCGAACTGCCGGTCGAGCCGGACACCGCCCGGCTGGATGAGAGCGGTCTCGTCGCCCGCGACATCGTACGCATGCGTCCAGGTCCGATCGCCCGGGGCGGGCTCACGATCTGTCCCCGCCCCCTCGCCTGGCCATCGCCCGGCGAGGAACGTGGCGTGAGGCCGGGGGCGCGGGGTGGTGATGATCGCCGCCCCGCTGTCCCATGCGAGCAGGGAAAGCGCGGGCCGGGAAGGCGCTTTCCCGGGTGGTCGGCTGGCGAGGTTATGATCCCCGGGACAGGTACCTCCTCCGGAAGGATCACGGTGCTCAACGCGGCCTTCGTCCTCGACCTCGACGTCTTCGACGACGTGTACGGCGGGCCACGCGAGCGGCTGAAGCGCACCGCCAGGGTCGTCTACGGGCCCGTGGCCCGGCCCGAGCTCGGCCGGATGGGCGAGGTGGAGGTGCTCTGCTCCAGCTGGGGCGGTCCGGTGCTGGATGAGGCGCTGCTCGACGCGGCGCCCCGGCTGAAGCTGGTGCTCCACGCGGCCGGTACGGTGCGGAAGATCGTGACGCCCGAGTTCTGGGAGCGCGGCATCCCCCTGGTGTCCGCCTTCCGGGCGAACGCGGTGCCCGTGGCCGACTTCACCGTCGCGCAGATCGTGTACGCGCTGAAGCGGGGCTGGTGGCATGTGCTGCGCGCCAGGGAGGGGTGGGCGCCGGCCGAGCGCGTGGCCGGGGCGGGAACGTATGGTTCGCGGGTCGGCCTGCTGTCACTGGGTGCGATCGGGCGGCTCGTCGCGAGCAGGCTGCGGCCTCTGGACGTCGAGGTGGTGGCGTACGACCCGTTCACCGAGCCGGGCGCTGCGGAGGAGCTGGGGGTGCGGCCGGTCGGGATCGAGGAGGTGTTCGCGACGTGCGACGTGGTGAGCGTGCACACCCCGCTGCTGCCGGAGACCCGGGGGCTCGTCGGCCGTGACCTGCTGGCCGCCATGCGGGAGGGCGCGACGCTGGTCAACACCTCGCGCGGGGCCGTGATCGACGAACCCGCCCTGGTGGAGGTGCTGGCGGAGCGGCCCGACCTGTTCGCGGTGCTCGACGTGACCGACCCCGAGCCGCCGGTGGCCGGGTCGCCGCTGTTCGCGCTGCCGAACGTGATCGTGACCCCGCACATCGCCGGTAGCCTTGGTCCGGAGCGGGCCCGGCTGGGCGACCTGGTGGTGGACGAGCTCGAACGTTTCGCCTCGGGGGAGCCGCTGCGCCACGCGCTCACGAGGGAGTCCGCCGAACGCCTCGCCTGAATGGGCAGCGGCTCGTCCGAGCGGACGGGCAGCGAGCGGCTTGACTGAACGTACGCGTGGATACGGCTGTCTCTGGACGTGGACCGCCCGTAGGATCGTTGCGGCCGCGAACCGTGTTCGTTTGACGGAGCATCATGATCCCCTACCGCCCCCGCACGACCCGCTCCCTCGGCCTGACACGGGTCCGAGGTTGGAACGTCAAGGTCATCGGCATCACGGCCGAAGGGTCGCTGCCCGACGACTTCGAGGTGGAAGGCGCTCTGCGGGCCGCCGAGCTGGAGCTGCCCGGGCGGGACGGCATCGCGTTCGTGGTCGTGCACCGCGGCACCGAGGCCCTCTGGGCGAACATCTGCTGGTGGCAGGCCGACATCCTCTACCACCGGCTGTGGCGGGCCGACCTCGGCACCACCGACCTGCGGAAGGTGCCGTCCGACGGGCCGACGGCGTGCGTGTGGGAGCTGCTGGCCATCGACCACGAGCGGCGCGCCTGGATCCGGCACGTGCTGGCCCGCCCCCATGACCCCGACTTCATCGGCTACCTCGCCGCGGACCCCATCGTCGAGGTCGAGGCGGCCTGAACTCCTCGTGCTGATCACGAGCGTACGGAACCCGGATCTTAAGAACGAGTGAAGGTGAGCGTAAGGTCCGGGCGGCATGGTGAGACACGTCAGGCAGGCGACGAGACGGAGGCACCACGATGACCGACACCGCTGAGTACGAGATCACGCTGGTCTTCGACGCTCCCCGCGATGTGGTGTTCGCGGCGTGGACGGAGCCGGAGCATCTGTCGCGCTGGTTCGGGCCGCGCGCCATGGCCACCCCGGAGGAGCGGATCGCCATGGACGTCCGCCCGGGCGGGGCCTGGCACGTGACGCTGGTCGGCGAGGACGGCTCCGAGGCTCCGCTGGGTGGCGTCTACCGCGAGGTGGCGGGGCCGGGCCGGCTCGTGTTCACGACCGGCGACCCTGACCGCCCCGGTGACGGGCCCGCCTCGGTGGTGACCGTGGTGCTGGAGGAGGCGGGCGGCTGCACGCGGATGGTGTTCCACCAGGACGGCGTCAACACCGACGAGGCGCATGCCGAGCAGGCCAGGGCGGGCTGGATCGAGTTCTTCGACCGGCTGGCGGTGCTGGTGGCGCGATCCTGAGCGATGCCGCTCAGGCCAGGTCCGCGGCGTCGTCCAGCTTGAGCCTGCGGCCCCGCTCGTGCGCGGCGGCGAACGCCTCCTCGCCGAGCGCCTCGCGGGCGTACGCGGAGGCGCGGTCGATCTCGGCCTGCTCGGACGGGCCGGCGGGCGTCTGGTTGGCCTGCCGGACCCCGGCGGCCAGGCCGAGCAGCCGAGCGGCCCGCTCGTGGGAGCCCGCCGGAACGACCCGGGCTTCCGCTGAGGGGAGCTCGACACCCGCTGAGGCGAGCTCGGCACCTGCCGGGCCTGCGGAGGTGTCGCCGGGGGGCAGGTCCGGGGAGGTGAGGGCGGCGGCCAGGCCCTCGACCGCCGCCGCGGCCGTGCGCGGGTCGCCGATCTTCTGCGCGGCGACGAGCGCCTCCAGTTGCAGGTTTACGGCCGCCGCCGGGTCGCCGCGGCGCTCCCGGAGGTGGCCGAGCTCGATGAGGGTGCTGGGCAGGTGCAGGGGTGGCTCGGCGCCGGGATGGCGCGGGACCCCGTCGAGCAGATGGAGGATGTGGGTCTCGGCCAGCTCGAACCGGCCCGCCCGGCGCGCGGCGAAGGCCAGCCCCATCTCGGCCATGACCTGGCCCTCCCGGAAGCCCTGCCCGGTGGCCAGCCGCAGCGCGCTGCCGCACAGCTCCATGGCGCGCTCGTACCGCCCGCTCTGCAGGGCCATCCAGCCGAGCCAGGCGGTGCGCCGGGCGGCCTCCGGCCAGAGCCCGAGCTCTTCGGCCAGGCGCAGGCCGTCCTCGAACAGCCGCGTCGCGCGCTCGACGTCGCTCGCGATCTCGGCCAGCCCGGCGAGCCACTGCGTGGCCTGCAGCTGCCCCCACCGGTCGCCGAGCCGCCGGAAGATCCGCGTGCTCTCCTCGGCGTCACGTTCGAGGGCGACCAGGTCGCGCTGTGTGAAGTGGTCGCGGGCGCGCATGCTCAGCGCCGCGGCGACGCCCCATTCGTCGCCGATTGACCGGAACGTCGCCAGGGCGCCGCTCACCAGCTCCTGCGCCACCGGAACGTCGGAGACGGCCATCCCCAGGAACAGCTCGGCCCTGGCCCGCTCCCCCGGATCCTCCAGTGTGGAGGTGTCCCAGCCGGCGTCGTCTCCGAGCACCAGCGCGAACCCCGCCCGCCAAGCCGCCGCCCTGGCCCGCCCGGGAGCCTGCTCGGGAATCTGCCTAGGAGCCTGCCCGGGAGCCTGCCCGGGAACCTGCCCGTCGACGGCCAGTGCGGCGTCCAGCGAGCGCCGGGCCTCGGCCGGCCTGCCACGCAGGAACCAGTACCAGGCCAGCGCGTTGACCAGCCGCAGCGCGATCGCCGCGTCGCCCTCGCGGACCGCCGTGTCGAGCGCCGCCCGCAGGTTGGCGGCCTCGGCGTCCAGGCGGGCGAGCCACTCGCCCTGTTCGGGGCCGTACAGGGCGGGCTCCGCCTGTACGGCCAGGGCCAGGTAGTGGCGGGCGTGCGCCCGGCGTACCGGCTCCAGCTCGCCCGCGTCGGACAGGCGGTCGAGGCAGTAGGCGGCGACCGACTCCAGCAGCCGGTAGCGGACGCCCGCGGCCCCCTCGAGCGCGACGACCAGCGAGCGGTCGACGAGCCGTGCCAGGAGGTCGAGCACGTCCGCCCCCTCGGGCCCCTCCGGCGCCAGAACCCGTCCGATGTCCGGCTGCTCGACGGCCTCTGTGGAGCAGACCGCCTCGGCGGACTCCAGCGTGCAGCCGTCGGCGTGTACGGCCAGGCGGCGCAGGACGACGCGTTCGGGCTCGGTGAGCAGGTCCCAGCTCCAGTCGATCACGGCCGTGAGCGTCCGCTGGCGGGCGGGGACGCCGCGCGGCCCGGCGGCAAGCAGCCGGAACCGGTCGTCGAGCCGCGCCACCACCCCCTGCACCCCGAGCGCACGCACGCGGGTCGCCGCCAGTTCCAGGGCGAGCGGGATCCCGTCGAGCCTGCGGCAGAGCTGGGCGACCGCTCCGGCGTTGCCCGCGTCGAGGGTGAACCCCCGCGTGGAGGCGGCTGCGCGGGTCACGAACAGCCGCACCGCGTCGGAGCGCTCCACCGCGTCGAGGTCGGTGCCGCCGGGCAGGTCGAGCGGCGGGACCGTCCACAGCACCTCGCCGGGAACGGCCAGCGGCTCGCGGCTGGTGGCCAGCACGCGCAGCCCGGGCGCGGCACGCAGGAGCCGCTCCACCAGCTCGGCCGCCTGCTCGACGACGTGCTCGCAGTTGTCCAGCACCAGCAGTGACCGGCCGGCGCGCAGCGCCTCGGCCAGCCGTTCGGCCGGGGCCGTGGGCTCGGCGCCCTCGCGGATGTCGAGGGCCGCCATGACGGCCTCCGCCACCGAGCCGGTGTCCCGGTCGAGCGAAGCCAGCTCGACCAGCCAAACGCCGTCGGCGTACGCGCCGGGCGCCGTGCCCGCCAGCTGGGCGGCCGCCTCCAGGGCGAGGCGCGTCTTGCCGACGCCGCCGCTGCCGGTGAGCGTCACGAGCCTGCCGTCCTCCAGCAGCGCGCGAACCTCGGCCAGCTCGCCGTCGCGCCCGATCAGCTCGCTGAGGGACGCGGGCAGGTTGGTGCGGAGGCGTTCGGGGACGACCGGGGCGGGGTTCAGCGCGGCATCCTGCCCCAGGATCGCCTGGTGCAGCTCCGCCAGCTCGGGTCCGGGATCCAGGCCGAGCTCGTCGGCTAGCCGTTCCCGGATGTCGGCGTATCCGGCCAGGGCCTCGCTCTGCCGTCCCGCGCGGTAGAGAGCCAGCATGTGGGCGGCCCTCAGGCGCTCCCTGAGGGGGTGGCGGGCCACCAGGTCACCCAGCTCGGCGGCGAGCAGGCCGTGCTCGCCCAGTTCGAGCCGCGTCTCGGCGTGGTGTTCCAAGGTGGCCAGCCGCTGCTCCTCCAGCCGGACGATCGCGGTCCTGGCGAACTCCTCGTCGGCGAGGTCGGCGAGCGCCGGGCCGCGCCACAGACCGAGTGCCTCCGACAGCAGCGCCGCGCGGGCCCGGGGGCTCTGCGCCGTCTCGGCCCGCGCCACCAGCTCGCCGAACCTCACGGCGTCCACCGCGCCTGCCCCCGCATGCAGCAGGTAGCCGGGGGCGCGCGAGACGACGAGGTGCCTGCCGCCGGGCTCGGCCTCCTCCAGGGCGCGGCGGAGCTGGGAGACGCGTACGTGGAGCGCGCCCGCTGGGTTGCCGGGCGGCTCGGCGTTCCACAGGTCGTCCACCAGCCGGTCGGCCGACACCACGCGGCCCTCGTGGAGCAGCAGGTCGGCGAGGAGGGCCCGCACCTTCAGGCCGGGGATCGTGACGGACTCCCCGGCCTCGGTCCAGACGGCCAGCGGGCCGAGCACCCCGAAGCGCATGCGGATCACCCTATGCGCGGCCTTGAGCGTACGAGAAGAGGACCTGAAGGAGCACACGACGCACAGCGTCAGGGAGCCAGCGGCGGCGCCTTCCTCGCCGACCCCCGGTAGAGGTCGCGGTCGTAGCGGCGCTCGCCCTCGTCGAGCTTGGAGCCCGCCGCCTCCAGCAGGTCGACCCCGAGGACGTCGGCCAGGCGCACCAGGTAGACCGTCACGTCACCGAGCTCGGACCGCACCCTGGCGAGGGTCTCGGGGTCGAGGTCGCCCGACTCTTCAGGGGTGAGCCACTGCAGCTCGGCCACCAGCTCGCCGACCTCTCCGGCGAGGGCCATCGTGAGGTTCTTCGGCGTGTGGAACTGCTCCCAGTCCCTGGCCCGGGCGAACTCTCGCACTCGTACGGCCAGGCGCTCCAACTCGGTGCTCACGTGGGCACACCCTATCCCGCCGCCCGCGCCGGGGGGCGGGCGTCCTCAGCGGCGCCTGTCCAGGCGATTCAGTGCGCAGGCCAGCGCCGCCCCGTACACGACGTGCCCCAGGGCCATCACGACCTGGCGGCCCGGCCGGTCACGGTGGATAGGCGGGAGCGTGGCGACCTTGGGCACCCATCCGGCGTAGCTGGCCAGCCAGATCGCCAGCCCGTACGCGATGCCGAGCGGCACCCGGGCACGGAGGCGGCCGGTGAGCGGCCCGAACAGCGCACCGGCCCCCGCGCCGAAGGCGAAGTGGCTGATTGCGGCCAGCACGCCCTCGCCCGGCTTGCGCCGATGGGCTTGGCCCGGCAGCAGCGAACGGACGATGCGCTTGGGCGGCTGGTCCCTCATGAGCCCGGCCCGCTCGCCCGCCACCATGAGCCCGCTCATCGCCGCGGTGGCCAGGACGCCTCCGGCGGCGCCCTTCACCGCCAAGTTGACGACGTTTCCCCTCATGGCGGTCCGCCTGCCCGTGAGGGCCAGGGGGAAACCACCGGGGCGTGAACCTGCGGCCGTGGACAAGGCACACGCGCTACGCTTCCGCGGGTGTCGGAAATATCCGTACCCGGGTACGAAATCCGGGGAATTCTCGGGCAGGGCGGCTTCGGGGTCGTCTACCTCGCGCTGCAGTCGGCCGTGGGCAGGGAGGTGGCGCTCAAGGTGGACAACCGGGTGCTGCTGTCCGAGCGTGACAGGCGCCGCTTCCTCCGCGAGGTCACCGCGGCGGGCGCGCTCTCCGGCCATCCGCACGTGGTCCCCGTGTACGACGCCGGAGTCCTCCCGGACGGCAGGCCGTACATGGTGCTGGAGCTCTGCCCCGGCGGGTCGCTCGCCAGGCGGCGGCTCGGCCCGGCGGAGGCCCGCGACACCGGCGTCAGGATCGCCGACGCGCTGGCCGCCGCGCACGCCCAGGGGGTGCTGCACCGCGACGTCAAGCCGGGCAACATCCTGGTCAACCGCTACGGCCAGGTGGCGCTGTCGGACTTCGGGCTGGCCACGATGCCCGCCTCGGGGCCCGACGCCTCGGTCACCCGCGAGTCGCTGACGCCCGCGTACGCGCCGCCCGAGGCGTTCGAGCTGGCCGAGCCGTCGCCGGCCGGAGACGTCTACGCGCTGGCCGCCACGATCTACACGCTCTTGTCGGGCCGCCCGCCCCGCTTCCCCGAGAACGGCGTGCCCAACCTGGCCATGGTGCTGGCGCTGCACCGGCTGCCCGTGCCGGATCTGCCCGGCGTACCTCCGGAGCTCTCCGCGGTGCTGCGCCGGGCGCTCGCCTCCGACCCGCGCGAGCGCACCCCGGACGCCGCCACCCTCCGTGACGAGCTCGCCGCCGTCCCCCTCGCCGCGCACCAGCCCGGCACCGCAGCCCCCTACTCGCCGTCCGCCTCTCACCCCTCGCAGCCGTTACGGCCGGCCGGTGCGCACCCGTCGCACGGCCCTCACCCGTCGCACGGCCCTTACCCTTCGCCTTACCCTTCGCAGCCGGGACCGCCCTCCGGCGCCGTCCCCTCGCAGCCGGGACCCCCGTTCCCCTCGCACCCGATGCGTCCGGAGCACCCACAGAACCTGGACACGCCGTCCTGGGCGGACGGGGCTGGACAGGCGGGCGCATCGGCACAGGCAGGTGGACCGGCACAGGCAGGTGGACCGGCACAGGCGGGTGGAACCGCGCCGGTGGACGGGGCGGTGTGGGCGGACTCGCCGGCGTGGGCGAACGGGGCGACGCAGGCCGGGGGGCCGTTGCGGGCGGACGTCCAGGAGCCGGTGGGGCGGCGGGCGGGCCGTGACCCGCGGGAGCTCGACACCGAGCAGCCCGCGCGGCGTGGTGGCTCAAGAACCCTGGCCGTGATCGTGATGGCCGTGGTGGCGCTGGCCGCGGCCGCCGTGGGCGTGGTCGTCTACGACCGCTTCAACCCCACCATCGGCCAGCCCTTCGCGGACGCCGGCACCGGCGGGCCGGCCGGGGATGCGACCGCGCGCCGGGCCGACGGCTCTCCCAAGACCGGGCAGCCGAAGACGGCCAAGCTGGGCGGTGTCGAGACCTACACCCAGAACTGCCCGGCGGCCAGGGTGGCCGGCGCGGCCTGTGTGAAGGAGTCCGAGTGCTGGGGCGGGCTCGTCATCATCGCCGGCGACACGACGGCCCGGCGGGTCGGCTGCGAGGAGACCCACGCCTGGGAGACCTTCGCCATCGCGCCGCTCCCCGCCGACTCCGTCACCTTCGACCAGCACGACCTGGCCAAGCATCCCAAGGTGAAGAAGGTGTGCTCCACGCCGGTGCTGCTCGCCTCCAGGAACGCCGCCGGCCGGCGCATCGTGGGGCGCAAGTGGACGTCGGAGGTCATGCCGCCGTCTTCGGCGCAGTTCGCGGCGGGCATTCGCGTGTTCCGGTGTGTCGGCGGGCTGGAGGCCAGGCAGGTGTCGCGGCCCCTGTTCCACCGCCGGGGCGTCTCGTGACGGCGCCACGCGTGAAACGGCCGTCCTCGGCTACCCGGGGGCGCCCGGCACCTCCAGCACGTACTCGGTGACGCGGCGGCCGTGGGAGCCGTACGAGGGGGCGTCGGCCGGGTCGGGCAGCGCCTCCTCCAGCACCACGTGGCCGTCGCGGCGGGCGGCGGCGCGGGCCAGCGAGAGCAGCAGGAGGTGGTTCTCGACGTCCACGTACAGCGGCCTGCGCTCCCCGCCCGGCCCGGCCGTGCCGAAGCGGGCGAAGAAGCGCCGCGGTATGCCGTGCCGCCTCAGCCATCGGGCCGTACGGAGCACGAACGCGGCGTCGCTCTCGCCGTCGGCCGGGATCGGCAGCTCGGCGGCGACCATCCGCCAGCCGGCCCGGGCGAGCACCACCCGGCCCACCCGCAGCCTGGGCCGCGCCAGCACCACCTCGGCCGCCGCCCCGCCGAACCCCCAGGGGGACGGCATGGCGGCGGGGGGCTCGCCGAACACGCGGACCAGGAACGACCAGGCCGGAGGGAGCGACCGGTCGCCGGTCATCCCCAGGTGGGCGGGGACCACCGGCGCGCCGTCCCGGTCGATGAGGAGCAGGCGCAGGCTGCCGGGGTCGTAGGAGACGCGCAGCCCGGTCAGCGCCGGTCCCGGCCGGTCCGTGACGGTGAACGGGTAGTCGACCGGGGTGGCGGAGGCGGGGCGCAGGTTGAGGTGGTCGCCGAAACTGCCCAGGCACTCGACCACCGGCGGCCGGGCCTCCTCGGTGTGCGGGGTGTCGTCGGCCGGTACGGCGACGCCCTCCCGGGCCAGGAGGTAGCGCGTCCTGCCGTTCCCCCGCCCGTAACCGGTGGTCACGGCGTTGAGCACGAACTCCGGCCCGGGCATCAGATGGCCGTAGCAGGTGATGGAGCCGGGTGGGCGGACGAACGCGGGCCAGGAGGCCGCCATCTTGTCCACCACGTCGGGGTCGGGCGCGACCACCCCGTGGCCGTCCAGCGGCCCCCCGTACAGGACGTCCCAGGTCTCCCGGCGCAGCCCGGCGAGCTGGCGCGCGGCCGGGCTGTCCGGGGCGGCGCCGCGGTCGAGGAGGGCGCGCAGCCCGGGTGAC
>NZ_QNFZ01000241.1 GCF_003313395.1 Nonomuraea lactucae | reverse complement strand
CGGCACCTGGCGGACCTCGCCCGCGCGGCCGGCCTGGCCTGCCTGATCATCGAGCCGGCCGGGCGGCGGCTGGAGGGCGCCGCACCGGTGGCGGTCGAGCTGTCGCGCGACTGCCTGGCCGCCGGTGACCGCCGTGAGCGGCTCGCCCCGCACCCCTACGCCAGTACGGACGCCGCCTACCTGTACTTCTCCACCGGGACGGGCGGCGAGCCCAAGCCGATCCTCGGCCGTTGCGACTCACTGTTCCACTTCGTGGAGTGGGAGATCGAGGAGCTCGGCCTCCGTGCGGGGACGCGAGTGGCGCAGCTGACGTCGCCGTCGCACGATCCGTACCTGCGTGACGTGTTCGCGGCTCTGCTCACCGCGGGTACGATCTGCGTCCCCGACGGCGGGGAGACGGTGCTGTCGCCGTTCGAGCTGAGCCGCTGGATCGAGCGAGCGGAGGTCGAGCTGCTGCACTGCACGCCGACGGTCTTCCGGAACCTGTGCCGGGCCCTGCCGGGCAGCGGCGGGTTCCCCCGGCTCAGGCACGTCGCGATCGCCGGGGAGCAGCTCTTCGGCAAGGACCTGCTCCCCTGGTACGCGGCGTTCGGCGACCGCGTCCAGCTGGTCAACCTCTACGGCCCGACCGAGACGACGCTGGCGAAACTCTGTTACCGCGTCTCGGCCGCTGATGCCGGGCGCGCGGCCGTCCCCATCGGCAGGCCCATCAGGGACACCGCGATCACGGTGCTGCCCGGCGGGGAGCTCGTCATCGAGACCCTTTTCGGCACCCTCGGCTACCACGGGCGCTCGACCCTCACCGATCAGGTCTTCCGGCCGCATCCGCTGGAGGCGCGGGGGCGTCCCGTGGCCTACCGGACGGGCGACCTCGTCCGCGTCCTGCCGGACGGGAACCTGGAGTTCGCCGGCCGGAGCGACCGGCAGGTGAAGCTCGGTGGCGTCCGCGTGGAGCTGGACGGGGTCGAGCGCGTGATCCTGCGGCACCCGGACGTGAGCCGGTGCGCGGTGGAGCTGGAGCCGGAGGGCCGGCTCGTCGCCTACTACGGTGGCCCGGAGGCGCCGGACGGGGCGGCGCTGCGGCGGTACCTGGCGGAGCGGGTGCCGGCCTCCATGGTCCCGGCCGGGTGGGTCCGCGTGCCGTACTGGCCCGTCAACGTGAACGGGAAGACCGATCGGCGGCAGCTGGCCTCGCTCGTCCCGGCGCCCCCCGACGGGGACGCCGAGCCGGCGCGTCCCGATGTGGGCGCCGGCCCCGAGGAGGGCTCCCCGACCGGCCGTCTCCTGGCGCTGTGGCGGGAACTGCTCGGCGATCAGGCGCTCGGTGTGGACGACGCGTTCGTCGACAGCGGCGGTGACTCGCTCTCGATCATGCTGCTGATCGCGAAGGTGGAGGAGATGTTCGACTACGAGCTCCCGCTGGCCGAGGTCTTCGAGGACCTCACCGTCAGGCGGCTCAGCCGGCTCGTCGACGCGGCCGGGCGAGGTGCCCTGTGACCTACTACGAGGACTTCCTCTCCGGCGTCTATGACAGCTCCCCGTACTTCGGGCAGGGCAGGATGCGGGAGCTGGACCGGTTCAACGCCTTCTATTTCGAGCGGCTCCGCGAGCCGGGCGCCCCGATCCTGGAGTTCGGGTCGGCGACCGGCATGCTCACCATCCCGTTGGCCCGCGCGGGCCACACGCTGGACAGCGTCGACAACTCATCCTCGATGCACAAGGTGCTGGCGGGCAAGCTCGCCCAGGAGAGCGAGCAGGTCGCGGGCCGGGTCAACCAGATTTTCGCCGACGCCCTGACCTATCAGGGGCCCGGACCCTACGACACGATCGTGATGCCCGAGGGCATACTGATCGCCATCCCCGACGCCGACGCGCAACTGGCGCTGCTCAGGAGCTGCCACCGGAACCTGGCGGCGGGGGGCGTGCTCCTCACCGACTTCTTCCAGCCACGGTACGACGTGATCGCTCAGGGAGGCCTGACCGAGTACAGCCGGTTCCGGACGCCGTCGGGAGAGACCTACCTCATGGAGATCTCCTTCTCCAACGACAGCCATTCGCAGGTCCAGGAGTGGCGGGTCACCTACTCGCGCGTCGAGGACGGCGAGATCGTCGAGACCACCGGCGTCGTCGTGAAGTTCCGCTACCTGTTCTGCTCCGAGGTACGGCTGATGCTGGCGGCCTGCGGCTTCCGTGATGTGGAGATCGATGTGGACTACGCCGGCGGGCGCGGCTTCGCGGTCGCCGCGAGGAAGGGGACGCGGACGTGAAGCCGGCCGCTGTGGAGACCCGCCTGCTGGCCTGTATCCGGGCACACCGCGCCGAGCTCGACGGCGTGGGGCCCGGCGGCACCCTCGTGGACCTCGGCTACGACTCGCTGAGCTTCATCGAGCTGGTGCTGCGGGTGGAGAACGAGTTCGGCGTCGAGTTCGACGACGAGCGGCTCGACTACCGGCGCTTCGAGCGCGTCGGAGATCTTCTGCGCTACGTGGAGTCGCTGCTCGCCGCGGCCGGCCGCACATGAGACCCGCGCGACCGGCGTTGGGTGGCCGTCGAGCCGATCAGCCGGTGACGCTCGGCCGGCCGTTCTCGACGTGGCCCATCAGGCGGCGGGTGAACGCCGGGTCGTCGGCGCAGCCGATCTCCACGTCGTACCAGCCCTGGGAGTCCTCCAGCGGCCAGACCACGTCCTTGGCGCGGCCCGGATGGAGAACCACGGTCCGCTCCTTGTCGCCGTAGGCTAGCGCCCGCACCTTGAGGCGGACCCGCGCTCCGCCCCGGTTGACGATCTTCAGGCAGAGCTCCCGGGGGTGGACGGCGATCGCGCTCGTCACCTGCACGCCCGCGGCCCTGCTCCGCCGCGACCCGGCGAACTCGCGGCGGAAGCCGTTCGGCCCGGTCAGCACCAGCCGGTAGGCGTCGCTCCGGAGCGGGATCCGGCGGGTGGCGGTGCCGAGCACGTCGAACTGGAGCGGCTGCTCGAACTCGCCCGCGTACGGGTAGAGCGCCAGGTGCACGCTCTTCCGGCCGCTGTTGGCGAGGGTCAGCTCCAGGGTGTCGCGCCTGACGCGGGCCCAGGCGTCCGGCTGGTACGGCAGGGCGCGGGCGGGCTTGCCGCCCTCCTCCTGGACCGGCATCGCCTGCTCGGCCGGGGGCGCGGGCCGCCAGCGGCCGGTGAAGGAGGGGACCGGGGCGGGCCTGGCCGGGGCGGGCGGCGACGCCGTTCCGGAGAAGTCGAAGGCGGAGGTGAGGTCGCCCGCGACCGCGCGGCGCCACGGCGTGATGTCGGGGAAGCGCACGCCCAGCCAGCGCTCCAGGAACAGGACCGTGGACGTGTGGTCGAAGATCTCCGAGCAGACGTACCCGCCCGCGGTCCACGGGGAGACGACGGTCATCGGCACCCGGACGCCGAGCCCGATCGGGTGGCCGCCGTAGTGGTCGTCCGCCTGGTCGGCCGGGGGCAGCGGCGGCGGGACGTGGTCGAAGAAGCCGTCGTTCTCGTCGTAGGTGATGAACAGCACGGTCGACTGCCAGATCTCCGGGTGGGAGGCGATGGCGTCGAGGAGGTCGTAGGTGATCTGGGCGCTCTGGATGGGCGAGGAGGCGCTCGGGTGTTCGGAGTCGGCCGCCGACGGGACGATGTAGCTCACCTCGGGCAGCCTGCCCGCCTCGATGTCCGCCCGTAACGACGCCACGAGCTGCTTGGCCGGGGCGCGGCGCAGCGCCCGGTCGAACAGCTCCCGCTCCTGCGCGGTCAGCTGCGCCACCCCCTCGTCCAGGCGGGCGAGCAGCCGCTGCCGCTCGGCCTCCGGGGCGCGGACGAGAGCGCCGTAGAAGGCGTCCATGCTCCTGTGGTCGCCCTGGAGCGCCTTGCGGGCGATCTGCCGGAAGCGGGCGAAGAACTCCAGGTTGTTGTCCTGGTAGTTGTCCCACTCCTGGTAGACCTTCCACGTGCGCCCCGCGGCCTGCAGGATCTCCCCCGCGTTCGCCCAGGTGTAGCCGGCGTGGGTGTCCTCGTCGTAGGCGGCGTTGTCGACGGCCCGCCTGCTGGTGCCGGGCTCGTAGCCGGTGTGGCCCGAGACGTGGTAGTTCCGGTTCGGGCTGGTCGACGACAGCACGGAGCAGTGGTAGCCGTCGCAGATGGTGAAGGTGTCGGCCAGCTCGTACTGGAGCGGGATGTCCTCGCGCCGGTAGTACGTCATGGTCGCCGGGGTCTTGGCGGGGATCCAGCCGTCGTTCCAGCCCTTGGCGGCGGCCTGCTGGCCGTCGTTCCAGCCGTGCGGGAGCGCGGTGATCCACTGCAGGTCCCTGCCGACCTGGTCGGCCGCCTCGCGCACCGGGAACGGCAGCACGCCGCCCGCGCCGTGCGGCTGCTCGAAGACGGGCTTGCCGTTCCTGAGGGTGATCGCGTTGCGGTCGCCGAACCCCCGCACACCCCGCATGGTGCCGAAATAGTGGTCGAAGGACCGGTTCTCCTGCATGAGGAAGACCGCGTGCTTGACGGCGGACAGGCCACCCTGGGGAACGGGCATCGCCAGCGCGCGGTGCACGGATGGCGGCAGGAGCGAACCCGCCACGGTGCCGCCGACGACGCCCGCGCCCAGGGCGAGAAAGTTCCGGCGGGACGGACCTTGGGACATGGTGAACCTCACGATCTATGCGAATACGTGCTTGTCGCGAGCGCCGACACCGCTCGGCGGTCCAGCTTGCCGCTCGGAGTCCTGGGCAGCGACGGGACCAGCTCGATGCCGGCCGGCACCATGTGCTCGGGCAGCCTGCCGCGCAACAACGCCGCCGCCTCGGCCGGGTCGAACTGCCCGGGTCTCGCCACCACGTACGCGAGCAGCCGCCGGCCCTCCGCACCGTGGCCGGCCACGGTGACCACCGCTTCCGCGACGGCCGGCATGGACTTGATCAGAGCCTCGATCTCCCCCAGCTCGACCCGGAAGCCACGGACCTTGACCTGCGTGTCCTCGCGGCCGAGGCACTCCAGCCGGCCGTCCGCGCCGACCCGCCCGAGATCTCCCGTACGGTAGGCGCGCACGGCGGGATCCACCGGATCGGGCACGTAGGCCCGTGCCGTCAGGTCGGGCAGGTTCAGGTATCCGGGGCCGACACAGTCGCCGGCGATCCACAACTCGCCGACCTCGCCGTCGGGAACCGGATGGCCGTCCTCGTCACACACGTGCACCCGGGTGCCGCTGATCGGCGTACCGATCGGCGGCAGTGCGGGCCACGAGGACACGTCCGCGAGCAGCGGGTGCCAGGTCGCGACGTGCGTCTCCGTCGTCCCCCACTGGTTGACCAGGCGACAGCCGGGCAGCCTGTCGAAGAGCGCGCGGATCTGGTCGCCGATCTGCATCTGCTCCCCGGTGGTCAGGATCTCCAGCAGCGGATGCGCGCCGGGCGAGGCGTCCTGGGCGAACAACGCCAGTGACTGGAGCATGACGAACGGCAGGAACAGCCTGTTGACACGCTCGCGGGCGATCAGATCCCACAACGCCTGGGGGTCGAGCCGCTCGTCCTCCGTGCAGCACACCAGGGTGCCGCCCTCGCCCAGCGTGGTCAGGGTCTCCTGGAAGATCACGTCGAACGAGGCGGGCGAGAACTGCAGGGTGCGGTCGCCGTGCCCGCACCCGCTGGTCGCGATCTGCCAGGCGATCAGGTTGGCGAGGTTGTGGTGCTCGTAGAGCACGCCCTTGGGGCGTCCCGTCGAGCCCGAGGTGTAGACGATGTACGCCAGGTCATCCCCGGGCGCCCCTGCCGGCGGCGGCGACTCTCCGGAGAGAGCAGCGAAGATCATCGAGCCGTCGCCGGCCACCGCCCTCCGGTATCCCAGCCGGTCCAGCGGCTCCGCGTGCCCGATCACCAGCTCGACCCCGGCGTCGTCGCACATGAAGCGCAGCCGGTCGCGGGGGTAGCTCACGTCCAGCGGAACGGCGACGCCGCCGGCACGCATGACCCCCAGGATCGCGGCGATCAGGTCGCTCGAGCGCTCCAGGTGGAGCCCGACCCTGCCGCCCGAGCCGGCGCCCAGGTGGACGACCCGCTGCGCGACCCGCGAGGATCTGTCCCAGAGCTCCTGGTACGTCACGGCGTCTCCGGGAGCCGACACGGCCGGTGCGTCCGGTGCCGCCCGCACGCGTTCCGCGACGGCGCGGAGCGCCGGGGGAAGGCCGTCATCCGTTCGCCTGTGGCCCGTCATCCGGTGCCTCCTGTCACCCGTCATCCGGTGCCTCCTGTCACTTGTGCCAGCCGTCTTCCGACGCCGGGTGGAGCGTGATGTGGCGCGGCCGCTCACCCCGCAGCAGCAGCCGGGCCAGTGCGCGCTCGATCTCGGCGACACGACGCGGGCCCGGATCACGCACGTACACGTCCAGGTCGTAGTGGCATTCACCGTTCGCGGCCCGGTGCACCCGGGTCGCGGAGCGGCGCACTCCTGGGATAGACGATGCGATCTCCCTGATCGAGGGCAGCCAGACCTTCTCCCCGTTGACGACCACGGAGTCGGCCAGGCGGCCCCTGAAGTAGTGGTAGCCGTCCCGGTCGATCTCGAAGACGTCGCCGGTGGCGACGGTGCCCGGCGCCACCAGCGGGTCCGGCCCGCCTTCCGGCACCCGCCGGCGCAGCACCGTCTCCGACTCCACCAGCAGTTCGCCCGAACCGTCGCCGAACCCGGGCGGACGCAGGCGGGTCCGCACCCCGGGCAGTGGCAGGCCCACCGAGGCGTACCGGTGCGGCGGCTCCTCGTGAGCCGCCAGCGTGGCGACCCGCGGGCCCGCCTCGGTGAGCCCGTAGGTCAGGTAGAGCCGCCTCCCGGGTGAGAGCAGCCCGGTCACGTGCCGGGGATGGAGCGTGGCGCCGCCCACGGTCAGGACCCGCAGCGCCTTCGGCGGCTCGAAGCCCGACTCCGCCAGCCCGGCGGCCAGGGTGGGGGTCAGCGAGGAGATCCCGACGTCGTGCCCGCGCAGCACCCGGTGGTAGGCGCCCGCCGTGAAGGGCGGGCCGGACACCACCAGCCGGGATCCCTTCACCAGCGCGGCCATGGCCTGGGCGACCAGGGCGTAGGAGTAGTGCAGCGGCAGGTTGACCAGCACCGTGTCGTCCTGCCGCTGGCCGATCGCGTCCGCGTGCCGGCGGGCGTTCGCCAGCAGTGCCCCGATGCCGTGCAGGCAGCCGCTGGCGAGGCCCGACGTGCCGGACGTCATCAGGATGACCTCGCCAGCGGAATGACGTCGCCGTTCGGGCCATGGGAAGAACAGCACCTCGGCGTCGCCGGTGGTGTGGGCGCGCCGCCCGCCGTAGCGCTCCGGCGCGATCCTGGGTGCGATCAAGGCGGCGGCGCCGAGCCGGCGGGCGATCTCGGTCACGCGCGCGGCACCGGACGCGGGGGCCAGCGGAACCGGCACTCCCCCCGCGTGCAGGACGGCGAAGAAGAGCGTGAGCAGAGCCTTCCCGTTGGGCATCGCGATCAGGACCGGCGATCCGGGGACGAGGCCGAGCTCGGCCAGCCGGTTCACCGCCTCGGACAGCGGCGCTGCCCGCTCGGTCCGGTCGGCTTCGACGGTGTTCGCCAGGAACCCTTCGACGTGGTCCACCCCGGGGATGCCGCCCGCCTGCCCGCTCACCGGCTCACCGGCGATTCGGGTTCGGCGGCGAGCACCACGCTGCGCACCCGGTGACCGCCCTGCGCGTCCACGCCGTGGACGCTCACGATGACGTACGCCGCCGCGCCCGAGCGGAGCCAGGACCGGGCGAGCACACGGGCGGTGGGCAACCCGTCGCGGGCCCCGGTCGACAACGTCAGCGCGGGTCCCCTGAATCCGTGCACGATGCAGGCGAGGCTGCCGGCGGTGCCCGGGCTCGCCCCGGCGAAGCGCAGCGGGGACACCCTGCCCCCGGCCGCGGAGCCGGCGACCGCCCGCATCGTGTGCCGCGTGCAGTGCGCGCTGACGAGGATGGTGCCGACGTCGTCGCGCGCGGCGGCCACGTCCCCGGGGCAGGCGGTCAGGGCGTCTCGCACCGCGTCGGCCACGAGCCAGGCGACGGGGTCCGCGTAGAGGTTCGGGATCGAGCCGCGGACGGTGGTCAGCTCGGGACGGTACGCCTCACCCCGCGCCACCGTGGCGAGCCCGGTGAAGTTCACGGCGCCCCCTCGAAGGCGAGGCAGGTGTTGAAGCCGCCGAAACCCAGCGTCACGCTGAGCCCGAGGTCGCCGTCGAATCGTGCTGCGGCACCTGCCGGCAGGGGCAGGGGGAAGCCGGGCATGGCCGCGGCGAGGCCGTGGACGGGCGGGACGACGCCGTCGCGCAGCGCGAGGAGCAGCGCGACTGCCTCGATCGCTCCCGTGGCGCCGAGCGTGTGCCCGAAGGCCCCCTTGGTGGCGAACACGACGGGCCGCGCGGGTCCCGCGAAGACGCGTCCGTAGGCGCGGCACTCGACGAGGTCGTTGGCGGGCGTGCCGGATCCGTGCGCGTTGATCACCGCGACGTCGCCCGCGTCCCGGCCGGCGGCCCGCAGCGCGCCTGCCACGGCGCGTACCACGCCGTCGCCCGACATGTCCGGCGCGGCGAGGCCGGCGGCGTCGTTGGACGAGGCCGCACCCGCCAACCGGCCGTACGACGGCGCGCCGCGCGCCACCGCCGAGTCGCCGGACTCCAGCACGAGGAAGGCGGCGCCTTCACCGAGCAGTGTCCCGTCGCGGCCGGCGTCGAAGGCACGCAACGTGGTCGGGGACATGGTCCCCAAGGCGGAGTGCCCCAGCCTCTTGGCCGGGGTGAGGATGTCCGCCGCCCCGCACACGCAGATGTCCTCCTCGCCGGAACGGATCAGCTCCGCGCCCACCATCAGGCTGTCGGAGCCGGAGGAACACGCGGTGGTGACGGGAACCGGCGTCTTCAGCGGGCCGAGCCCGCGCACCGCGTCGCGACTCCAGCCGTCCAGGAGGCTCACATCGCCGGTGTCCAGGTGCGGGCCGTAGCTGGTGCCGAGCACCGGCCGGGGCCGGGAACCGGCGGCGCTTAGCCCGGCGTCGCGGAGGGCCGCGGCCAGCGTGCCCCTGGCCAGCGAAACCTGGCGCTCCACCGGATCCTTGTCCAGGGGAAGGCCGGGCAGCGCCGCCGCCCGGCCGTTGCGCAGCGGATGCTCGCTCGGCACGTCGGCGATTCCGCTGTCCCCGGCGAGCAGGGCCCGCCACACCTCGTCGAGCCCGGAGCCGAGCGCCGTGCTCCATGCCATTCCGGTGACCCGGACCTCGACGCCGTCGCTCACCACAGTTGCTCGCCCAGATCCGCCACCTTGACCCGTACGAGAGTGCCCTTGAGCACCGCCACCGGCCTGCCCTCGACCGTCGCCCGGCCGGAGAAGAAGAACGTGGTGTCCTGGATCCGGTCGCTTCTCACCTCGAAGATCACCTGGTCGCCGGGCACCACGATGCGCGTGAACCGCGACTTCATCGAGCCGATCAAGGTCAACTCGTCGTCGGTGAGCCGGGAGGTGCTGAGCTGGTACAGGATGATGCCGGACTGCGCGAAGGCCTGGGTCAGGTGGCTGGCGGGGAAGATGGCCCGCTCGGGGAAGTGGCCGGCGACGGCGTCCATGTTGCCGGAGACGAACATGCTGCTGGTCAGACAGGCGCCCGGTTCGTAGTCGAGGACCCGGTCGAGGTAGAGCATGGGATGCCGGTGGCGGAGCCACTCCTTGATCTCGGTGAATCCCATCGTCCTGCGCGGCGCGGGTGCGAGGTCAGCCGGCTGCTGCATGGTGGCGGCACTCCTTCAAGAGGTCTTTGAGGCGTCCGGGCAGGGCCGACGCGGCGCCTGTCGCGCGGTCGACCGCGCAGAAGGTGAGGGTCCCGGTGACCAGTGGCGTGGCGTCGGGGGCGCGCAGCACGGCGCCGGACAGCCGGAACCGCACCGCGCCGACGTGCTCGACCCCGATCTCGACGCTCACGCGGTCGAGGAACCGGGCCGGCGTTAGGTAGCGGACGGCGAGCTCGGTCACCGCGAGGTCGAGGCCGGCCTCGGAGAGGACCGCCAACCCGACGCCGAGACGGTCCAGGTTCTCCAGGGCGGCGGTCTCCAGCAGGGAGGGATAGCGGGCGAAGTGCACGACTCCCGACGCGTCGGTGTCGACGTGCTCCACCCGGCGGCTCACCGCGAGCATCGTAGTGAGCATGGTCATCGCGCGCCCCACGCCGCGGAGCCGAGGAAGGACCGCGAGCCCTCGGCCAGCCCTGCCACGATCGCTTCGATGTCGCCGGCCGTGGCGACGAGAGGCGGGGCGATCCGCATGGTGGGGAACACGTATGGCAGGCCGTGCGAGCGCCGGCCGGCGCCGGCCATGAACTCGACGTACACGCCGCTCCTGATCAGGTGAACGCGCAGGTCGTGGAGCCGGCCGGCGGCGCGTTCCGTCAGCTCGACGCCGTGCATGAGGCCGACGCCCCTGGCCTGCTTGTACAGGTCGGGGAACCGGCCGACCAGCTCCCGGCCGAGCAAGGGCCCGAGGCGCTGACCGAGGGCGCGCGACCTTTCCAGGAGCCCCTGTTCGTGGATGTGATCCAGCCCGGACCTGATCACGGCGCAGGTGATGGGGCGGAGATCGGAGGTCGCGACCGCACCCGAACCGCGCACGGTGAGCTCGCGGCGCGCGATCACCATCGAGGTGGACAGCGCCCCCATGCCGAGACTCTTGCCGATGACGGTGACGTCGGTGGGGATCGGCCCCTCGTGGTCCGCCATGGCGAAGAAGCGGCCCGTCTTGGCGAAGGTGAGGATCTCGTCGGCCACGAGCAGGGCGCCGCTGTCAGCGCACAGCCGGGCGAGCTCCCGAAGGTAGCCGCGCGGTGGTACGAGGACGCCCGCGTCGCCCTGGACGGGTTCGACGACGACGGCGAGCAGCCGGTGGCCCGTGCGGGCGAAGTATTCCTTGGCGATGTCGATGTCGCCGAACGGGATGTGCTCGGTGACCAGGCCGAACGGCCCCGATGCGGCTGGGGCGGGCAGTCCGACGCGGTAGTGCCGCCGGTTCAGCAGCGGCAGCAGGCCGCCGGTCCAGCCGTGCCAGGCCCCTTCGAAGGCGAGGATGACGTCGCGGTCGGCACGCCCGGGGACTGCGCGCAGCCGGCGGCGGTCGAAGCGGGACTCCAGTGCCAGCCGCAGCGCCAGCTCCATGCCCTCGGAGCCGGAGTTGCGCCCGCTGACGTGGTACTCGCCGGGTGTGAACTGCCCCGCGAACAGGCCGCCGGGCGTGAACAGCCGGTCGAGCAGGCGGGATCGCTCGAGGGAGGCGACCTCGTCGGTGACGTATCCGGCCTCCAGCACCGCACGGGTCAGCGCGGCGCCGACCACCGGCGACCCGGCGCCCAGGCAGGCGCTCGCGTACCCGCCGCCGGCGTCCAGCACGCTGATCTGCCGTCCCGCGTCCGGGCCCGCCAGTTCGACGAGCCGCTGCACGATCCCCTCCGCGCCGACGCAGCCGAACGGCATCCGCCCGCCGCCATAGTGATCCATGTGCAGGGCGTCGGCCGACCAGGCGGCGAGGAGGCCGGGAGAGCGGGTGGCGCTCAACCTCCCGCTGCCTTCAGTTCGCGTACGAGAGCGGACAGCGACCGGATGCTGGCGAAGTGGTCGGGGGTGAAGTGCTGGTCCGAGATCTGGACGCCGAACTTGTCCTCGCACTGGACACGCAGTTCCGCGAATCCCAGCGAGTCCAGTCCGAAGATGTCCCGCAGGCTGTCGTCGAGGTTTATCTCGCCCTCGGTGACCTCGACGAACAGGTCGCCCACGAGAGTCGACT
The DNA here is from genome assembly GCF_003313395.1 of Nonomuraea lactucae. Taxonomy (GTDB): domain Bacteria; phylum Actinomycetota; class Actinomycetes; order Streptosporangiales; family Streptosporangiaceae; genus Nonomuraea; species Nonomuraea lactucae. The sequence continues at coordinate 2,041 of NZ_QNFZ01000241.1, read as the reverse complement.
TGATGGTTTCCTGAATTTCGTCCACGTGGCACTCCTTTTACACGGCACATTTGCCGTGGATTCGCAGAACAGTAAAAGGCGGAGGATGGGGATTTTCGTCGAACCGCACCCTTGCCCGCGAATGCGCGCATGGAGCAGCGAGCAGCTGCTGAGATGGGCTTCTATGGGTGTATGACGACGACTTCGCCGGCAGGCCAGGCCGCGTCCCACGTGATCACAAGCTACGAATCGGGCCAGTCCGATGTCAACCCCTGGCTCGGCAGAAAAAATCGATTAACTCCGCCGACCGCTTCCGGTAAGCCGCGGTTCACTTAACACAAATGCGCGTTCCCGAACACGGATCCGTCTGGTAACGTCCTCCGCCGGATCCAGTCGATCATCATCGGTCACCCTTCTTCGACATCGCGACGTCGCGTCTTTCATATGGGCGCGACCGCGAATTCGCGCACGCATCACGCGCCTGATACAAGGTTCCGCGCTTTATGCGAACAGAAACGTCTCGATCGGGGATGCCACGTGCACCAGAAGATCACCCGAGTCCGGCCTCACATGGTGGTGAAGCGAACCGGCGACCGGACGCCCATGTCCATCGCGCAGCGGGCGCTCTGGCTGGTGGAGCAGACCATGCCGGGTACCGCCGCCTACAACGTGCCGGTGGGTGTGCGGCTCGACGGCGACCTGGACGTCCTCCGGCTGAAGCGGGCGATCGGCCGGGTGGTGGCCAGGCACGAGATCCTGCGGACGACGTTCCCCCAGGCCCCGGCGCAAGAGCCGGACCAGCGGATCGGCCCGCGAGCCGAGCCGGATCTGCCGCTCACCGATCTGAGCCACGAGTCGCCGGGGCGCGGCGAGGCGCTGGCCGCGCGGCTGCTCCAGCGCTGGGCCGACGAGCCGTTCGATCTCGTGGCCGGCCCGCTGATCCGCACCCGGCTGATCCGGCTCGCTGCCGGCCGGCACGTGCTCGGCATCGTCATGCACCAGCTCGTCTGCGACGGGCCGTCCATCCACCTGCTCTTCGACGAGCTCGCGGGGGCGTACGCGGAAGAGGCCGACCTGCCGCCCCTGCCTGTGCAGTTCGCCGACTACGCGGCCTGGCAGCGCGGCCGGCCGGCCGACACCGACGGCCTCGCCTGGTGGGGGGAGCAGCTCGACGGCGCCCCGACGCTCCTCCCGCTCCCCACCGACCGGCCGCATCCCCCCTCACGCGGCCCTGCCGGGGCCACGTGCACGCACCTCCTGCCGGGGCCACTCATGACCGAGGCGTTCGCGCTGGCCAGACGGCTGCGGGTGACGCCGTTCGCGCTGACGCTCGCCGCGTACGCGGCGCTGCTCGGCCGGCTCACCGGCAGCCGGGACCTGCTGATCGGCACCCCGGTGAACGGCCGGCTCTCCGCCGAGCTCGACCCGCTGATCGGCTTCTTCGTCAACACGCTCCCCGTGCGCGCCGATCTCTCCGGCGATCCCGCGTTCGGCGAGCTGGCGCGGCGCGTCCACCGGCGTGTGCTGGACCTGCTCGGCCATCAGGAGGTCCCCTTCGAGAAACTGGTCGAGCTGCTGGCCCCGGATCGCGGTCCCAGCCACACGCCGCTGGTGCAGACGTACTTCACCTTCGAGTCGACGCCGCTGGCCGATCCCCGCCTGCCTGGCCTGGCCGCGACGCTCGTCGACGTCATGCCGTCGGCCGCCAAGGTGGACCTCGATCTCATGATCGTGAGAACCGCCGCGGGCCGCGACGACTTCCAGCTCTCGATCACGTACAGCACCGACCTCTTCCACGCGACCACGATCAGCGCGCTGGCTGACCGCTTCCACCGGGTGCTGGCCGCGGGCGTGGCCGATCCCGGCGTGCCGCTGCGCTCGCTGCCGGTGCTCGCCGACGCCGAGCGGCGAACGATCCTCGGGCAGTGGAACGCCGCGCCTCCGGTCGCCGGAGCCGCGCTCGTCCACGAGGGGTTCGCGAGCCGGGCGGCGGACGCGCCGGACGCCCTCGCCGTCCGCGCCGACGGCGTCACCCGTACCTTCGGCGAGGTCCGCGAGCGGG
>NZ_QNFZ01000240.1 GCF_003313395.1 Nonomuraea lactucae | reverse complement strand
GTCCGGCCCCGGCAGCGTCTCGGCCGGCAGCAGCGCGGGCAGCAGCCGCACCGGCGGCGCGGCCGGGCCTCGCCAGGCGTCCCGCACCCCCTGCACCAGCGAGCGCACGCCCACCGACAGGTCCTCGGCGCTCTGCACGCCGTCGATCCTCGGCAGCGCCGACAGGAAGTGCATGCCCTCCTTGGTCAGGCCGCGCCCGGGCAAGCCCTCGGGCACGGCCATAGCCGCCTTGCGGTTGATCTCCGACTCGTACGAGTCGCCGAGCTTGAACTCGATGCGCGTGCCGAAGAGGTCACGGATGCCGGGCCGGAACTCCGACCACTTGTTCGTGGCCGCCACCACGTGGATGCCGTAGCCCAGACCGCGTGCCGCCAGGTCCGTGATCACGGTCTCCAGCGCCTCGTACTCCTGCCTGACGGTCAGCCAGCCGTCGACGACGAGGAAGATGTCACCCCAGCCGTCGCCTTCGAGCTGCCCGGCGGCCACCTGCCGCCGGTACGCGGCGATCGAGTCGATGCCCTGCTCGCCGAAGACGCGCTCGCGCTCCCTGAGCACGCCGGCGATCTCCGCGACGGTACGGCGCACCCGGTCGGCGTCCAGCCGGGTGGCCACGCCGCCCACGTGCGGCAGCCCGTCCAGCGCGGCCAGCGAGCCGCCGCCGAAGTCCAGGCAGTAGAACTGCACCTCCCGCGGCGTGTGGGTGAGCGCCATGCTCGTGATCATCGTGCGGAGCACCGTGCTCTTGCCGCTCTGCGTGCCGCCCGCGACGCCGACGTGCCCTGCGGCGCCGGACAGGTCCAGCCAGAACGGGTCGCGCCGCTGCTCGAACGGCCGGTCGATGATGCCGACCACCGCGTGCAGCCCGCCACGGCCCTGCCAGCCCGGCGTGGACAGGCCCAGCTCCGGGGTGATCGACAGCGGGGGCAGCAGGTGGGCGAGGGTGGGCGGCTCGCTCAGCGGCGGCAGCCAGATGCGGTGCGCGGGCGGACCGGCGCCGTTCAGCCGGTTCACCACGATGTCCAGCAGGCTCGCCTGCGGGCCCTTCTCGGCGGCCGGGACGATCTCCGCCTTGGGCTTCTCGACCTCGGGCACGGGCGCGAAGGCGGGGGTGTACTCGACCACCTCGTGGATCGGCGCGCCGGAGTCGCCGCCGCCCGACTGGCGGGGGTCCCCGTGGTACGGGCCGGACACGTACGCGGCCTTGAACCGCGTCATCCCGGAGGTGTCGAACTTCAGGAACCCGTTGCCCGGCGCGGACGGCAGCTCGTAGGCGTCCGCCACGCCCAGCACCACGCGCGACTCCATGGCCGAGAAGGTCCGCAGGCCGATCCGGTACGACAGGTGGGTGTCCAGGCCGCGCAGCCGTCCCTCCTCGAGCCGCTGCGAGGCCAGCAGCAGGTGCACGCCGAGCGAGCGGCCCAGGCGGCCGATCATCACGAACAGCTCGATGAACTCCGGCTTGGCCGTCAGCAGCTCGCTGAACTCGTCCAGGACCACGAACAGGGTGGGCAGCGGCGCCAGGTTGGCCCCCTGCTCGCGGGCCCGCTCGTAGTCGCGGAGCGAGGCGTAGTTGCCGGCGGAGCGCAGCAGCTCCTGCCGCCGCACCATCTCGCCGTGCAGGGCGTCGTGCATGCGGTCGACCAGGGGGAGCTCGTCCTCCAGGTTGGTGATGACCGCGGAGACGTGCGACAGCGTCTCCAGCCCGAGGAACGTGGCGCCGCCCTTGAAGTCGACCAGGACGAAGTTGAGGATCTCGGAGGAGTGGGTGACCGCGAGGCCCAGCACCAGCGTGCGCAGCAGCTCGCTCTTTCCGGAGCCGGTGGCGCCGATGACCAGCCCGTGCGGGCCCATGCCGCCCTGCGCGGACTCCTTGATGTCGAGCTCGACCATCCGGCCGTCGGCGCCGAGCCCGATCGGCACCCGCAGCTTGTTGCGGGCGGCGCGGGCACGCCAGGTCTGCCCGGGGTCGAGCCGGGTCGGGTCGCCCACCCCGAGCAGCTCGGTCAGCGTGGTGTTGGCGGACAGCACGTCCTGCACCTCGCCGCCGCCCGTGCCCGACGACAGCCGGAGCGGGGCGAGCTGCCTGGCCAGCCCCTCGGCGCGCAGGTAGTCGAACCCGTCGGGGTCGCCCAGCCGGGTGGTGCTCTCCTTGCCCGCGTGGTCGATCCTGACCATGTGGAAGCCGTCGGGCTGGACGTCGAGCCTGAGCGTGCTCTTCTCGTCGACCGGCCCCGCGCCGTCGGACAGGTCGATCACGGTCACGCCCTGGATGGCGTCGGTGCCGAGCTGGGAGTCGTGCGGCACGTGCCCGCCGTCGATGATCAGCACATGGTACGGCAGCGCCTCCGACGGGGAGCCGGGCTTGAACCGCGCCCGCTCCTTCAGGTCGGCGCCGAGCAGCCTGTCGAGGTCGGCCAGGTTCTCCGTCATGAGGCGCACCTGGCCGGCGGCGTCGCTCTGGTCGGGGTGCAGGGCGTGCGGCAGCCACTTGACCCAGTCCCAGTGGGGCATCCACTCGCCGTCGGCGCACACCATGATCCGCATGTCGTCGGGGGAGTGGAACACGGTCATCTGGGCGATCATGGCCCGGACCAGGTCGCGCATGGCCGAGGGATGGCCGCGCAGCTTGATGCGGGCGAACGAGCCGAGCGCCACGGCCACGGGCAGCCCCGAAACCGTCGAGTGCGCCCGGACGAACCTGCGCAGCGCCCCGGCCGACAGCGCGTCGAGGTCCTCGACCGGCTTGGAGTCCGGCGGGACGAGCTGGATGGCCAGCTTCTGCACGCCGGTGCCGAGCCGTACCGTGCCGAAGTCGTCGTCGCGCGGGCGGCGCTCCCACAGCCGCGAGCCCATCGCGACCCACCACAGCGAGTCGGGAGCCGGCCCGCTCCACTCGAGGGCCTCGCGCTGCTGCTTGGCCGCCCGGCGTGACCGCTTCCTGGCCTGCGAGAGGTAGCGGAAGTAGTCGCGGCGCGCGCCGTTCAGCCGGTACTTGCGCTCCCCGGCCTGGCGACCCATCTGGCCGATCGTCACGCCCACCATGGAGAAGGCGAACAGGCCGCTCGCCACGTACATGAGGGGATTGCCCGTACCGCCCGAGGTGAACATGAGCGCCATGGCCGCGCCGCCCGCCATCATCGGCAGGTAGGTGAGCACCATCATGAACCCTTGGCCCTGCACCTCGGGGATCTCCGGCGGCGACTCGAGGAGGATCTCGCCACGCGGGGGCTTGGGACTGGGCCGGCGCTCGGGGCGCCGCACGATGACGATGCTCACCCTGGAATTGCCTCCTTAGGCGTCGGAAGACTTTCTTACCAGAGCGCATGACGGCTCGTATGCCCGATATGTTCGTCATGTCGTTGTGATCGGTGGGAAAAGGGGGAACTCCTGTGAGGACGCTGGCCCAAGGGCCCCATGGCCCCGTGCCCCACGGCCCCGTGCCCCACGGCCCCGCACCGCAGGGCGCTCTGCCCCAGTCGGCCGCGCCGCTGCCCCCGCTCTGCCATGTGACGATCGTGGCTCCCCGCAGGCGGGCCGACCTGGCGCTGCCCGTCGACATCCCGCTGCCCCACGTCATGCCCGGCCTGCTGCGGGCCGTGGGCGAGGTGGGCGGCGAGTCGGCGGCCGGGCCCGGCTGGGTGCTCCAGCGGCTCGGCGGCGCGCCGTTCGACCTCGGGCAGAGCTTGGCGGCGCTGGGCGTGCTCGACGGCGAGGTGCTCTACCTCAGGCCGCGCGAGGCCGCGATGCCGCCGGCGCTCTACGACGACGTGGCCGATCTGGTCGCGACCGGCGTCAAGGAGCGGGCGGGCACCTGGGAGGGCGGGCACACGCGCCGGCTCGGCCTGGGCGCCGCCTCCGCCCTGCTCTGGGTGGGGCCGCCCGCCCTGTTCCTGGCCGGTCCGTCGTGGACGGTGACCGCCGTCGTGTCGGGCGCCCTCGCCGTCCTGCTGATCATCACGGGGGCGGTCATGTCCCGTGCCGTGGCCGACTCCTCGGCGGGCGTTCCGGCCGGGTACGCGGCCCTGCCGTACGCCTTCCTCGCGGGGCTGCTCGCGCCCACCAGCGCCGCGAACCTCTTCACGCTCGGCCCGCCCCACCTGCTCGCCGCCCTGGCCTGCACGGCGCTGGCCGCCACGTTCGCCGGCACGCTGATCGCCGACGGAGTGGTCGGCTTCCTCGGCACGGCCATCGCCTCCGTCGTGGGCGCGGCGAGCGCGGCCGTCGTCATGATCTTCGCCCTGCCCGGCGCGGGCGTGGCCGCCATGGCCGCCACCGTCGTGCTGGCCCTCAGCCCGCTGATCCCGAGCCTGTCGTTCCGCATCGCGCGGCTCCCCCTGCCGGCGATGCCCACGACCGCCGAGGAGCTCCGCAACGAGAACCAGCTCCTGGACGCCCCCGAGATCAAGGAGCGGACCGTCCAGGCGCGGAACTACGTGACCGGCATGGTCGCCGGGGTCGCGCTGGTCACCGGCGGGGCACAGATCTTCCTGGCGCTCGACGGCCACTGGCTGGCCCGGGTGACCACCGCGATCCTCTCCCTGACGGTCATCCTGCGGGCCCGCGTGTTCGCCGGGGTCGGGCAGCGCCTGTGGCTGGTCTTCTCCGGCGTCGCCGGGCTGGCCATGCTGGTGATCTCGATGAGCCACGGGCGCGGCAGCGTCACCGCGGCCGTGCTGGTGATCGGGCTGCTGTGGGCGGCGCTGGTCGCGATGGGGCTCGGCGTGTGGCTGCCGTCGGGCAAGCCGTCCCCGTTCTGGGGGCGGGCCGGCGACATCGTGGAGCTGATCCTGATCGCCGCCCTGTTCCCGCTCGCGCTCGGCGTGCTGGAGGTCTACACCTGGGTGCGGGGCCTGTCCGGCTGAGCACGGTGACGGGGTGGGGAGAGCGCGGTGACGCGTACGTGAAGTCGGGCTGAAGATTTCCGGCTGACCTGCGGAAACAGCTTCACCGCTGTGGTCGTGGCGGATGCCCGGTCGGTAGAAAGGATCAGGTGTCCACCGATCAACCATCCCTTACCGCGAGCATGGTGAGCCCCTGCCCGCACACCCCGAAGTGCCCGCCACCCGGATGCCTCCCCCAGAGCCTGCGACGGCCGCCTGCCACGGCCGCTCTCGGGGGGCCTCCGGGCGGGTACGACGTCGACGCGGGCTACGTACGGAAGTTCGCGAACACCATGGACGGCTCCGCGACCGGCGTGGACCTGCTGAAGCAGCACACCCCGCGCTTCGAGGGCTGGAACCTGGTCCCCCTGGCCGGTGTGCCCATCGTCGGGCTGATGTTCGTCGGCCGCTTCAACACCATCGCCGACACCTGGCAGGACAGCGCCCGCATCCTCGCCGACGTCCTCAGGACCGACAGCGGCAGGGTGTCCAGGGCAGCGGACAACTATGTCGCCGCCGCCAAGGCCGGCACCATCAGGACGAACTGAGCGGGGTCGCGATGCCCACACCCTCCGGCGAGCCGCCGAAGCTGGTCGTCCCCGGTCAGACCGCCCCTCCGGCCAGTCAGCGGCTCTACCTGACCAACGCCGGCGGCACCGTCCAGCGGACCGCCACGATAGCCCCCGTCGCGCGTACCGACCCCGGCTTCTACAAGCGGTTGATCGCCGAGCTGAACCCACTGCGCCAGACCACCAGGGCCGCGATGGCGATGTCCGGGATCGGCCTCGCCGCCCTGGCGCTGGACGTGGCCGCCACGCTCAACCTGGGCAACCCCTTCCTGTTCTACGACCGCCGCGAGCGGTGGAAGGAGATGGCCGGCCTGCTGGAGGGCAACCGTTCGGACCTGTGGCGCTCCTACTTCGACGACATCGCGCCGCACTGGAAGGGCCAGGCGGTCGAGATGCTCCAGCAGTACGTCCGCTTCAACGTCAACGGCCTCTACAGCCAGCTGGGCAAGGTCTCCGGCGAGATGAGCGGCGCCATGCAGAACCAGTACAAGGAGGTGCTCGAGTACGACCTGTCGGTCTTCGGCCTCTACGCCACCTCGGCCCCGGTCCTGCGCGCCGTCGCGGCCATGAGCGCTCACCCCGTGGGCAGGGTCGCGCTGATGACGCAGGTCGGGCTGTTCATGAGCGCGGTCGGCAACCTGGTCAAGCAGTTCGCCGACGTCTACAACTCCTACGAGGCCGACATCAACAAGCTGGAGCTGAAGCTCAACGATCTCAGGGGCGCCTTCTACCAGGCCGGTGATCCGGCGAAGGGGGCGCGCGACCTCGGGCTCTCTCCCACGATCGAGGACCCGTCCCGCCTCGACCAGTACTGGGTCCGCGCGTCCAAGGACACGCGGTGAAGCACGCCGGCGCCTTCGGCGCGGGCAGGGAAGGCGATCTGTCCGGCCTGCTGCGCGAGGTGAACGGCTGGGTCGGCTCGCTGGCGGAGGCCCTGGGCGAGCTGAAGGAGGAGACGGTCGAAGGCGCCGACCCCACGGGGGCCGTGCGCGCCGGGGTGTCCGGCACCGGACGCCTGCGCGCGCTGTCCATCGACCCCCGCGGCCTGCGCGACCTCGACCACGTGGAGCTGGCGGAGGCCGTCCAGGCGGCGATCGTCGCGGCCCACCTCGCGATGGGCGAGCGGCTGACGGAGCTGGTACGGGGCCTGCCGGGCGGCCCGGACGACGCCGGGGACGGCGGTGACCCGCTGGACTCGTTCGTTCGGCACGTGCTGCGAGGGGAGTGACCGGTGGAGGAGATCAGGGACGCGCAGGTGAGGCTGGACGAGTTGGCGGCCGCCGCCGAGCGGGCCGAGGCGATGGTCGAGGAGTGGAGCGTCCGCGAGTTCGCCGGCCGGGCGGACGACGGCGGGATCGTGGCGACCGCCGGGGTGCTCGGCACCCTGCTGAGGCTGGAGATCAGCCCGCTGAGCAGGAGGCGGCTGGACGCGACCGGCCTCGCCGACGCGATCCTGGCCGCCGTCGTCGCCGCGGAGGAGGCCGCCGCGGACGCCAAGGAGGAGCTGACGGCGGGCCTGCGGCGCGTACGGGAGGCCCTCTCCAGGCCCGCTTCATGATTGCGTAGACACGCCCAGGCCGCTACGTTGCTGGGCATTTATCCCGCCAGGATGGAGCAGGCGATGCAGGAGTTCGGGGACTTCGCGAACATCGATATTGACAAGCTTCTCAAGACAGCGGACGGGCAGTTCGCCCGCATCGAGGAACTCCAGAAGACCATGACCTCCGTGGTCGGCCGCGCGCAGGACGAGGACGGCCTGGTCTCGGCCGAGTACGCCGCGGAGGGGCTGCGCGAGCTGGAACTCCATCCCAAGGCGATGCGCCTGAGCTCCGCCGAGCTGGCCGAGAAGGTCAAAGAGGTGGTGCGCGAAGCCTCCGACGACCTGCAGAAGCAGGTCAGCGAGGCCATGGGCGAGGCCTTCGGCGAGGAGGAGAACCCGATGCGGCTCATCAAGGACCCCGACGCCGCGCTGGACCAGGTCAGGAGCGCCGAGGCCGCCTACAACCGCACGTTCGAGGACGTCATGGGCGAGCTCGACCGCATCCGCCGCCGCCTCGACCTCTGACCTCCGGGCGGGGATCAGGCCAGGCGGGGTTCAGGCCAGGCGGGGTTCAGGCCGGCCAGGCGGGGTTCAGGCATCCTTCGCCCAGTCCATCTTCACCTTCTCGAACTCGGGCGCCTTGCCTTCGGGGTTCAGGACCTGGTTCTTGAGCATGTGCAACTGCAGCTCGTGCCAGCCCGCGCCGAGCAGCATGATCCCGCCCGCCGTGCCGCCGACGGCGAGCTGCTTATTCAGCACCCCTGCCACCGTCGCGGACACCCTGGCCGCCACGGCCTGCGCCGCCAGCTGGCCCGCCGCCGCCCCGGCGGGCCCGGTGGTCCCGGACGCCATGACGTACCGGGCCGCCATCATCATGATCACGGCGACTGACGCGCAGAAGTAGGCACAGTACTCGGACGTCTTCGACGACAGGCTCAGGGTCTGGGCCGCGTTGTGGACGATGTCCTTGCCCTTGACGACCCGCTCCATGAGGTCGGCCACGCTCTTGTCGAACGCCTCCCTGTCGCCCGCGTCCCACTCCCGCGGCTGGCCGGACTTCTTCGTACTGCTCAGCGCCGTGTGGAGCCTGCCGAGATGTTCCGCGGAGGTCTCCCACTTGGCGGCGAGCTCCGCCTGCCCCTTGGGGCTGTTCGCGAGCACGCCGATGGCCACGGGGATCGAGTAGGCGGCCTTGCCCGGGATGAACCTCGCCGCGTACCCGGTCGCCGCGGCGGCCACGACGAACATGTAGAACAGGGCGTCATCCATGGATCGGTCCCCCTATGCCGTGCTCTTGTCGTCCGCGTCCTGCCAGACCGCGGAGGTCTTCTTCAGCGCGCCGTCCCAGCGGTTGAGCAGCTTCATGCCCTCTTCGAGGTAGTCGCCGGCCTTCGCCCGGATGGTGTCGTGGCCCACGCCGAGGTGGATGCCGGCGACGCCGAACACCAGGGCGGGGGCGTGGGCCTCCCACGCCTTGTCGTGCGCCTTCCTCATCTCCGGCGAGGCCTGGTTGATGATCACGTACGCGACGTTGTCGATGTCCTTGCCGTCGGCTTTCTTGTCCTTGCCGTCACCGCTGTCGCTGGCGTTCCCGTCCTTGCCGCCGCCCTTGTCTCCCTTGCCGTCCTGGCCGTCCGTTCCTGAACCGCCGCCGCCCGATCCGGGGCCGCCGCCTCCGCCACCACTCGGGATGTGAGGCGTGTCCACTCCGGTGTCGCCGGGCTTCGGGTCATCCGGCTTGGTGCCGTCGGGCCTGGCGCCGTCTGGTTCCGTACCGTCCTTGGGGGGCTCGGTGCCCGTGGGCGGCGCCTCCGGCTGCTCGGAGCCGGGCGGGTTCCCGGGGTCGCCCGGATCCGCGGGATCCGTGGGATCCGTGGGATCCCTGGGGTCGGCCGGATCGCCCGGGTCACCACCTGCGTCGTTCCCGATGTCGCTTTCAGCGTCGTCACTGGCGTCGTCACTGGCGTCGTCACCGGCGTCGTCACCAGAACCGTCTCCCGGGTCGCCGCCGGTCTGGTCAGCGTCCTGATCGGTTGCGTCCTGGCTCTCGTCGGCGGGATCCTCGCCCTCGCGGTCGGCGGGCTCCCATTCCGGATCGCCTTTCGCGGCCTGCGGATCGACGAAGCCGGGCTCGTGGTCGTCCGGCCCGTCGCCGCCGGACTCGACCACGCCCCGCTGGTCGGTCAAGGACATGTCCCCGTTCGCGGACGCCTGCCTGCCGGAGGAGTCCACCATCACGACGTCCTTGGCGAGCGTCTCGCTGGGCATGCCGGTCAGTGCCACGGCGGGGGAGGGGCTCGTGAGCCCCCAGTTGATCAGGCTGTCCACGTCCCGCTGGCTCATGCCGTCAGCCCTCCGTTGATCGCAGACGCTAGCCCAACCATGGGCGATCAGAGCAGCATGGGGCAAACCGCCGCAGTTTGTTAACCGGGATTCCGCGATCGTCGTCAAGCTGATGCGCGCCTGCCACCTGCGGATTTATCGGAAAGTAGCCTGTCCGTTATTCATCTGTGATCTACATGCCTGTTAGCTATGTTGCGAGTGATAGCAAAAGTGCTCTTTGATGGTTTTCGTGCCGAACGTGCCCTCCGTCAGCAAGTGAGTCTGATGAGATAGGGCCCCACAGGCTCAGAACCGGGGAGAGGAATCTCTGTGTCACTCTTTGGCGCAAGTCCAACTCAGCTTCAGAACGCGGCCCGATTCGTGGAGGCCGCCGCGCAGAACATCGAAGGCCTGCGAAAGGGAGTCGCCACCACTGTTCAGGAGCTCACCGCCTCCGGTGTGGCCTCCGGGTGGGAAGGCGCCGCGGCCGTCAAGTACAAGCAGCACATGGACAACTGGGACATGATCTGCAAGCGGATCATCCAGGACCTCGAGAAGATCTACGACAACCTCAACGTCGGTGCGGGGGTCTACGGCCGGGCCGAGGCCGACTCCCACAACATCGGCCTCGGCGGCATCGACGCCGACACCAACAAGGTCGACGAGCTCATCAACGTCAGGGCCTAGGTCCGTACGTTTCCAACCCGTACTGATTGGAGATCGCTGTGGCCGACGGTCGCGTACACGACTTCACGAAGGTCAACTTCGTTCAGATGCAGGCCGCCCAGGAGGGCATGCTCAAGGTGGTGTCCGAGCTCGACCGGATCACCGACCAGCTCTACAACGACATCAAGCGCGAGCTGGAGGAGCACTGGGTCGACGGCGACGGCAACGGTGCGAAGTCCTACTTCGACCAGCGCCGCGCCTACTGGGACTCCCAGGAGAAGGAGATGGGCAACCAGCTCACGCAGGCCGCCCAGGCCGTCGGGCTCGCCAACGAGAACTACCAGCGTGCGGAGCAGTACAACCGCAGGCTGTGGGAGAGCCCGTAAGTCCCATCCGCTGACTCGGTCATCGCCCACGGGCGGTGGCCGAGCGCACGTCTTTCAGGGGGCGACATGACGCAGAAGGATGCCATGGAGGGCGGCCCGGACCCGCTCCACATAGATCCCGACTGGCCAGGTCTCGACGGCGGTGTCCCCTTGCAGTACTCGGTCGGCAAGATGCGGGCCATCGCCCGCGAGCTGGCGTCCGCCTTCACGGGCTCGGACGGTACGGCGCAGGGACTCGACCAGCACAAGGAACGCCTCAAGGACGAATGCCAGCTCTCCGAGGCGCAGATCGGCCAGTGGCAGGACGCCAGGGCGTTCACCAAGACCGTCGGCGCCAACAGCGCAGGCGCGAAGTTCAGCCAGGCGTACACCGACTTCGTCGACGCGTTCGACAAGGTGATCAAGGCGATCGAGGCGAACGCCGACGTGTACGCCCGTACGAACCAGAAGAACGAGGGCGGCCGTGAGTCCTGAGGAAGGTCATCGTGGGTAGCCGGCGCAAGGTCCTTGTCATCCGCTCCTTCGAGGCCACCCCCGAAGGGGGAGAGGTCGAGGCGTCGAAGGCCGAGATCGAGCGACTCCTCAGCAACACCAAGCCGGGCGACATCAGCGACGCCGGCTCCGCCTACCGCAACGCGGCGCTCGCGATCGACCGCGCGGTCGCCGCGCTGGACGAGCACGCGGGCAGCCTGGCCCAGGCATGGAAGGGCCCGGCTGCGGCGCAGGTCCAGAAGGCCATGCAGCTCATGCACGCCAGCGGCGTCGAACTGTCCACGAAGATGAAGATGATGGACGACGCCCTCGCCGGCTACGCGGATGAGCTGCCGGAGACCCTGGCCAAGGTCCAGGGCATCTCGGTCGACGTCAAGTCCCCCGGGGATTCCGCCCACTCGAACATCCTCCTGCAGCAGGCGAACGCCCAGATCCCGCAGAGCGCCAAGACCGCCGCGGAGAACGCGCAGGCGCAGCGGGTGATGCGCGAGCTCAACCAGAAGATCGTCGAGCTGCTCAACGTCAACGTCCCGATGGACGTGTCGTACGAACTGCCTCCCGTCACGATCCCCGAGGGTGGCGGACCGGAGCAGAAGACCGTCGACCTGGGCGATCCCTCCAACGGCGGTGACCGGTCCTCCTACTCCTCCAATGGCGCCCCGGACTACGAGTCGGCCGGCCGCGGCAGGGGCTCCGACGGCCGCGGCGTGGGCACCGTGGACTCCGGCACGAACGGCCCCGACCCGGACCGCACCGGCACCGGCACGGGCACCGGCACCGGCACCGGCACCGGAGGCACGGGAACGGGTTCGAACGGCACCGGCCAGGGCGGGACAGGCGCGGACGGCCCCGGCCCCGGCTCCAACGGCCCGGGCACCGGCACTGACCAGGCCGATCCAACGGATCCCGACCAGCTCACCCGGCACCAGACCGGTGACAGGGACGGCACCGTGCCGTCGGTGATCGGCGCGGGCGACCCGCGGCAGACGGAGGCGGCGAACTTCGTTCCCTCCCAGGTGACGACAGGGGTCACGCCGTCCACCATCCTGCCGGCGACCTCCCTGCCGGTGGGGACGACCACCCCGCTCATCCCGTCGTCCGGGGTCACGCCGGGCGTCCCCGCCATCCTGGGCGGGCCGAACTCCTGGGGAGACCAGGCAGCAGGCGGCAACGGCTCCGGCTCGGGACGGTCGGCGGGCCACACCGGGATGTACCCGTTCATGCCGATGGGCGGAGCAGCGGCCGGCTCCGAGGAGTCCACCGAGCTCGAGACCAACCTCTCCGAGGACCGCGACATCTGGGCCGTGAAGTCAACCGTGACCGAACCACGCATCGGGTGATGGCAATGGGTGACACCACCAATCCGAACTGGCAGAGCCTGGCAGGGGACTTCAAACCGTCGTCCGGTGTGAAGTTCAAGAAGGGCAAGCTGGACTCCAACAGCAAGTCGCTCACGTCCGACGGCGATGACATCGCCATGTTCGCGGGCAGGACGGGCCGCATCTCTCTCGACTGGCCGGGTTACGGCCTGACGGGCCGCGAGTGCGACAGCGCCCACGAGAACGCGCGCACCCAGCAGGTCCAGACGCTCAACACCGCCAAGGAGGTCCTGGAGTCGTGGCGGGACGCACTCAAGATCGCCGACTCCAGGTACACCGAATCGGATGATCAGTCGATCCCCGACCTGAACAAGCAGAACCAGGTGCCGTCCATCCCCGGCCTCAACGGGTCGGGCCTCAACGGCCCCGGTTTCGACGGCTCCGGCCTGACCGACCCGAACCTGAACACACCCGGCCTGACCAACCCGGACCTCACCAGCCCCAACCTGAACGATCCACGCCTGACCAACCCCGACCTGAACAACCCTCGCCTCAACGACCCCAACCTCACCAATCCGAACCTCACCAATCCGAACCTCCCCAACCCCCACCTCAACAACCCGAACCTCAAGCAGCCGGAAATGCCGGAGATGCCGGGCAGCGACCCCGGCAAGACCGACCTCAGCGGCCTCAAGGACCCCACGAAGACGGGCCTGTCCGGCTTCGACCCGTCCACCATGCAGCCCCCGCAGGGCCGCGTTCCCGACGGCCTCATGACCGACCCCGGCCGAGTAACCAACGGCGCGCCCGCCACCGGGAGCGGATACGGCGCCACGAGTGGCGCGGGCGCCGGCTCCCCTCTGGCCGCGGGCAAGCTCCCCGGAGGCGCGGCAGGTACGGGCGGAATGGGCGGCATGCCGTTCATGCCGATGGCCCCGATGTCCGGCGCGGGTGACAAGGAACGCGAAAGCAACGGCTCCGACCTGCTGCGCGGCGACCCGGACGACTGGGACGACGAAGAGGGCGTGACGGCGGCGGTCCTCCGGCACGAGGGCGCCTGACATGGCGGACATCACCGGCGCTCGCAACCGGTTCATCATGGCGGCGACGGTCTCCGCGGGGGCCGCGCTCGTCATCAGGCGGCCCATCGCCATGTCCATCGCCGTGAGCCTCGGCGTGATGATGGCCGACCCCGACACCATGCTCAAGGCCATGAAGGAGTGGAAGACCAAGGCGCAGGGCGGCTCCACCGAGGAACTCGACCAACTGGTCAAATCGGTGCGCTCGCTGGTCGAGCGCATGGAACACGACGCCCACTGGGACGGCGCTGCCAAACTGGCGTTCGACGCCGTCGCGGAGCCGTTCGTCGAGGAGCTCGAGAAGATGGGCACCGCCCGCGACGGCATCGGCGACGCCCTCAAGTCGAGCGCCGACCTCTACGACAAGCTCTCCTACGTGGCCGTGGCCGTGGCCTTGGTGATGGTCGGGTGGGCGATCCTCGTGTCCGTCGCCAAGCTCAACCCCGGCACCTGGATCGGCGCCGAGATCGCGCTCACCGGCGGGATGCAGGCGCTGTGGACCTGGGTCAAACCACTGCTCATCAGCCTCGCCGTCTTCACCGGCGGAGTGTTCGCGGTCTACCAGGGGGTGGGCATGAAGAGCATGGAGCAGGCGATGAAGTTCCAGAACATGAAGGCCATGCCCATGATGAACGGGTACGGCCTGGGCAACGACAAGGAGTCGGGCGCCCTCGTCCAGAAAAGCGTCGGCCTGGACAACCAGAACGGCGGCCTACCCACCGGCATGAACCTCCCGGGCATCTCGTAACCCCCACCAACAACCACCCCATCCCACCCACCCGATCCCATCCCACCCCACCACCCATCCCGCG
>NZ_QNFZ01000238.1 GCF_003313395.1 Nonomuraea lactucae | reverse complement strand
GCTGCAACACCGGCGTGCCGCTGGAGCGGGCGCTGGTGGCGACGGGGTTCGGCTACGCGGCGGGCAGGCGCGCGGTGCAGGGCGAGGTGGTCGCGGCGGTGCTGCCGAGGGTGCGCGACATCAGGCGCGGCGGCTCGTGCGCGGTGGACCTCTGCTCGGTGGCCGCCGGACGGGTGGACGCCTATTACGAGCGGGGCGTCAACCGGTGGGACCACGCGGCGGCCGGGCTGATCGCGAGCGAGGCCGGGGCCCGGATCGGCGGCCTGCACGGCCGGCCGGCCGGCTCCGAGATGGTGCTGTGCGCCGCCCCCGGCCTGTACGAGGAGCTACACGACCTGCTCACCCCGCTCGACCCCGAACGCGACGCCTGACCGGGGGCCCGGGGGCCGGGCACGTGAACGGCCGGAGCCCCCTCCTCGGGGCCCCGGCCGTCCTGGGCGTCAGCTGCGCAGTGCGATGCCGTGATCGTCCGCCAGGCGGCGCAGGTCCTCGATCTCGGCGGTGAGGGTGTCGGCGAGGTAGTCGTCACCCGTGGTGCGGGCCTCCCGGAGGTTCTTGTAAGCCTGGTCGAGGCGGCGTTCGATCGTGGTCGTGAACTCGCCCATCTCACCTACTTTCTGCGGGGGTACAGAAGAACTTCTGGGATGAAGCGACCCACCCGTGCGCGGCAGCGTCCACGGCACACGGTCGTGGGTGTCCATCAGCCATACCCACCTCGGTCGGCTCCCCAAACCCGTGATCTGAAGTGCGGTGCGTCACCGAGTCCCACATGCCTTACCGTGCGCTTATCGAACTCGGGGGCACAATGAAGACCGGAACCGGAGAGAGGTGCATCGGCGTGCGGGTGCTGGTGGTTGAGGACGAGCGGGTGCTCGCCGACGCGATCGCGACGGGGCTGCGGCGCGAGGCGATGGCGGTCGACGTGGCCTACGACGGCGGGGGCGCGCTGGAGCGCACCTCGTACATCGACTACGACGTGATCGTGCTCGACCGCGACCTGCCCGTGGTGCACGGCGACGAGGTGTGCCGCCACCTGGTGGAGCAGCGCTCCGCCTCGCGCATCCTGATGCTGACCGCGTCGGGTGACGTGGACGACAAGGTCGAGGGGCTCGGCCTCGGCGCCGACGACTACCTCGCCAAGCCGTTCGTCTTCGTCGAGCTGGTCGCGCGCGTGCGCGCCCTCGGCCGCCGGTCGGCCCCGGCGCTGCCGCCCGTGCTGGAGCGCGGCGGGATCCGGCTCGATCCGGGCAAGCGGCTGGTCGAGCGCGACGGCAAGGAGATCACGCTCACCAAGAAGGAGTTCGCGGTCCTGGAAGAGCTGATGCGCGCGGAGGGCGCGGTGGTCAGCCAGGAGGACCTGCTGGACAAGGCGTGGGACGAGAACATCGACCCTTTCACCAACGTCGTGCGGGTGACGATGATGACGTTGCGCAAGAAGCTGGGCGACCCTCAAGTGATCGAGACGGTGCCCGGAGTGGGATACAAACTGTGAGCCGCCGCGGCGAGCGTCCCGCCCGAGGCGCCGTCGTCGCCGGGCCGGCGGAGGAGGCTCCGTGACCGACAGGCAGGAGCGGCGCGAGACGCTGCCGACACATCCCATGATCAGCCCCCACTCGGAGCAGCGGACCGTCAGGCCCCACCAGGCCCCGCCGCCCAGCGGCCCCCGGGCCTGGGACGGGCCGCCGCCGCCACCCTCCTCACCCGTGGCGCAGCGGACGGCGCGGGAGCTCGTCAGGGACCTGCCCGGCAGGGTCAGCATCCGCTGGCGGCTCACCATCACCTACAGCGCGATGTTCCTGGTCGCCGCGAGCCTGCTGCTCTTCTCCATCTACGCGATCGTCGGCCGGGCGATCGGCGAGGCGTGGCTGCCGCTCGACCTCAGCCAGCTCGGCATGGACCCGCTCGACGAGGCGATCATGCAGGGCCGCTGGAAGCTGGCCCAGCAGGAGGCGGTGCGGACCGCACGCGACGCCCTGGTCAGCAGCTCCTTCCTCGCCCTCGCCGGTGTCGGGATTCTGGCGGTCATCATCGGCTACCTCGTCGCGGACCGCGCACTGCGGCCCGTGACCCAGATGACGGCCACCGCCCGCAAGCTCTCCGACAGCAACCTGGCCCACCAGCGCATCGACCTGCAGGGCCCCAGCGACGAGCTGAAGGAGCTGGCCGACACCTTCGACGCCATGCTCACCCGGCTCAACATCGCCTTCGACACCCAGCGCCGCTTCGTCGCCAACGCCTCGCACGAGCTGCGCACCCCTCTCACCATCAACCGGACGGTCCTGGAGATCGCCCTGTCCGACCCGGCCGCCTCGGAGGACCTCAAGGCGCTGGGCCGTACCCTCCTGGAGGTCAACGCCCGCAACGAGAAGCTCATCGAGGGCCTGCTGCTGCTGGCCAGGAGCGAGCGCGAGCTGGCCGTGCGCAAGCCGCTCGACATCAGGGACGTCGCCCAGGCGGCCGTCGAACAGGTCGCCCCATTCGCCGAGGAGCTCGGAGTTACCGTCTCCACGGATCTGGTCAGCACGCCTACCGTGGGAGATCCCGTACTCCTGGAGCGATCGGTCAGTAACCTCGTCGAGAACGCCGTGAAGTACAACATTCCGGAAAGCGGAAAAGTCTGGGTGCGGACGGGAATGGTGGACGGGGCTTTGGTTGTTCAGGTGGCCAACACTGGGCAGCATGTCCCGGCGTACGAGGTGAACAGTCTGTTCGAGCCGTTCAGGAGGCTCCACGCGGATCGCGTGGATTCCGCCAAGGGGGCGGGTCTGGGCCTGTCCATCGTCCGGGCCGTGGTGCAGGCACACGGCGGGAATGTCACCGCCGTGCCACGAGAAGGCGGAGGACTTGTGGTGACCATTCGGCTTCCGAGTCGCTGATCCGGCGTGTTGGTCCGGTGGGGGCGTCTCGTTCTTGCCGCACATGTGGTTGGATGTGCCGTCGAACACGGTGGTGCGTGACGCCCGGGCTGTGGGTTTCGCCATATTTGGCTAACCATCGCCGATGGCAGCAGGCCCTGACGTGTTGGGAGGTTTCGTTTGCCGTTCTCCTGGGGTACCGATGCACAATCTTCCCCACCGAGCGGGCACAAGACGCACCTCTCGGACGTTAGAAGACGCGCGATGAGCGCGAAGACATATAGATGAGGGGGATGGAGTAGCAACCATGGCTACCGACTACGACAGCCCGCGTAAGACAGACGACGACCTCGGCGAGGACAGCCTTCAGGAGCTGCAGGCGCGCCGCACCGACAAGTCGTCCGGCAGCATCGACATCGACGAGACCGATCTGGCCGAGTCGCTCGAGCTGCCCGGTGCGGACCTGTCGAACGAGGAACTCAGCCTGCGGGTCATCCCGCGCCAGGCTGACGAGTTCACCTGCTCGCGCTGCTTCCTCGTGCACCACCGCAGCCAGCTGGCCTCCGAGAAGAACGGCCAGCAGGTCTGCCGGGAGTGCGCGGCCTGACGCCGGAGCGAGAGAGCTCGCGCCCGGACCGGCATGTGACGACGCCGGCGGGGCACTGAGCTGTCGCGACCAGAGGACGGAGGCTTCGCGTGGCACGGTCTGAGAAGGACGAGCAACCGCACGAGGACCAGCAACCGGACAGGGAACACCAACCGGACAGGGAGGTCGCCGACGAGGTCGGCGAGCTCGTCGGCAGGCTCACCGAGCACGGTGGCCTGGAGCCGGCCGAGCGGCGCAAGCTGCTCGGCCGCCTGACCGGAGCCCTGCGTGAGCGTTCGAGGCAGGCGCGCGACAGCGGCGTCGGCCGGGGCCGCTGGCTGGCCGAACTCTTCCTCGGCATCGCCCCCCGCATCCCCATCCGCGATCTTCGCACACTTTCCGAGCACCACCACGGCCTGACCGGCGAACTGCTCGCCGACGACCTGGTCCGCACCGCCCAGAAGGCCACCATGACGGTCGGCGCCATCGGCGGAGCGCTCGCCGCGGCCGAGTTCGCCGCCCCGCCCCTGCTGCTGTCGGCCCCCGCCCAGCTCGTCGCCGAGACGATCGTGGTCGCCGCCATCGAGGTCAAGCTGCTCGCCGAGCTGCACGAGGTGTACGGCGTGCGCATCGAGGGCAACGGCAGCCAGCGCGCGGCCGCGTTCACCGCCTCCTGGGCCAGGCAGCGCGGGATCGACCCGCTGGCCCCCTCCTCCGTGTCGCTGGCGCTCGGCGCCGCCACCAAGACCGCCCTGCGCAACCGCCTCATGCGGACGCTGGGGCGCCACCTCACCACGCTGGGCCCGTTCCTGACCGGAGCCGTCGCCGGTGGCGCGCTCAACAGGATGGCGACCAGAAAGCTCGGCGAGGCCATCCGCGCCGACCTGCGCGGCAAGCTGCCCCCGCCGCCCGAGCGCGACCTGCTCGACCCCTGACCGGGCGCCGATCAGGCTACGCGTCCCGCTCGTCGACGACCCGCTTGAGCTTGCCCACCGAGCGCTCCAGCGTCTCCGGATCCACCACCTCGACCTCCACGCTCACGCCCACCGTGTCCTTCACCGCCCCGCGCAGGGCCGCGGCGGCCCGCTCGCGGCCCTCGCGCGGCTCGAATCCGGGCCGCGCCTCCACCCGCACCGTCATCACGTCGAGCCGCCCGGGCCTGGTCAGGCGCACCTGGAAGTGCGGCGAGAGGCCGGGCGTGCGCAGGACGATCTCCTCGATCTGGGTGGGGAAGACGTTCACGCCGCGCAGGATGATCATGTCGTCGGTCCGGCCCGTGACCTTCTCCATGCGGCGGAACGCCGGTCGCGCCGTGCCGGGCAGCAGCCTGGTCAGGTCGCGGGTGCGGTAGCGGACGACCGGCATCGCCTCCTTGGTGAGGGTGGTGAAGACCAGCTCGCCCGCCTCGCCCTCGCCGGCCGGAGCGCCGGTGAACGGGTCGACCGTCTCGGGGTAGAAGTGGTCCTCCCACACGTGCAGGCCGTCCTTGGACTCCACGCACTCGTTGGCCACGCCCGGCCCCATCACCTCCGACAGGCCGTAGACGTCCACGGCGTGCAGGTCGAAGCGGTCCTCGATCTCGCGGCGCATCTCCTCCGTCCACGGCTCGGCGCCGAAGACGCCGATCCGCAGCGAGCAGGCGCGGGCGTCGAGGCCCTGCGCGTCGAACTCGTCGAGCAGCGCGAGCATGTACGACGGGGTGACCATGATGATGTCGGGCCGGAAGTCGGTGATGAGCCGCACCTGGCGGGGCGTCATGCCGCCGGAGACCGGCACCACCGTGCACCCCAGCCGCTCGGCGCCGTAGTGGGCGCCCAGGCCGCCGGTGAACAGGCCGTACCCGTAGGCCACGTGCACGATGTCGCCCGGCCGCCCGCCCGAGGCGCGGATGGAGCGGGCCATCAGGTCGGCCCAGGTGTCGATGTCGCGCCGCGTGTAGCCGACCACGGTGGGCCTGCCGGTGGTGCCGCTGGAGGCGTGCACGCGCACCACCTGCTCGCGCGGCACCGCGAACATGCCGAACGGGTAGCTCTCGCGCAGGTCGTCCTTGGTGGTGAACGGGAACGCGGCGAGATCGCCGAGCTC
The DNA here is from genome assembly GCF_003313395.1 of Nonomuraea lactucae. GTDB lineage: Bacteria > Actinomycetota > Actinomycetes > Streptosporangiales > Streptosporangiaceae > Nonomuraea > Nonomuraea lactucae. Next base: position 17,794 of record NZ_QNFZ01000238.1, on the reverse strand, counting down.
CTTGCAGTCGTCCGGGTGGACCCCGTGCTCGTCGAACTTGCGGCGGTAGAGCGGGACGTTGTCGTAGGCGTGGCGCAGCGTCCAGCGCAGGCGCCGGAGCTGGAGCGCCGCGAGCTCGTCGCGCGAGACCCGCTCGGCCGGGTCGAGCTCTCCGGGGGAGGGCGGATCGCCGAGTCGCATCTGTCTCAACTCCCTGCTGTCATCTCATCTCCCTGCTGCGGCCGCGGAACTCCGCGACCACCCCGCCGTCCGGCCGTCTGACGGTGACGTCGTAGATCCCGCTGCGGCCGTAGCGGGTGCGCTCGGCGGCCTCGGCCACCAGCACGTCGCCCTCTCGGGCCGGCGCGACGAACGTGATCTCGGCTCCGGCCGCCACGGTGACCGGGCCGTAGGTGTTGCAGGCGCACGCGAAGGCGGTGTCGGCCAGCAGGAACACGTAGCCGCCGTGGCACAGGCCGTGCCCGTTGACCATCTGGCCGGTCACCGCCATGCGGCACGCCGCCCGCCCCTCGGCGAGATCCAGCAGCTCGATGCCGAGTGCCGCCGAGGCGGTGTCGGCGTCCAGCATGCGGCGGGTGGCATCCACCACGGCGACCCCTTCCTTACTGACCGAATGTTCGGTAAACACATCACTGTGGGCAGGCGCCTGTCAAGGGAGGGATGCGGCGCCGCCCCAGGACAGGCCGCGGAGCGCGTGCCCGCGGCGGCGGGGTGATCCGTGGACACGCCCGGCGTCTCCGAGGAATTTCGGTCAGACCGCGACCTGGAACTTCTGGGCGATATGTGTTAATCGCGTTTGTTTGTGCAGGTCCCGGGCACGCTCACTACGGCGCCGCTCGTCGTCTGCGAGCTCGCGGCGAAGGAAGGCACCGGTGGCCCGGCCGCTCGGCCGTGGCCCAGGCCTCACCTGGCCCACCCGCTGCTCACATCGCCGTGGCGGGTCCGCGCGCGGGCCCGGACCGGCGGTCGCTGTGAGCCGCGCGTCGCGGCTCTCGCACAGGAGAGCCTAGGAGGACTTGGGTGAATGGCCGTAGCTCGTTTCTGATCGTGGCCAACCGGCTGCCGGTCGACCGGACGATCGAACCCGACGGGACGGCCTCATGGCGCAGAAGCCCCGGCGGGCTGGTGACCGCCATCGCGCCGGTGATGCAGCGCCGCCACGGCGCCTGGCTCGGGTGGCACGGAGCGCCCGACGAGAAGCTCGACCCGTTCGAACAGGACGGCATGAACCTGATCCCGGTGCCCCTGTCGGCGCGCGAGGTCGAGCTCTACTACGAGGGCTTCTCCAACGCCACGCTCTGGCCCCTTTACCACGACGTGGTCGCCCCGGCCATCTTCGAGCGGGAGATGTGGGACGCCTACCGCGCCGTCAACGAGCGCTTCGCCGCCGCGGCCGCCGAGACGGCCGACGAGGGGGCCGTCGTCTGGGTGCAGGACTACCAGCTCCAGCTCGTGCCCGCCATGCTCCGCGAGCTCAGGCCCGACCTTCGCATCGGCTTCTTCCTGCACATCCCGTTCCCGCCGGTCGAGCTCTTCTGGCGGCTGCCGTGGCGCAAGGAGCTGGTCGAAGGGCTGCTCGGAGCCGACCTGGTCGGCTTCCAGCTGCCCGGTGGCGCCTCGAACTTCCGCCGCCTCTGCCGCAGGCTGCTCGGCCTGCCGTACAAGGGGAACGAGATCTTCCTCGACGACCGGATCGTCACCACGCACGCGTTCCCGATCTCCGTCGACTTCGGCGAGCTCGACACGCTGGTCCGCGAGCCGCACATCATCCAGCGCGCCAAGGAGATCAGGACCGATCTCGGCGACCCCGAGCACATGCTCCTCGGCGTGGACCGGCTCGACTACACCAAGGGCATCGGGCACCGGCTGGAGGCGTTCGGCGAGCTGCTCAAGGACGCGCGGATCATGCCGGGAGAGGCGGTGTTCGTGCAGATCGCCACGCCCAGCCGCGAGCGGGTGGAGGAGTACAGGCGGCTGCGCGACGACATCGAGCTCCAGGTGGGGCGGATCAACGGCGAGCACTCGATGCTCGGCCACCAGCCGGTCCAGTACTTCCACCAGTCCTACGGCCGAGAGGAGCTGGCCGCCCTCTACCTGGCCGCCGACGTCATGGTCGTCACGCCGCTGCGCGACGGGATGAACCTGGTCGCCAAGGAGTACGTCTCGTGCCACCACGACCTGCGCGGGGCGCTCGTGCTCAGCGAGTTCGCCGGGGCGGCCGACGAGCTGCGGCAGGCGCATCTCGTCAACCCCTACGACGTGGAGGACGTCAAGCGGCAGATGGTGGCGGCGATGCGGGCCACGCCGCACGAGCTGGCCCGCCGGATGCGCACGATGCGCCGCCGGGTGGCCACGTACGACGTGGACCGCTGGGCGAACGAGTTTCTCACCGCCCTGGAGTCCCCCGTTTCACCGACCGCCACGCCTCATATCGCTTCTTGGCAGTCCGGTTGACCACGATCTGCGCCACGGACATGCCCACGCCCATCACGACCGCGTAGCCGATCGCCTCGCCCATGCTGACCTCGGGGGAGTCGGGATCGACGGGCGGCTCCTTGCCGGTCGCCTTCACCCAGACGAACCCGAGGATCTTGCGCGCCGCCCACGCGGTCGCCAGACCCACCAGGCCACCGACCACCCGCCAGGCGATGTCGGGCTTGTCCTCTGCCATTCGGCGTCTCCTTCCCCTATGTAACGAACACTAGTCTCTACCGCTTGTGTGACCTTCGAAGCCGTACCATAAGGTGGCATGACTCAGCAGCGACCACGCCATGCGCCAGTGCCCGAGAAACCGACTCTCGACGGCCTGGAGCAGGTATGGGTAGCCCGCTGGGAGCAGGAGGGCACCTACCGTTTCGACCGGAGCAAGACCCGCGAGCAGATCTACTCGATCGACACCCCGCCGCCGACCGTCTCCGGTTCTCTCCACGTTGGTCACGTCTTCTCCTACACGCACACCGACACCATCGCCCGCTTCCAGCGGATGCGCGGGCGCGAGGTCTTCTATCCCATGGGCTGGGACGACAACGGCCTGCCGACCGAGCGCCGTGTGCAGAACCACTTCGGTGTCCGCTGTGACCCCTCGGTGCCCTACGAACGCGACTTCACACCTCCCGCCAGGCCGGACCCCAAGCGCCAGGTGCCGATCTCGCGCGGCAACTTCATCGAGCTGTGCGAGCGGCTGACCGCCGAGGACGAGAAGGCGTTCGAGGAGCTCTGGCGGCGGCTGGGACTGTCGGTCGACTGGTCGATGACATACGCGACCATCGACCGCGACGCGCGGGCCGCCTCCCAGCGGGCGTTCCTGCGCAACCTGGCGCGCGGCGAGGCCTACCTGGCCGAGGCGCCCACCCTGTGGGACGTCACCTTCCGCACCGCCGTCGCCCAGGCGGAGCTGGAGGACCGCGACTGGCCGGGAGCGTTCCACCGGGTCTCCTTCTACGGCGAGCAGGGGCCGATCTGGATCGAGACCACCAGGCCCGAGCTGATCCCCGCCTGCGTGGCCCTGGTCGCCCACCCCGACGACCCGCGCTACCAGCCGCTGTTCGGCACCTCGGTGCTGACGCCGCTGTTCGGCGTCGAGGTGCCGGTGCTGGCCCACCACCTGGCCGAGCCCGACAAGGGGTCCGGCATCGCGATGATCTGCACGTTCGGCGACCTCACCGACGTCACCTGGTGGCGCGAGCTGGGCCTGCCCACCAGGCCGGTCATCGGCCGCGACGGGCGGCTGCTGCCCGAGCCGCCGGAGGGCGTCGAGGCCGAGCCGTACAAGGAACTGGCCGGAAAGACCGTGCACAGCGCCCGCGAGCGCATCGTGGAGCTGCTGCGCGAGTCGGGCGACCTCGACGGCGACCCCCGGCCCGTCCAGCGGACCGTGAAGTTCTACGAGAAGGGCGACCGGCCGCTCGAGATCGTCACCACCCGCCAGTGGTACATCCGCAACGGCGGACGCGACGCCGCGCTGCGCGAGCGGCTGCTGGCCCGTGGCTCCGAGCTGCGCTGGCACCCGCCGCACATGCGGGTCCGCTACGACAACTGGGTGCGGGGGCTGGCCGGCGACTGGCTGATCTCCCGGCAGCGCTTCTTCGGGGTGCCGTTCCCGGTCTGGTATCCGCTGGACGCCTCGGGCGAGCCCGACCACACCCGCCCGCTGCTGCCGCCCGAGGAGCGGCTCCCGGTCGACCCCTCCTCGCAGGTCCCCGACGGCTACACCGAGGACCAGCGGGGCAAGCCCGGCGGGTTCACCGGCGACCCCGACGTCATGGACACCTGGGCCACCTCGTCGCTCTCGCCGGAGATCGCCGGGGGCTGGGAGCGCGACAGCGACCTGTTCGAGCGGGTGTTCCCGATGGACCTGCGCCCGCAGGCCCACGAGATCATCCGCACCTGGCTGTTCTCGACCGTGGTGCGGGCGCACCTGGAGTTCGGGGAGCTGCCGTGGGCGGACGTGGCCATCTCCGGCTGGATCCTCGACCCCGACCGCAAGAAGATGTCCAAGTCCAAGGGCAACGTGACCACGCCGCTCGGCCTGCTGGAGGAGTACGGCTCCGACGCGGTCCGCTACTGGGCGGCCGGTGGCCGTCCCGGCACCGACACGGCCTTCGACACCGGGCAGATCAAGGTCGGGCGGCGGCTCGCCATCAAGATCCTCAACGCGTCCAAGTTCGTGCTCGGCTTCCCCGCCGTGGACGGCGAGGTGACCGAGCCGCTCGACACGTCCATGCTGGCCGCGCTGGCCGACGTCGTGGAGGAGGCCACGCGGGCGTTCGAGGGCTACGACTACACCCGGGCGCTGGAGGCGGCCGAGCGGTTCTTCTGGTCGTTCTGCGACGACTACCTGGAGCTGGTCAAGGCCCGCGCCTACGAGTCCGGGGCGGCGGCCGCCTCCGCCCACGCGGCGCTGCGCCTGGCGCTCGACGTGCTGCTGAGGCTGTTCGCCCCCTTCCTGCCGTTCGTCACGGAGGAGGTGTGGTCGTGGTGGCGGTCCGGCTCCGTGCACCGCGCCGCCTGGCCGTCAGCCTTGCCATCCGCCTTGCCATCCGCCGGGCGGGACGCCTGGCCGCCCGGCGGGCGCGGCGCAGGCGACCCCGCCGTGCTGGCGGTGGCCTCCGAGGTGCTCCGCCGGATCCGCAAGGCCAAGTCCGAGGCCAGGCTCTCCATGCGCGCGGAGGTCTCCCGTCTCACGGTGTCGGGTCCGGAGCCCGGGCTGGTCCGGCTCGCGCAGGACGACCTGTGCGGGGCGGGCAACGTCGAGGAGTTCGTCCTCCACGACGGCCCCGAGCTGGCCGTCGAGGTCACGCTGGTCGAGGACCGTTAGCCGCGGTCTCCCGAGGCGGCCGTCCCCGCGGGGCGGCCGCCGCGTCGACTCGATCATTTAACGGCGCGCATCCAGGCCGTGAACGTGCGAGGCTGGAGGTGTGCTGAAGGACCGCCCGACCAAGCTCGTGCCGCCCGTGCTCGCCAAGATGGCCGCATGGTCCGCATGCCTGATCCTCGTCGGCGTGGTGGCCTACTCCTTCGCGCTCGCCATCGCGCGCCTCAGCTTCGTCGCGCTGCCGGTGGCGATCGCCCTGCTGCTGACCGCGCTGCTGTTCCCGCTGACCAGCAGCCTCCGCCAGACCGGGATGCGCCCGATCTACGCCACCTGGCTCACCATGCTGACCGCCCTGGCCGTGCTCGGCGGCACCGGCTGGCTGATCGGCGCGCGGGCCACCGACGAGTTCCCCAACCTCGTCCAGCAGGTCCAGGCGACCTCCCGTGAGGTGCAGAACTGGCTGATCACCGGGCCGCTGCACCTGCAGCAGGCGCAGCTCGCCCGCTACGTCGACGAGATCGCGACGATGATCAACGCCCAGCGCACGGCCATCACCGGCACGGTCCTGTCCGCCGGCGCCGTGGCCGTCGAGGTGCTCGCCTCCCTCGTGCTGATGCTCTTCGTCACGTTCTTCCTGCTGAAGGACGGCGACCGCATCTGGGGGTGGTTCCTCAAGGGGTTCGGCGCGATGGCGCCGCGCGTCGACCGGGCCGGCCGGGTCGCGTGGACCACGCTCTCCCACTACGTGCAGGGCACCGTGGCCGTCGCCGCGGTTCACGGGCTGGTCATGGGCATCGTGCTGGCGGGCATGGGCGTGCCGCTCTGGGCGCCGCTCGCGGTGCTGATCTTCTTCGCCAGCTTCATCCCGATCGTCGGCATCTTCTTCGCCGGCACGGTCGCCACGCTAGTCACGCTGGGCGCCAAGGGCATCGTGTACGCGCTGATCTTCGTCGGCATCCTGCTCGTCGAGCAGCAGCTCGAGAACCACGTGCTGCAGCCGCTGATCGTGGGCAGGGTCCTCAACTTCCACCCGCTGGCCATCGTCATCGTGCTGGCGGTCGGCGGCATCCTCGGTGGCATCGCCGGGGCGGCGGTGGCCGTGCCGGTCGCGGCCGTGATCTACCGCGCGCTGCCCGAACTCCGTAATGAGCCACCGGCGCTTCCTCCAGCCCCGCCATCAGAGCCGCCGGGGGAGGCCGGGTCCGGATCACCCGCGCCTTCGGAGCCGTCCGGGGCGTCCGGGGCGTCCGTGCCGGCGCGGTCGGATGAGCTGGGGCGGTCGGATGAGCCGGGGCGTCCGGGACGTCCGGAGCGGTCCCAGGGGGCTGAGGCCGACACCGCCACGGAGTAACCTCGTCATCCGTGACCCGTTCGCCCGCGACGTCCCCGCCACTCGGGGCGGGCCCTTCTCTCCCCGTCCCCGGCGCGACACTCCACCAGCGCGCCCGGTGCGACGAGATCGCGGGCCGCAAGGCGTACCTTGAGGCTGAGGGGCGCATCGGCGTCCCCGATGGCCACGGCGCCGCCGCGGCCATCTCCACCGAGCACGACGACCACGAGGTGAATCCGTGACCGGGACCGACCCCGAGGCCACGAGGGAGACGAGGGAGCACGAGGGTGTGGTGGAGGTCCTCATCCAGCGGCTCGACCCCGGCCTGCCCCTGCCCTCCTACGCCCACCCGGGCGACGCCGGCGCCGACCTGCACGCGGCCGAGGACGTCGAGCTGCTGCCCGGCGAGCGGGCGGTGGTCGGCACCGGCATCGCCATCGCGCTTCCCGGCGGCTACGCCGCGTTCGTGCACCCGCGCTCCGGGCTGGCCGCCAGGCACGGCGTCACCCTCGTCAACGCGCCGGGCACGGTCGACGCCGGATACCGGGGCGAGATCAGAGTGACGCTGATCAACACCGACGCCAAGGAGCCCTTCCGGCTGCGGCGCGGTGACCGGGTGGCCCAGCTGGTCGTCCAGCGGGTCGAACGAGGGGCGTTCCGCGAGGTGGAGCGCCTGCCCGGGTCGGTCCGGGGTGTCGGCGGGTTCGGTTCCACAGGACGTTGAGCGCTGAGCAGGGAGAGTGAGACACGTGTTCCGACGTCGCCGTCGTGAGCAGCCGGAGAAGGTGGCGGCCGAGGTCCCGGCCGCGCCCATGCGCGAGTCCGGCCCGTGGGACGCCGACGAGCCCCACCCCGACCATGACAGGATCGACCTCGGCGGCCTCCGGCTGCCGCACAACCCCGACTTCGACGTACGGCTGGCCTCGGTGGGAGACCAGCATGTCGGCGTCGTCGTCATCCACGAGGAGAGCACGCTCCAGCTCCAGGCGCTGGCCGCGCCCAAGACGCTGGGCCTGTGGGACGAGGTCAAGACCAAGATCCTTCAGCAGCTGACATCGCTGGAGGAGCGGCAGGGGCCGTTCGGCGTCGAGCTGACCGGCGAGATCACCGCCGAAGGCGTCACCCGGCCGGCCCGCTACATCGGGGTCGACGGCCCGCGCTGGTTCCTGCTGGCCATCGTCCACGGCAAGGCCGCCGCGGACGACGACGCGGCCGAGCCGTTCCTCGCGTTCCTCAGGGACGTCGTGGTCGTGCGCGGCAGCGAGCCGATGGCCCGTGAGGAGCCGATCCCGCTGCGCCGGCCCAACGAGCAGGCGTCCCAGGGCGACGACCGGCCGGGATTCAACCCGTTCAGGCGAGGACCTGAGATAAGCGAGATTCGCTGACGGCTCTCATCACATAGGCTGATTCATCATGAGTACGGCAGAGCCCCCGAAACGTGGGGGATTGCGCGGGTTCTTCAGTCGGCTGACCTCCCCCCAGTCCGAGCTCGAGGCCCAGCAGCTACGGGCAGACGCCGAGCAGACCGGCGCGACGCCGATCGCGTCGTGTGGCGGACGCCGCCGCTTCTGCGTAGCGGGTACGCTACGTACGGTGACACTGCGTCCGCGGGGCGGCGCTCCCGCGCTCGAGGCCGAGCTCTACGACGGGTCGGATGTGATCGACCTCGTCTGGCTCGGCCGACGCAAGATCGCCGGGATCGAGCCCGGCCGCATCGTCAAGGCCGAGGGCCTCGTCAGCATGCAGGATGGGCGCAAGGTGATGTTCAATCCACGATACGAGCTGCGCCCAGGGAGTTGATGCTGTGAGTGCCGAGGCGGAAGAGGTCGCCCACGACACCGTGGAGGCGGCCGTACGGGCCCAGCTCGCCAAGGCGTTCGGCGGGATGCGCGGCATCATCGAGGCGGCGATCCCCACGGCCGCCTTCACGTTGTCCTGGATCACCACCGAAGAGCTGAAGCTGTCGCTCGTCATCAGCATCTCGCTGGCGGTGGCGCTCCTCGTGGTCAGGCTGGTGCAGCGGTCCACCCCGCAGTTCGTGATCAACAGCCTGATCGGCATCGCCATCGGCGCGTTCTTCGCCAGCCGCACCGGCGACGCCAAGGACTACTTCCTGCCCGGCATCCTGTGGAACGGCGCCTACGCGGTCGCCATGCTCCTCTCGATCGTCACCCGCTGGCCGGTCGTCGGGTTCCTGATCGGCTCGGTGACGGGCGACCCCACGGGCTGGCGCAAGGATCCGGGCATCGTCCGGCTCTGCATCCGGCTGACCTGGCTGCTCATGCTGCCGTGCGTGGTGCGGGTGGCCGTGCAGCTGCCGGTCTACCTGTTCGGCGGCGGCGACCAGGCCGTGGCCGCCTTGGGCGTCGCCAAGATCGCCATGGGCTGGCCGCTGCAGATCGCCGCCCTGGCCGCCATGGTCTGGGTGCTGGGCCGAGGCCGCACGCCGATCAAACCGGTCGCCCCCGCCTGAGACCGGGCCGCCCAACCCGCGCGACCTGACGGCACGTTCAGTCGGGAAAGCCGCGGAAGACGCCGTCCTCGTCGGCGCTGTCGGCGAACTCGAAGAAGTCCATGTTGGCGATCGACAGGTTGGCGTGGATCGCCGGGAGCTCGGCCGGGACGACGCGCATCGTCCGGCCGGGCTCCTCGACCAGGTCTATGAGCAGGACGGGCATCTCGGCCGAGTCGATGGCGGCCCTGTCGACCACGACGAGGATCCGGTCCGCGTAGCCGTCCGGCACGAGGTCGAGCACCTGCGGCACCGTGAGGTCCCGGTAGGCGAGGTCGTCGAGGACGCTCACCTCGTCCATGTACAGCTCCGCGAAGTCGTCGGAGCCGTCCTCGGTGCGGCCGTCGCCGTCCGGCACGCCGAGCGCCGCGCGGACGGCCTCCCATGCCTCCTGGTCGGAGAAGTCGGTGCGCAGCACCAGCAGGGCCTGCGCCTCGGGCAACATGTCCGGCAACGACCTGCCTCCGCTCATCCGGCCGGGACGTCAGTGCTGGGAGAGAAGGTGGGCGAGCTCCTGCTCCACCTCCTGGCTGGCGACGAACAGGAGCTCGTCGCCGGCCTCCAGCGGGTCGTCGTCGGACGGCACCAGGACGCGCCCCTCGCGCAGGATGGCGACCAGCGCCGAGTCGACCGGCCACGGCACCGACCCTGCCCGCTGGCCGACCACGGGCGCGTCCTCGGCCAGCGTGAGCTCGACGAGGTTGGCCTGGCCCTGGCGGAACGTCATCAGCCGCACCAGGTCGCCCACGCTCACCGCCTCCTCGACCAGCGCGCTCAGCAGGCGCGGGGTCGAGACGGCCACGTCGACGCCCCACGACTCGTTGAACAGCCACTCGTTGTTGGGGTGGTTGATGCGGGCCACCACGCGCGGCACGCCGTACTCCGTCTTGGCGAGCAGCGACACGACCAGGTTGACCTTGTCGTCTCCGGAGGAGGCGACGACGACGTGGCAGTTGTTGAGGCCGGCCTCGTCGAGTGAGGCGATCTCGCAGGCGTCGGCGAGCAGCCACTCGGCGCGCGGCACGCTGTCGATCTTGATGGCCCTGGGGTCGATGTCGATGAGCAGGACCTCGTGGCCGTTCTCGAGGAGCTCCGCGGCGATGGACCGGCCGACCGCCCCGGCCCCCGCGATGGCGACGCGCATCAGTCTTCCCTCCCCGGTGCGGCGGCGAGCACCTTGTTGATCCGGTCCATGTCGTTCTCGGCGGCCATGACGTGCAGGATGTCGCCCTCCTGCAGCACGGTGTCGTCGGCGATGACCACCGCCTCCCCCATGCGGTTGATGAAGGCGGCGCGGCACCCCACGCGCGGCTCCAGGTCGACGGCGCGGGTGCCGATCCAGGCGGGGTTCACGGTGACCTCGGCCAGCACCACGGTGCCCGTCGGGTCGCGCCAGAGCGGCTCGGCCCCCTCCGGCAGGATGCGGCGCAGGATCTGGTCGGCGGTCCAGCGCACGGTGGCGACCGTCGGGATGCCCAGCCGCTGGTAGACCTCGGCCCGGCGCGGGTCGTAGATCCGGGCCACCACGTTGTCGACGCCGAACGTCTCGCGCGCCACCCGCGCGGAGATGATGTTGGAGTTGTCGCCGCTGGACACCGCGACGTACGCGGTGGCGGATTCGATGCCCGCCTCGGTCAGCACGCCGCGATCGAAGCCGATCCCCGTCACCCTCCGGCCGCGGAACCCCGCGCGCAGGCGGCGGAACGCCTGAGGGTCCCGGTCGATGATCGCGACCGAATGGCCGCTGTCCTCGAGGATGTGCGCGAGGGTCGATCCGACCCGGCCACACCCCATGATCACTATATGCATACTCCCCCGCATCTCGCGGTCGGCCGGTTGCTCGACACCAGTATGGCCCGATAGGGGAGCACGCGGCTGCATCCGTCCGACAGGGGACTACGCTCTGGTTACGTGGCGAAGGTGACAGATCTTCTCAAACGCGTACTCGTGGGGCGGGCGCTGCGGAGCGGCCAGCTCCACGAGCAGTTGCTGCCGAAACGCATAGCCCTGCCGGTGTTCGCGAGTGACGCGCTGTCCTCGGTGGCCTACGCCCCGCAGGAGATCCTCGTCATCCTGTCGCTGGCGGGCGTGTCCTTCTACACCTACAGCCCGTGGGTGGCGGCGGGCGTGGTGGTCGTCATGCTGACGGTCGTCGCGTCGTACCGGCAGAACGTCCACGCCTACCCCAGCGGCGGCGGCGACTACGAGGTGGCGACCGTCAACCTGGGTCACAACGCGGGGCTGACCGTGGCCAGCGCGCTCATGGTCGACTACGTGCTGACCGTGGCGGTGTCGGTGGCCAACGGCGTCGACTACGTGGGCGCCACGATCCCGTTCGTCGCCGATCACAAGCCCAGCGTCGCCATCGCCATCGTGGTGCTGCTGACCGTGGTGAACCTGCGCGGCCTGCGCGAGTCGGGGGCCGCCTTCGCCGTCCCCACCTACGCGTTCATGGTCGCGGTGCTCGGTCTGGTCGCCTGGGGCGGCGTCCGGGTGCTGATCTTCGGTGACGAGCTGCGGGCGCCCAGCGCCGACTTCGGCATCGTCCCCGAGCAGACCGACCTGACGGCGTTCGCCGCCGCCTTCCTGATCCTGCGCGCCTTCTCCTCCGGCTGCGCCGCGCTCACCGGTGTCGAGGCCATCAGCAACGGGGTGCCCGCCTTCCGCAAGCCCAAGAGCAAGAACGCCGCCACCACGCTGCTCATGATGGGCCTGGTCGCGATCACGATGTTCAGCGGGATCATCGCCCTCGGCCTGGTCTCCGGGGTGAAGGTCGCCGAGCCGTCCGTGGTCGCCACCGACCTGCTGCGGCCCGACGGGACGCCGGTGGGCCCCGGCTACCACCAGCAGCCGATCATCTCCCAGGTGGCCGACGCGGTCTTCGGCAGCGGCTCACTGCTGTTCGTGGTCATCTCGGCGGTGACCGCGCTCATCCTCTTCCTGGCCGCGAACACCGCCTTCAACGGCTTCCCGGTGCTCGGCTCGATCCTGGCCCAGGACCGCTACCTGCCCCGCCAGCTCCACACGCGCGGCGACCGGCTGGCCTTCTCCAACGGCATCGTCATCCTGGCCGCGGCGGCGTGCCTGCTGCTGTGGGGGTTCCAGGCCGACGTCAGCCGCCTGCTGAACCTCTACATCGTCGGCGTCTTCGTCTCGTTCACGCTCAGCCAGACCGGCATGGTCATCCACTGGACGCGCCACCTGAAGACGGAGACCGACCCGCGCGTGCGCCATCAGATGCACCGTTCGAGGACCATCAACTTCTTCGGCGGCATCATGACCGGCCTGGTGCTCGTGGTGGTGCTGCTGACCAAGTTCCTGGTCGGGGCCTGGATCGTGTGCCTCGCGATGCCGGTGCTGTTCCTCATGATGAAAGCCATCAGGCGCCACTACGACAACGTGGCCGCCGAGCTGGAGATCACCGGCGACTACGACGCCACGGTGCTGCCGGCGCGCAACCACGCGATCGTGCTCGTATCCAAGATCCACAAGCCGACCATGCGGGCGCTGGCCTACGCCCGCGCCACCCGGCCGTCCACGCTGGAGGCCGTCACCGTCGGCGTGGACGGCGCGGAGGCCCGCCAGTTGCAGGAGGAGTGGGAGCGCCGGGGCATCCCGGTGCCGCTGAAGATGCTCGACTCGCCGTACCGGGAGATCACCCAGCCGATCCTCGACTACGTCAAGACCCTGCGCAGGCGCTCGCCGCGCGACGTGGTGACGGTCTTCATCCCCGAGTACGTGGTCGGCCACTGGTGGGAGCACCTACTCCACAACCAGAGCGCGCTGCGGCTGAAGGCGCGGCTGCTGTTCAAGCCCGGTGTGATGGTGACGAGCGTGCCGTGGCAGCTGCACTCCTCCGACCGGCTGCTGGCCCGCCCCGAGCCGTTCGCGCCGGGCGCGGTGCGCCGTCCCATGAAGCGGAACGCCAAGGACGAGGAGATCTCCGCCCGCGGATAGGGTGAAGCGTGTGGAACAGGCATCTCTGGAGCTGACGGTGGGACCGGTCGCGCACGGTGGCTGGTGCGTGGCCCGCCATGAAGGGCGCGTGGTCTTCGTACGGCACGCGCTGCCGGGCGAGCGGGTCGTCGCCGAGGTCACCGAGGAGACGGCCCGGTTCCTGCGCGCCGACGCGGTCGAGATCCTCGACCCGTCGCCCGACCGCGTGGTGCCGCCCTGCCCCTACGCCGGCCCCGGCCGCTGCGGCGGCTGCGACTGGCAGCACGCCACGCTGGAGGCGCAGCGCGCGCTCAAGGCCGAGGTGGTGGCCGAGCAGTTGCGGAGGCTGGCGGGCATCGACAGGAAGGTCGTGGTCGAGGAGGTGCCCGGCGCCCCCGACGGGCTCGGCTGGCGCACGCGCGTGCAGTTCGCCGCGCGGCCCGGTGGCGAGCTGGGGTTCCGCCGGCACCGCTCCCATGACATCCAGGACGTGGACGCCTGCCTCATCGCGCACCCCGAGGTGGAGGCGGTCGGCGCGGAGCAGCGCCGGTGGCCGGGCGCGGCGGGCGTCGAGGTGATCGCCTCCACCGGCGGTGACCGCGCCGTGGTGGTGCGGCCCCGGCCGCACCGGAGCGTCGCCGTTCCCGACCTCGACGCGCCGGCGTCGATCCTGCTCGACCAGGGCAAGGGGCGCACGGTGCCGCGGCGCGGCTCCGGCGTGCTGCGCGAGCGGGCGGGCGACAGGGAGTTCAGGGTGTCGGGCAGCGGCTTCTGGCAGGTCCACCCCGGCGCCGCCGACACCCTGCTGGACGCCGTCCTGGCCTACGCGGCCCCGGAACCGGGGGAGTGGGCGCTCGACCTCTACTGCGGGGTGGGCCTGTTCGCGGCCGGTCTGGCCGAGGCCGTCGGGCCCGAGGGGGCCGTCTTCGGGCTGGAGTCCGACGCCGCGGCCGTCCGCGACGCCCGCGCCAACCTCCGCGACCTGCCGCAGGCCCGGGTGGAGCGCGGCCGGGTGGAGGAGGCGCTCGACCGCTTCCAGATCGAACGGGCCGACCTGGTCGTCGTGGACCCGCCCCGGTCCGGTCTCGGCCGCGACGTGGTCGAGCGGATCGCCGGGCTGGAGGCGCCGCGCATCGTCTACGTCTCCTGCGACCCGGCGACGCTGGGCCGCGACCTCGCGTGGCTGGCGGAGCGCGGCTACCGGCTGGAGGACCTGCGGGCGTTCGACGCATTCCCGATGACCCACCACGTGGAGTGCGTGTCCTTGCTGGTCAGGATCCGGTGATCGGCTCCGCGTCACCTGTTCCGGGTGGTTGATCGGGCCTCCTCATCCCGTACGGTCGGCAGAGTACTTGGAGGGATGCCCATGAGTGCCGCCGCTGTCGCTCTGGTGGCGGCGGCGGCCTTCCTGTGGGGCGCGTTCTCCGCCAGGCTCCAGCGGCTCGACGTGACGGCCGCCATCGCCTTCGTGGCCCTGGGCGTCCTCGTCTCGGCGGTGCCGGGGATGCTGGAGGGCGAAGGGCTGGGGCGCGAACCGGTCAAGCTGATGGCGGAGGCGACACTCGTCCTGGTGCTGTTCTCGGACGCGTCCCGGGTCGACCTGCGCGAACTACGGGCGGATCTCGGGCTCGACGCGCGGCTCCTGGCCGTCGGGCTGCCGATCACGGTTGCCGCCGGTGCGCTCCTGGCCTGCCTGCTGTTCCCGGGCGACGGGCTCTGGCTCGCCCTGCTGATCGGCGCGGCCCTCGCCCCGACGGACGCCACGCTCGGCTCGGCCATGATGAGCGAACCCGAGGTGCCCGCGCGCGTACGGCGCCTGATCAACGTCGAGAGCGGACTGAACGACGGCATCGTCACCCCGGTCGTCCTGCTCGCCATCGCCGGCGCCCAGGCGACGGAGAGCGCGCAGCGCTTCCAGCCGGGCTCCGTGCTGGGCGTGCTCGCCCTGGGCGGCCTGGTCGGGGTCGTGGTCGGGGCGTCGGGCGGTGCGCTCCTGCGCCGCGCGCGGCGGCGTGGCTGGGTCTCCGACGGGTTCGCCGGGCCGGCGGTCCTGGCGCTCGCCTGCTGCGCCTACGCCACAGCCGTGGCCACCGGGGGCAACGGCTTCATCGCCGCCTTCCTCGGCGGACTGGCGTTCCGCGCCACCGCGAGGAACGCCACCGAGAAGCTCGTCCCCTTCGTCGAGGAGGCCGGAGGGCTGGCTTCCCTGCTCGTGTGGTTCCTGTTCGGGGCGATCGCCGTGATCCCCGCGATGGAGCACCTGACCTGGGAGGTGGCCCTGTACGCGGTGCTCAGCCTGACCGTGCTCCGGATGGCGCCGGTCGCGCTCTCCCTCACCGGCGCGGGGCTCCTCCGTTCGACGGTCATGTTCATCGGGTGGTTCGGCCCCCGGGGGCTGCCGTCGGTGATCTTCGCGCTGCTGGCGCTCGAAGGTCTGGGGGAGGGGCCGGCCGGGCGGGCCGTCACGGTGATCACGATCACGGTCCTGCTGAGCGTCGTGGCGCACGGGGTCACCAGCGTGCCCCTGGCTCATCGGTACGGTCCCCGTGTCCCGGCCACCGCTCTGGAGCAGGCGGCGTCCGTTCAGCCGCCGCCGCGCTCCCTGGTGCGCAGGGCCGGGCACGCTCGCGAGCCGCGCCGGCCGGACGGTCGCTCCTGACCTCCACCCCTGGCGGGTGATGCCCGCGCCCGCCGGACGGGGTTCATTGACTGCATGGCGCCCTGGTCGATGCGAGGTAGCGATGTGCAGATGGATGGCGTACTCAGGGGATCCCATTCTCGCCGAGGAGCTGCTGTTCCGGCCGGCTCACTCCCTCATCGACCAGAGCCTCCACTCCCGGCTGGGGGTCGAGACCACGAACGGCGACGGCTTCGGCGTCGGCTGGTACGGCGAGGGCCCGGTGCCCGCCGTGTACAAGAGCATCGATCCGGCCTGGAACGACCGCAACCTGCGTGAGATCGCCCGGCAGATCCGCACGCCGCTGCTGCTCGCCCACGTCCGCGCCTCGACCGGCACCCCGGTGCAGCGCAGCAACTGCCACCCGTTCCGGTACGGCGGCTGGCTGTGGATGCACAACGGGGCCATAGCCGGGTTCCGCGACCTCAAGCGCGACATGATGCTGGAGGTGGACCCGGCGCTCTACCCCGAGATCGAGGGCTCGACCGACTCCGAGGCCCTGTTCTTCCTGGCGCTCACGTACGGGCTGACCGAGGACCCGCCGGACGCGGTCGCCCGCGCCGTCGGCTTCGTCGAGGAGCTCGGCCGGCGCCACGGGGTGCCGGACCCGATCCAGATGACCGTGGCCACTAGCGACGGCGAGTCACTCTGGGCGTTCCGCTACTCCAGCGAGGGGCACACGAGGACGCTCTTCTACTCGACCGGCATCGAGCAGTTGCGGATGCTCTACCCCGAACTCGAGGTCCTCCACGAACTGGGGACCGATACGCGGTTCGTCGTCTCCGAGCCTCTCCGCGATCTCAAGGGCGCGTGGAACGAGGTGCCCGAGAGCTCGTGGGGGCTCGTACGCCGCGGCGCGGATGAGATCCGCCCGTTCAGCCCCGTCTGGCCTGCTTGAGGTCAGTCCTCGGAGCAGGAGACGTCGCCGGCCGAGGCGGTGACGCGGGCCAGCAGGCGGCGCAGCGTGGCGATCTCGTCGGCGTCGAGCCCGGCGAACAGGGCGGCCTCGACGGCCGCGATGGCGGCCTGCGCCCGGCCGGCCAAGGTCCTGCCGCGCGTGGAGATCTCGACGATGTGCCGGCGCCGGTCGGCCGGATCGCGCCTGCGCTCGACCAGCCCGTCAGCTTCGAGATCGTTGAGCACGGTGACCAGCATGCTCGGGTCGACCCCGAGCGTCTCCAGGAGCGACTGCTGGCTGGTCGGGCCCTGATCGGACAGCAGCCGGAGCACGTGGCCGTGGGCGGGTTTGAGGCCGTGCCGCGCCAGCGCCTTGCGGATGCGCGTGCTGGCGATGTGGCCGGAGAGGGCTAGGGCCATGCCGGGGCTGTCTGCCGTCACGACGACGATCCTAGCAGCGGCTTTATCATCGGTGTGGACTATTCGTTGAGAGTTCTAAATCATCTGCTAGTCTCCAGGATATTGAATCGCTGACCATCGGGAGACGCCCATGTTCATCGCGTACGCCGTCGTCGCCGTCCTGCTGGCGCTGGTGCTGCTCGCCTCCGCATACGCCAAGCTCACCCGCGACAAGCGCGTCGTCGACGGCCTCACCGGCGTCGGCGTGCCGCTCCGGCTGTTCCCCGTCCTGGCGGCGTGCGAGATCGCCGGTGCGGGCGGCCTGCTGATCGGCCTCTGGTACGCCCCGCTGGGGGTGGCCGCGGCGGTCGGGCTGGTGCTCTACTTCGTCGGCGCCGTGGGCACCCACCTGCGCAAGGGCGACTTCAAGGGGGTGCCCAACGCCGCGGTCATCCTGGTCTTCTCGGTCGCGGCCCTGATCCTGCGGATCGCCGCCTGATGCCATTTCGGGCGTCAATCCGCTGAAAACCGGATGACGCCTCACATGTGGGGCGTACCGTGCGCAACATGCACCGTCAGCAGCAGGCCGTGCTCGCCGTGACGGGCGCGCTGACCGTCCTCGCCGCAGTGGCCGGGATCGTCGCCGCCCGCCTCCCCGGCCCCCTCCCGTCCCCGGGCGGCAGCACGTCCGCCGCCCACGTGCCGGCCACCGCCGCCCGGCCACCCGCG
>NZ_QNFZ01000237.1 GCF_003313395.1 Nonomuraea lactucae | reverse complement strand
TCACCCACCCCGACGCACCGTCGTCCGCCGGGGTTGGCTGCCGTCTGCATGCTTGCTCTCCGATTTTCGGATTAGGTCAGGCGCGCCTCGGGCGCCCATATGAATCCCGAGTTGTGCATCCGGCGCAAACACCAGCGCCATCCCAATCCCTCCGGTGGCCCCGGTCACCGACACAACGGCGCGAGCTTGCCAAGCACCGCGCACATCTCACCCGGATGATCGACCTCCTGGCCGACGAGACCGCTGCCGCCGCGAACCCTGACACCACGCAGATGGCCCGGGCCGCTGCCTGAGGACCGACGCATGACACGGTGGCGACGTCGTCGATCACACAGACGCGCTCTACCGGAGCCTTTCCCTCTCCCTGAAAGGAACCGTCATACCCAATCCGAACCCCCGCCACATCACGATCATCCTCGACCGCTCCGGCAGCATGCAGCGCGTCACGGAGGACACCGAAGGGGGCCTCAAGGCGTTCCTGACCGAGCAGGCAAACACCCCGGCTGAGACGTTCGTGTCCCTCTGCCAGTTCGATGATCACTACGAGACCGTCTACGAGTTCACCGCCCTGGCCGACGTCCCGGACTTCCAGCTCCGCCCGCGGGGCCTGACCGCGCTGCTCGACGCGATCGGCAAGACCATCACCACCATGCGCGCCCAGTTCGACGCCGTGCCCGACAGCGACCTCCCCGGCGAAGTGGTCGTGGTGATCCTCACCGAGGGCAAGGAGAACGCCTCCCGACAGTGGCGCTCGCGGACCCAGATACGCCGTCTAATCGCCGCTCAGCAGGACGAGGCCTGGAAGTTCATCTTCCTCGGCGCCGACCAGGAGGCGTTCGCCGCCGCCGGTGACATGGGCATCGGCCCAGACACGACCTTGTCGTACTCCTCCAGCAGCGGGCGGTGGCGGCTTCGCCGACGAGGACCGCAACGCCACCCGCCACTGACACCTCTTCATGACCCCGCCCTACAGCAGGGCCGCCCCATCCGAAACATAGCGCCGCGCCTTCGGCGCCTGCCCCCGCCCGCCTTCGGCGCCTGAACGGCCGGGCTCAGAGGCCGCCGCGCCGCGCCCCGACCTGCCGGGTTCGCCCGCTGTTCAGGGACGGGTGGTGGCGCGGGGGCCGGGTTCCAGGACGGCGTACGCGTCGCGCACCCACTCCGTGAGGATCGGCCGGGTCCGGGAGGGGTCGATGATGTCCTCGACTAGGAACGCCTCGGCCGTGCGGAAGGGCGACCTGACCGCCTCCAGCCGGGCCGCGATCTCCGCCTTGAGCGACTCGGCCTCCGGCCCCGCCTCGGTGAGCATGCGCTTGAACGCCACCTCCAGCCCGCCCTCGATCGGCAGCGACCCCCAGTCGCCCGACGGCCAGGCGACGCGCAGCCCGTACCTGTGGTGGGGCCGGTGCGCCGCGCCCGCGACGCCGAAGACGCGGCGGACCAGCACCGACGCCCACGGCACTGACGACTGGTAGACGGCGGCCAGCGCGCGGGCGCCGTGCCGGATGGCGCCGGCCCGCTCGGCGGCGGTGCCGATGACGAAGCCCGGCTGGTCCACGAGGTGCACGACCGGCAGGTGGAACGTCTCGGCCAGGTCGACGAACCGGGTCGTCTTGTCCGCGCCCTGCGCCGTCATGCCGCCGCCGTACACGCGCGGGTCGCTCGCCAGCACCGCCACGGGGTGCCCGTCGAGGCGGGCAAGTGCGGTGATCGTGGAAGGGGCGTGCCTGCGGCCGAGTTCGAGCACGCTGCCGGTGTCGAAGACCAGGCCGAGGATGGCGCGCATGTCGTACGGCTTGCGCCGCTCGCGCGGGACGGCGGCGCGCAGCTCGGGGGCGGCCCGGCCCGGGTCGTCGCCGGACA
This sequence comes from Nonomuraea lactucae, assembly GCF_003313395.1. GTDB lineage: Bacteria > Actinomycetota > Actinomycetes > Streptosporangiales > Streptosporangiaceae > Nonomuraea > Nonomuraea lactucae. Next base: position 15,478 of record NZ_QNFZ01000237.1, on the reverse strand, counting down.
GGGTGACGGGCGGTGTCCGCCAGGCGTTCTGCGGCAGGTAGGACAGCACCTGCCTGGTCAGCACGAACGCGTCCTCCTCGGAGTCCGCGACCAGGTCCACGGAGCCGGCCGCCGCAGCCGTCCGCCAGCCGCCGAGCTCCTCCTTGTCCACGCTCTCCCCCATCCCCGCCTCGACCACGGCCGGCCCGGCGATGAACACCTGGGAGAGCCCCTTCACCATGATCGAGATGTGCGAGGTGACCAGGCGCGCCGCGCCGAGCCCGGCCACCGGTCCGAGCGCGAGCGCGATCACGGGGACGCGGCCGAGGTTGGCCACGACCTGGTCCCAGCCGGGGTTGTAGGGCACGTACGTCCTGCCGAGCTCCTCAAGCTGCCTGACGCTGCCCCCGCCACCGGTACCGTCGACCAGCCTGATCAACGGCACCCGCAGCTCCCCGGCCATCCGCTCGGCCAGGATCTGCTTGTCGTGAACAGCGGCGTCGGCCGCCCCGCCACGCACGGTGAAGTCGTCGCCCGCCACGACTACGCGCCGCCCGTCCAGCGTCGCCCTGCCGATGATCACGTTGGCCGGGGTGAACCCGTCATCCCCGGTGGGGTGGCCGGTGAGCGCGCCGACTTCGTCCCAGCCGTCGGTGAGGGCGGCGAGGCGCTCGCGGATCGTGAGCCGCCCGCTGGAGTGCTGCCTGGCTACCCGCTCCGCGCCTCCCATGCGCTCGGCCAGGCGCATGCGGCGCTCGAGTTCGGCGAGCTCCGGCTCCCACACGGCGACTCCCTCCATACCGGCTGGTCGGTAGGGTAGTGCACCGGCCGGCGAAAGTGAACGTCGATCGGCCCCGGCTTCCGGTCAGGCGTTGACCGGCCGATCACCTGCCCGCGAGTGGCTGTATGCCGCGCAGATCTCCGCGGGGACGGCCACCGCTGACAGGTCGTCGGGCTGCCGCTCCGCGGACATCTCGACGTGCACCATGGTCCGGTAGCCCTCCGTCTCGCGCCGCACGTCCTCGTCGTCCCAGCTCAGCACGGGTGCGATGAGCGCGGCCACCTCCTGCGCCGCGGCCATGCCCTGGTCGCGCTCCTCGATCGCGGTGCGGGTGCAGCGGACCAGCACGTCCTCCAGGCGCAACGCCCCCTCGTGGGACGCCGCGTACACCGCCTCCGCTCTGAGGTAGTCAGCCGCCCCGGGCGAGCGGCTCGCCCAGCGTGGGATCCGCCTCGATCAGCTCGAGCAGGTCCACGGTCGCCGAGTCGTAGCGCCCGAGCAGGCGCTCGACGCGGGCCACGTCCAGGGCCGGAGCGCGCCGCCAGGCCGGCGCTGCCGTTCCGGAGCACCTCGAATCCCTCCGCGCCGAGCAGTGGCAGCCGGTCGGTGACGGACGCGGGCACGTCGGCGCCCAGTTCGCGCACGGCCACGTCGACGGCGTCCCTGGCCATGACCCGGTAGGTGGTGTACTTGCCGCCGGCGATGACCACGAGCCCCGGCGGGGCCGCGACCGTGTGCTCCCTGGACAGGTTGGCGGTGTGCGCCTGCTGACCCGGTGCGTCGACTACGTGATCGTCTTCACCGGGCTGGCCGGGATCAACTACTTGCGGCGCCGCCAATCACTCGCGACCTGGTCCGTCGACGAACCCGCTTGGGACAACCTGGTTGCACGGCTTCCCCCCGTCCCCGGTCCACAACGCCCCCGAACTTGGCGACCGGAAACGACAGCTCGCTTCCATCTTCGTCTGCGGCGAGCTCACCGCAGGCGAGCATCGCTTTGCTCCACGGCCTATCGAGGCCCTCACTACGCCAACCTCATGATTGAGCTTCGCGAGTTTGCCGCATCCCTGACTGGGGGGCGCAAGAGATCCTTCCCTGGGTGGACAACCCGAGGCCGCCTATCGCTCCCAGAGACCATCTATCGTTCACAGCCTCAGGTGGTCGGGGTGGAGGGCTGGTTGAGTACCGGGTTGTCGGGAGGGCATGGGATGCTGCTCGACATGGCGGGAACCGAACCAGCGCCCGTGACCTTGGTGGTGGGCGAGGAAGAGTTGCTGGCCGAGCGGGCGGTCAGTGCTGTCGTCGCCGCGGCGCGGGCCGCCGACGGCGGGGCGGAGGTACACGATCTCCTCGGTGCCAAGGTGGGGCAGGGGGAGCTGACTCAGCTGGCTTCCCCGTCGCTCTTCGGCGATCGCTCGGTGGTCGTGATCCGCTCCGCGCAGGACCTGGCCAAGGAGGTGATCGCCGAGGTGCTGGCGTACGCCGCGCATCCGTCCGGCGACACCGTCCTGGTGCTGTCGCACCCAGGCGGGGCGAAGGGCAAGGCGCTGGTCGATGGGCTGAAGAAGGCCAAGGCCCATGTCGTCACCGTCAGCAAGCCGACCAAGGCGGGGGAGCGGCTCGACTTCATCAAGGGCGAGGTCAGGCGCGCCGGCCGGTCGATCTCGGCCGACGCCGCGCAGGCGCTGCTCGACGCGGTGGGCAATGACCTGCGGGAGCTGGCGGCGGCGTGCAGTCAGCTGGTCTTCGACACCGAGGAGAAGACGATCAGTGCCGCGGCCGTGGCTCGCTATCACAAGGGGCGGGCGGAGGTCACCGGGTTCAACGTTGCGGACGCGGCGGTCGAGGGGCGTCTCGCCGATGCGCTGGAGCAGCTGCGCTGGGCGCTCGGCACCGGGGTCGCGCCCGTTCTGCTGGTGAGCGCGCTGGCGGGCGGGCTGCGGTCCATCGCCAAGGTCGGCGGCGCTCCACGCAACCTCCGCGGCGGGCAACTGGCGAGCCACCTGGGCATGCCGCCCTGGAAGATCGATCGGGTCAAGCGCCAGCTGAACGGCTGGGGTCCCGACGGTCTGTCGCGGGCGATCCAGGCGGTGGCCGACGCCGACGAGCAGGTCAAGGGCGCGGGTGCGGATCCGGCGTACGCGCTTGAGCACGCGGTCCAGGTTGTGGTCGCCAGCCGAACGGGCCGCTAGTCCACCCACGATTTCCGCACGTCACCGCCACTGACCTGCGCCGATCACTCACGGTGTCGGCGTGGTCCAGGGAAACGGGCTGTCATGTGCAGGTGGGTGTCTGTCCGGCGGGCCGCTGGCCGCACCGGTTGTCCGTCGAGTGGGCCGTTGTGCGGTCGTTGGTGCCGGGTAGGCCGCCGGCTTGCCCGCCGCCTGTCGGCCTCTGTGCGGTGTGCGCGGCTTCCACGTCCTAGAGCGGTCGGTCTGCGAGTGCGGCGGGTCGGTGGTCTCCCGTCCCGTTGAGGGGGGCCGTATTGCCCCTTTCGGACCGGCCGCGGGTGGTGTTCGGTCTCGTTCGGGAACGCCTCGAAAACGGCCGTGGTGAAGGACGGTCCGGGGCGTGAGGTCGGACTGTACGCACGCGGGAACGCCGCACTCCGGCAGACGGGAGTGCGGCGCTCGGGTGGAACCAGGTGTGGCGCCGGTGGCTTACTTGGCGGCCAGCGCGGCGGCCTGCTTGGCGATCGCCGACTTGCGGTTGGCGGCCTGGTTCTTGTGGATGACGCCCTTGCTGACGGCCTTGTCGAGCTGGCGGGCGGCGACGCGCTGGAGCGCCACGGCCTGCTCGACGTCGCCCTGCTCGGCGGCCTCGCGGAACTTGCGAACTGCCGTCTTGAGGGACGACTTGACCGCCTTGTTGCGCAGGCGGGCCTTCTCGTTCTGCTTGTTGCGCTTGATCTGGGACTTGATGTTCGCCACGAAGAAGCCTCGGTGAGAGTCTGGGATGGATGGGGCGCGCGGGCTCGAGAGAGGGCGCGCCACACGCAGTTGAACAGATTACCAATAACCCAGGTGGCCGCTCAAATCAACGACCTGGGTGAGCTCCGTCAGTTGAGCCACTGCGCAGCGTACTCCCTCCAGTCCTCCTCCGTCGCCGCGAAGTCCACATAGAGGGCGAGACCGAACCGCTCACGCCAGCCGTGATCCGACAGGGCCAGCTTCGCGCCGCGCGCCGCGTCGGCGACGCTCTCGGCCGGGTCGGCCCAGGGGATGCCGTGGTCGTGGTAGGCGGGGGCGCCGATGAACAGGTGCTTGTCCTCGGGGACCAGGTCGAGCGCCAGTTCGGCCTGGCGTACGACGTAGCCGCCGTAGAGCGCGCGAAGGGGCGTGAAGGAGTCGTACGTCATGATCGCGACCTGGTCGACGCGGTCGACGATCTGCCGGAAGTAGTCCCGTGACCAGTACTTGTCGTGGGTCAGCACGGCTCTGGCCGTCAGGCGCATGAGGGGGTAGGGCTCGATCTGCGGGGTCGAGGTGGACAGCAGCCTGGTGTGCCGCCGGGTCTGTTCGAGGAGGACGAGGAAGTCCGTGTCGCCGTCGCCGATGGGCTCGAAGTTGTAGTGGACGCCGTCGAAGCCGCTCTTCATGATGTCGGCGACGCCGTTCAGCACGTTCTCGCGGGAGCGCGGGTCGTCGAGGTCGAGACCGTTCTTGACGGACTGGCCGAGCCAGGCCGAGACGCGGACGCCGGGGAGCTGCTTCTTCGCCCATTGCACGAAATTTCGTGCCTTGGGGTATTTGGCCGGATCTAAGCGTCCGTCCCACTCGAACGGGCCGGAATGAACGTACAGGTCCTTGATCCCCGTGGCGCGCAGCCGTTCCGCCAGCCTCTCGACGTCCTGCTCCGTGCGGCGGCCGTCCACCCACATGTGGCCGAGCCACAGGGCGTCGTTGCCCGTGCTCTTCGCCCAGCCCGCGGGCACGCCGGTAAACTGGAGCCGGAACGCGGCGGCCAGCAGGCCGACCAGCGCGACCACGACGACCAAGGCAAGCGCGAGCAGGCGCAGGCCGCGGCGGATGACGGTTCGGGTGATCACCCGGGCATGTCACCATGAAAGACGCTTGACCTCAACCCTGTCGAAACGGACTTCGGTGCGCACTCAGCCTGGCCAGACCGACCCCGCGTTGATCCGCAACTTCTGCATCATCGCGCACATCGACCATGGCAAGTCGACCCTTGCCGACCGCATGCTGCAGATCACCGGCGTGGTCGACGACCGCTCCATGCGCGCCCAATACCTCGACCGGATGGACATCGAGCGGGAGCGCGGCATCACGATCAAGTCCCAGGCGGTGCGGCTGCCATGGGACGGCCACGTGCTCAACATGATCGACACGCCCGGTCACGTCGACTTCACCTACGAGGTGTCGCGGTCGCTTCAGGCGTGCGAGGGCGCCGTCCTCCTGGTCGACGCCGCCCAGGGCATCGAGGCGCAGACCCTGGCCAACCTCTACCTGGCCATGAACGCCGACCTGCACATCATCCCCGTGCTCAACAAGATCGACCTGCCCGCCGCGCAGCCGGAGAAGTTCGCCGAGGAGCTCGCGGGCCTGATCGGCTGCGACCCGTCCGACGTGCTGCGCGTGTCGGGCAAGACCGGCGAGGGCGTGCGCGAGCTGCTCGACCATGTGGTGGCTTCCGTGCCGCCGCCGGTGGGCGAGGCCGACTCCGCCGCGCGGGCGCTGATCTTCGACTCGGTGTACGACACGTACCGGGGCGTCGTGACGTACGTACGGGTCTTCGACGGCCACCTGGGCAGGCGCGAGCGCATCCTCATGATGTCCACCGGCGCCACCCACGAGACGCTGGAGATCGGCGTCATCTCTCCCGAGCCGAAGCCGTCCGAGCTCGGGCTCGGCGTCGGCGAGGTGGGCTACCTGATCACCGGCGTCAAGGACGTGCGCCAGTCGCGCGTCGGTGACACCGTCACCTCGGCCGTCAAGGCCGCACGCGAGATGCTGGCGGGCTACGAGCACCCCAAGCCCATGGTGTTCTCCGGCCTCTATCCGATCGACGGCGACGAATACCCCGAGCTGCGCGAGGCGCTCGACAAGCTCCAGCTCAACGACGCCGCGCTGATCTACGAGCCGGAGACCTCGGCCGCGCTCGGATTCGGCTTCCGTGTCGGCTTCCTCGGGCTGCTCCACATGGAGATCGTCCGCGAGCGACTGGAGCGGGAGTTCGGCCTGTCGCTGATCTCGACCGCGCCCAACGTGGTCTACCGCGTGGTCATGGAGGACGGGACAGAGCTCACGGTCACCAACCCCTCGGAGTTCCCCACCGGCGGCAAGATCGCGCAGGTCTTCGAGCCGGTCACCAAGTCCACGATCCTGGCCCCGGCGGAGTTCATCGGCGCGATCATGGAGATCTGCCAGGGACGACGCGGGCAGTTGCAGGGCATGGACTACCTGTCGGAGGATCGGGTCGAGATCCGCTACACGCTGCCCCTCGGCGAGATCATCTTCGACTTCTTCGACCAGCTCAAGTCGCGCACCCGCGGCTACGCCTCGCTCGACTACGAGCCGGCGGGGGAGGACGAGGCCGATCTGGTCAAGGTCGACATCCTGCTCCAGGGCGAGCCGGTCGACGCCTTCAGCGCGATCGTGCACAAGGACAAGGCCTACTCCTACGGCGTCGACATGGCCAAGAAGCTGCGCGAGCTGATCCCCAGGCAGCAGTTCGAGGTGCCCATCCAGGCCGCCATCGGCGCCCGCGTCATCGCCCGCGAGAACATCCGCGCCATCCGCAAGGACGTCCTCGCCAAGTGCTACGGCGGCGACATCTCGCGCAAGCGCAAGCTGCTGGAGAAGCAGAAGGAAGGCAAGAAGCGGATGAAGATGGTCGGCCGGGTCGAGGTGCCCCAGGAGGCCTTCGTCGCCGCCCTGTCGACGGACTCCAGCGCCGACAAGTCCAAGAAGTAGGCGAGCCGCCCCGGGCCGCCTCCGCGGATCGGCGCCGCAGATCACAGGGTGCTTGGCGCCAAGGTCGGCCCGGCTTCGGGCGGCCCTTGAGTGCCGGGACCCTGCGGCCTTCTCTGGGCACAGGCGGCTCTCGGCGGCGTGCGGGCTGCACAGGCGATCGTCCAACGCGTACGTCATCGCGCTGTTCTGGGCGTTTCGGTACTCAGGCCGTTCAGGGTGACCAGCGCGAGGCGATTCTTTCTAACAACCGTTTGGTAGAGTTGCCCACATGAACGACAGCTCCGCGTCCCGCGGCCGGCGGGTCGGATTCCGGCGCGAGTTCGAGGGCGTGGTCGGCCTTCCCCGGGAGACGCGCGCATGAAGCCCCCGTACGTGGCCGGGCACGGACTGCTGGACGATCAGGTCGTAGTGATCACCGCGGCGGCCGGAGCCGGGATCGGCGGGGCCACCGCGCGGCGGTGCCTGGAAGAGGGCGCGTCCATCCTGATCAGCGACGCGCACGAGCGGCGTCTGGAGGAGTCGCGGATCGGGCTGGAGCGGGAGTTCGGCTCGGGGCGGGTGATCGCCCAGCCCTGCGACGTCACCGACGAGGCCCAGGTGAGAGCCCTGTTCCAGCGGGCGCTCACCCACTACGGCCGGATCGACGTGGCGGTCAACAACGCCGGGCTCGGCGGCACGCGCGACCTCGTCGAGATGTCCGACGACGAGTGGGACCGCGTCCTCGACGTCACCCTCAACGGGACGATGCGCTGCACCCGCGCCGCCTTGCGGATCATGCGCGAGCAGGGGAGCGGCGTCATCGTCAACAACGCCTCGGTCATCGGCTGGCGGGCCCAGAAGGGCCAGTCGCACTACGCCGCTGCCAAGGCGGGGGTGATGGCGCTGACCCGCTGCGCCGCTCTGGAGGCCGCGGAGTCCGGGGTGCGGATCAACGCGGTGTCGCCGTCCCTCGCGATGCACCCGCACCTCGTCAAGGTGACCTCCGAGGAACTGCTGACGGAGCTGACGGCCCGCGAGGCGTTCGGCCGCTACGCGGAGCCCTGGGAGGTGGCGAACGTCATAATCTTCCTCGCCAGCGACTACTCCTCGTACATGACGGGCGAAGTCGTCTCCGTCTCCAACCAGCACTCCTAGGAGTCCGATGAGCGCACGCCGGCGGGATGCCGAAGGCACCGCCGTGGCCCGAGCGGAACGGCGGGCCGAACTGCTCGCCGCCGTCGCGGAGGTCTTCGCCTCCCGGGGCTACGCCGCCACGACCGTCCGCGAGGCCGCCGAAGCCGCCGGGATTCTCGGCGGCAGCCTCTACTACCACTTCGACTCCAAGGAGTCGATGGTCGACGAGATCCTCTCGACCTTCCTCGACGAGATGTGGGCCGACTACGACAAGATCGTCTCTTCCGGGCTGGACGCCCGAGAGACGCTTCGCGCGCTGGTCGTCGCGTCGTTCGCGAGCATCGAACGGCACCTCCCCGCCGTCGTGATCTACCAGAACGAGTCCAAACACCTGGCCGCCAACCCGCGCTTCGCCTACCTGGACAGGTCCCGAGAGAAGTTCGAGGCCACCTGGTTGTCGGTCCTCGACCGCGGCGTGGCCGAGGGGGTGTTCCGCGCCGACCTCGACCGCATCCTGATCTACCGCTTCATCCGCGACACCGTCTGGGTCGCCGCCACCTGGTACCGGCCCGGCGGCCGGCTCTCCGCCGACCAGATCGCGGGGCAGTACCTCGCGATGGTCCTGGAAGGCATCCAGCAACCCTAGGAGGAACCCGTCATGGCCGAGGCCTACATCATCGACGCCGTCCGCACCCCGGTCGGACGGCGTGGCGGCGGACTCTCCGCCGTCCACCCCGCGGACCTCGGCGCACACGCCCTCCGGGCGCTCATGGACCGGACCGGCATCGACCCCGCGGCCGTCGAGGACGTCGTGTTCGGCTGCCTGGACACCGTCGGCCCCCAGGCCGGCGACATCGCCCGCACCGCCTGGCTCGCCGCCGGCCTCCCCGAGCAGGTTCCCGGGGTGACGATCGACCGCCAGTGCGGCTCGTCCCAGCAGGCCGTCCACTTCGCCGCCCAGGGCGTTCTGTCCGGCACCCAGGACCTGGTCGTCGCGGGCGGCGTCCAGAACATGTCGCAGATCCCCATCTCCTTCTCGATGGAGGCCGCCCAGCCGCTCGGCCTCCCGCGCAGCCCGTACGCCGGGTCGAAGGGCTGGGCCGCTCGTTACGGCGACCAGACGATCTCCCAGTTCAACGGCGCGGAGATGATCGCCGCCCAGTGGGGCATCTCGCGCGAGACCATGGAGGAATTCGCCTACACCTCGCACCAGCGCGCCCTGCGGGCCATCGACAACGGCCACTTCACCAGGGAGACAGCGCCTCTGGAGGGAGTCGAGCACGACGAGGGCCCCCGCCGTGACACCACCCTGGAGAAGATGAGCGGCCTCAAGACCCTGGTCGAGGGCGGCCGACTCACCGCCGCGCTGGCCTCCCAGATCTCCGACGGCTCCGCCGCGCTTCTCATCGCCTCCGAGCGGGCCGTGCGCGACCACGGGCTGACCCCGCGCGCCCGCATCCACCACCTGTCGGTCCGCGGCGAGGACCCGGTCAAGATGCTCTCGGCCCCCATCCCCGCCACCGCGTACGCGATGAAGAAGACCGGCATGTCCATCCACGACGTGGACGTCGTCGAGATCAACGAGGCGTTCGCCTCCGTTCCCCTCGCCTGGCTCAAGGAGACCGGCTACGACCCGGCGAAGACCAACCCCAATGGCGGCGCCCTCGCCCTCGGCCACCCGCTCGGCGCCACCGGCGCCCGCCTCATGACCACCCTCCTCGGCGAGCTTGAGCGCACCGGCGGCCGCTACGGCCTCCAGACCATGTGCGAGGGCGGCGGCCAGGCCAACGTCACCATGATCGAACGTTGGAGCTAGGAGAGCCGGACTCCCGAAACAGCCTTCTCCGCGTCCGCGACGACACCGGAGATCAACTCCTCGCACGAGGGCAGTGCGTCGATGAGAGCCACCACCTGACCGGAAGCCATGACCCCGAGGTCGGGGCGCCCGTCGACCATGGCCGCCTTGAGCAGCATCGGGGTGTTGGCGGCCATGAGAACCTGCGACCAGGACAGCTCCTTTCCGTGCTTCATGGCCAAGCCGTCGCGCACCATGCCGGCCCAGGACATGCCCGAGATCTTCTTGAACCTGGCGGCATTGCGCACGGCCCGCAGGAGACCGCGAACCCGCCCCGCCGCCTCGAGTTCGGTGACGAGTTCGCTGCGCAGGACCCGGTGCGGCAGGCCGTCGATCCGCCGGGTCACCAGGGTGTCGTGCCCCTCCAGGTACACGCGCTTGACGGCGTCCGGCACCGAGCTGTCGGCGGTGAGGAGGAAGCGCGTGCCCATGGCGACGCCCGCCGCCCCGTACATCAGCGCGGCGGCCAGCCCCCGCCCGTCGTAGAACCCGCCCGCGGCGATCACCGGGATATCGACGGCGTCGACGACCTGCGGCAGCAGGACCGTGGTCGCCACCGCCCCGGTGTGCCCGCCGCCCTCCCCGCCCTGGACGAGCACCGCGTCCGCGCCCCAGGCGGCGACCTTCTCGGCGTGGCGTCGCGCCCCGACTGACGGGATGACCACGACACCGGCGTCCTTGAGCCGTTCGACGAGCTCCCGGGACGGCGCGAGGGCGAACGAGGCGACGCGCACTCCCGTCCGGATGATCAGATCGACCCGCTCGCCCGCGTCGGAGGCGTCCGCCCGCAGGTTGACCCCGAACGGTGCCGAGGTGCGCGAGCGGACCTCATCGATGGCGTCGGCGAGCTGGTCGCGGGTCATGGTCGCGGAGGCGAGGATGCCGAGGCCGCCCGCGTTGGCGACGGCTGACACCAGCCGAGGCCCGGCGACCCAGCCCATGCCGGTCTGGACGACCGGGTGCCGGACCCCGGTCAGTTCGGTCAGCGCGGTGCTGATCATGACCTGACCTCGCGGTCGCGCAGGCCGCCCGGGTCGAGGACGTCGCGGAGGACGCGGAGCTCGGGGCCGGTCGGCCGCCGGGTCTCCGGTACGTCCTCGGGGATCACCAGCTCGAACCCGGTCCGCTCGACGACCTCTGCCACCGATACGCCCGGGTGCAGGGATCGCAGCCGCATCCGTCGGTCGGGGGTGTCGAAGTCCAGCACGGCCAGGTCGGTGACGACCCGGCGGATCTCGTGCGCGCCCCGGTCCCAGCCGAGGCCGGACACCACGTCGACCTTCTCGACGAACACGCGCGGCGCGTGCCGGGGGATCCAGTAGGAGGTGGGGTTGCAGCGGGTGTTGCCGGGGGCGCCGCGCATGCCGAGCAGCTGCGACGTCGGGCGGTGCCAGTCGCCCACCGCCGAGATGTTGGAGTTGCCGTACCTGTCGATCTGGGAGGCGCCCATCATCACGTGACGCCGCCCGTTCAGCACGAGCCACAGATGGTCGCGGAAGGGCATCCAGCCCTCGACCTCCCCGGCGGGCGCGCCGATCGGGACGGGCGCGGCGGTGAGCAGCGGGCCGCCGTCGGTGGTCAGCAGGCCCGGCTCGAACGTGGCGCGGGCCAGGCGGGCCCCGAGGATCGAGCAGGTGCCCATCGCGGCGGCGAGGATCTCGCCGTCGCCGCGCCAGGCGTCGGCGCAGGCCGTCACGCAGATCTCGGCACGGGTCACGGTCATTTCGCTGCCTCCACGTAGCGCTTCTGGCGGGCCTCGTCGCGCGGGTAGTCCGGCAGGCACTCGGTGAACCCCGCGCCGCCGGGGATCTCGACCACCCCGGTGACGTGCATCCGGCTCACGAGGAGCGTCTGCGGCGGACCGTCGAACGCGGTCACGAGCCGCTCGCACGACAGGTACGTGTTCGTGGCGGCCTTGGCGAACAGGTCGTCCAGGTAGGGGTCGTGGCCGAGGTACTGTCCGTTGCCCCGGGCGTCGGCCCGGTTGAGGTGGAGGAGGGCGGCGTCCGGCTTCAGCGGCGGGACGGCGAGCAGTTCCTCGTCGCCGTACGGGTTGCGCACCGTGCGGAGGGATGGATCGTAGGTCACGATGTCGGAGCCGAGCCCGGCCGGCGTCGGCAGGAACGGCAGGCCGTGGGCGGCGGCGTAGAGGCCGAACATGAACATGCCCTCGTCGTACTCGGTGAACTCGATGGTCCCGTTCTGCCGGGCGGCCCGGAAGTGCGGCTCCAGCGGGATCGAGTCGAGGGTGACGAACGGCGCGACGACCCGCCTGACCTTTCCGGCGGCGCAGAGCATTCCCACGTCGGGCCCGCCGTAGGAGACCAGGGTCAGATCCGTGACGTTGGACGCGCACAGCGCCTCGACCAGCGCCATCGGCTTGCGCCGGGAGCCCCAGCCGCCGATGCCGAGCGTCATCCCGCTCTCGACCGAGCCGACGATCTCCTCGACCGTCATCAGTGCGCCCATCAGGCCTCCTTGTCGACGAAGACGTCGCGGTGCCGGTCACCCGCGCCCGCTAGGTTGAGTTCGAAGGTGAACCCCTGCTCGAACCGGTAGGACCGGTTGACGTCGACGGGGTCGATGCCGTTCAGGCACTCCTTGGCCCGCCGGATCACCAACGGGTCCATCGCGGCGATCCGCCCGGCCACCGCGAGGGCTTCCGCGCGGAGGCTCTCGCGGGAGACGACCGAGTGGACCGAGCCGAACGCGTGGAGCTGCCGCGCCGAGGCCGTCTGGGTCGTGTAGACCATCGCCCGCATCAGATGCTGCGGGACGAGCCGCGCCAGATGCGTGGCGGCGCCCAGGGCGCCCTGCCGGACCTCCGGCAGCCCGAACGTCGCGTCGTCCGAGGCGACGATGACGTCGGCGTTGCCGACCAGTCCGATCCCGCCGCCCAGGCAGAACCCGTGGACGGCCGCCACGACCGGCACCTCGCACTCGTAGACGGCCTTGAACGCCGCATGGCACCCCCTGTTGGCGCCGAGCAGCGCGTCGAACCCGTCGGTCCGCTGCATTTCCTTGATGTCGACGCCCGCGTTGAAGCCCCGGCCCTCGGACCGAAGCACGACGACCCGGGCCTCCGGGTCGTGTCCGGCGGCTGTGACCGCGTCGGCCAGCTCGAACCAGCCGGCCACGGTGAGCGCGTTGACCGGTGGCACGTCGATCACGATCTCGGCGATCCCGCCGGGACGCCTCGTGGTGGAGATTCCCATGAGATACCTTTCCACCAAACATTTGTTAGATGGAACTTAACATGAGGAGGCGCCATGGCCGTCACGCTGGATCTGGCGGGACGGGTCGCCCTGGTCACCGGAGGGGTGCGCGGGGTGGGCCTGGGCATCTGCCGCAGGGTCCGCGACGCGGGGGCCGAGGTGATCGCGGTGGCCCGCCGCCGGCCGGACGCGCTGCCGGACGGGATCGCCTTCGCCTCGCTGAACGTGCGGGACGCCGCGGCGGTCGAGGCCTTCGCGGCCGGGCTCGACCGGCTCGACCTGCTGGTCAACAACGCGGGCGGCAGCCCCTTCGCCCCGCTCGCCCAGACGGACCCGGCCGTCCATGCCAAGATCATCGACCTGAACCTGACCGCCCCGCTGGTCGTGGCGCGCGCCTGCCATCCGCTGCTGAAGTCCTCGCGGGGCTCGGTGATCAACATCTGCAGCGTGAGCGGGATCCGGCCGTCGCCAGGGACCGCCGCCTATGGGGCGGCCAAGGCCGGGCTCGAGTCGCTGACGGCGTCCCTGGCCGTGGAGTGGGCTCCGTACGTGCGGGTCAACGCGGTCACGCTCGGCATGGTGCGTACCGAGTCGTCCCATTTGCACTACGGCGACGAGGTGGGGATCGCGTCGGTGGCGCGGACCGTCCCGCTGGGCCGGCTCGCCGGCCCCGACGATGTGGGCGACGCCTGCGTCTTCCTCGCCTCCGACCTCGCGTCCTACGTGAGCGGCGCGAGCCTCGTGCTGCACGGCGGCGGCGAACGCCCCGCCTTCCTGGACGCCGCGACCGTCAACAAGGAGGAGAAATGATCTGGGAGGACAGGGTGGTCGTGAACTCCGGTCAGATCTCGTACGTCTCACCGCCGCCCCACGCGAAGCGGCACGCGACGTCCACCTCGTCGCCCCCGCGCAGCCCTCGGGCGATCAATCGGAGCCAAGCCCGCAGCCGGGGGATGTCCGCCGAGCCCGGCGGGGCCGCGGATTCTGTCGGTGGCGCCGTCTACCTTTGAGTTATGCGAACACGTGTACGAGTGGAGGGTGGGATGATCGCTGCCGAGCGATTCGAGCGTGCCGCCGTGCTGGGGGTCGCGATGGCCGAGGAGATGAGGCGGTTGCTGAGGCTGCACGTGGCCCCGGCCGCGGCGGCGGAGGGTGACACGGTGCTGGTCGACGTGCCCTATCCCGACGCGGCCGTGGTCGTGGCCGTGCTCGATGTGGCCGCCGAGTGCTTCGGTGAGCGGGGCGACTCCGTCGAGGAGACCAGGCAGGCCGCGCTGGAGACTCTCCTGGACCTCCTGGGGCACTGAGACGTGACCGCGCGCGGCGGCGGCTCAGTTTCGTGACCCGTCGGGAGGAGGCACAGTCGACCGGCTGGATCCCGCGGACGTTACTGAGCGGCTCTCGCCTCGGAGGCTTCCTTGAGGTGCTGCAGCCAGGTGACGAGTGACTGCCGCAGGAGCTTCTGGGCGCCCGGGATGTCGGCATCGACGGGCTTGCCCGCCCACGATTCCTCGGTGCAGACCAGCACACCCTTCTTGGTCGGGGTGAAGGTCCACACGTGCACGCCGGTGATGCCGTTGGCCGGTCCGCCCCACACCAGCCGACGCAGCGGCCGCACCTGACGCACCGTGGAGGTGATCTCCAGATGCTCGATGACCCAGTGGAACACCGAGCCCTTCCGGAGCTTGCCGGGCGTCACCAAGCTCGCCGAGGTCAGCTCGGGCTGCCAGGTCGCCCAGTTGTCGATGTCGGTCTGAATCCGCCAGATGGTCTTCACAGGTGCTTTGATCAGGAGCCTGCTGCGCGCGATCACCGGGGCCTTCCAGTCGATCTCGGCGTCTCCGTGACGGGGATGCCGGTCCGACCCACAGCTCTCATTGACACTCGCCCCGGCCGGCGTGGCACCCGCCGCCGTCTGGAGCGCCAAGACACCGATCATCGCCATCACCGCTGCGCCGACACGGCCGGGCAGGAAACGAGCTACTCGTGCTGGGGACATGAAGCGATCTTCCTTTCGAAGGTCTCAACGGGCATCGGGTGCGACCGTATGGACCGATGACCTCGCGGCGAGTCTGTGAGACACCCCAGTCGTGCCGGCTCGCACCCCAGGCCGCGGATGGGAAGACGGGCGGGCCGCTCGCCCGCTACTCGGCCAGTGCGTCGGGGAGGCTGCGGCGGGAGGTGATGCCGAGCTTGCGGAAGATCTTGGTCAGGTGATACTCGACGGTGCCGGTGCTGATGAACAGCTGCGCGGCGATCTCCCTGTTGGTCAGGTGGGTGGCCGCGAGCCGGGCGACCTGCCGCTCCTGCGGTGTCAGTTCGTGCTCGCCAGCGACCGCCCGCCTGCGCACGTGCTCGCCCGTGGCCAGCAGCTCGCGGCGGGCCCGCTCGGCGAACGCGGCGGCGCCGGTCGCTCCGCTGTCCTCGTCGGTGGTGCCCATTCCGGCGAACATCCGGTGGGCGGTGCGCAGTTGCTCCCGTGCTTCGGCTCGCCGGTGCCGGCGGCGCAGCCACTCCCCGTACAGCAGGCGGCCACGCGCAGGGCGTCCCGGGCCTGTCCGGGCGCTACCGGAGCGAGGGTCCGGGCCGCCGCCAGGTGCAG
>NZ_QNFZ01000236.1 GCF_003313395.1 Nonomuraea lactucae | reverse complement strand
GCCGGAGCGGTGGAGCCCGCCCCGCCGGCGCAGCCAGCGGCCGACGTGACGGCCAGCGCGCTCGCGACGACGGCTCCCGTCCAGCGTGGTCTTCTCACTGACATGTGCTGGCACCTCCAAGGATGCTCGACACGGAAGGGGAGATGACAGCTGCCGGGTGGCGCCGGGATCGCCCCGCGCTGGGCTTGAGCGTGTCATAGCACCGGCCGGCGTTCATTGTCGGGAAGGTTCAACCGGGGGTGGCGCCTTTGTCAGCTGGGACAGCGGGTGCCCCCCGGATGACGAGGGGGTTTCAGATGCGTTGCCGGTGCGTCCAGCGACCGGCGAGGAGCGTGCCGAGCACCTCGATGCCGCGCAGCTCGGCCGGGTCAAGCGCGGCGGGGTCGGCCGCGGTGATCACCAGGTCGGCGACGTCGCCGGGCCGGACGCCGCGGCGGCCCCGGGTGGCGGACGACAGCACGGCCTCCAGCGGGACGGCCTGCTCGGGGTGCCAGGCCGGGCGGTCGTCATCGGTCCTGGCCACCGCCGACGCCATTCCGTCCCAGGGGTCGAGCGGCGCCACCGGCGCGTCGGAGCCGAGTTCGAGCACGGCGCCGGCGGCGAGCAGGTCGGCGTAGGCGAAGGCGCGGTGCGTCCGTCCGGACCAGTGCAGGTCGGCCACCTCGCGGTCGTCGGGAGCGTGGGCGGGCTGCACGCCGGCGACCAGGCCGGGCCGGGCGAACCTGGCGAAGTCGGCGGCCCTGACGAGCTGCGCGTGCTCGATCCTGCCCGCGCAGCCGACCCGCTCGAACGCGTCCAGGGCGATGCTCGCGGCCAGGTCCCCGATGGCGTGCACGGCCGGCTGGATGCCGTGCTCGGCGGCCAGGCTCATCGTGTCGTGCAGGTCTCCGGGAGAGGTCTCCAGCAGGCCGCGGGCTTCGGTGCCCGGGTACGGATCGTCGCAGTAGGCGGTCCTCGTGTTGAGCGAGCCGTCGACGAACATCTTCACCGGGCCCACCTCCAGCAGGCCGCTGGAGCCGGCGACGGGGTCGCCGGTGCGCAGGCCCCGGCCGATGGCCTCCTCCAGCCTGTCCTTGGGGATCGAGCAGGTGACGCGCACGTCCACCCGCTGCTCGCGGACCCGGCGGCTCCAGTCGGTGACATTGTCGGCGAACTCGAAGTCGAGCAGCCCGACCACGCCGCGCTCCGCCGCGGCGGTCGTCGCCTCGGCCACCCAGCGGTCGAGCTCCGCCGGAGGCGGCAGGGGCAGCGCGGCCATCGCGGTGTAGCACTCGCGCTCGCGCAGCACGCCGGTGGGATGCTCGCCCATCCCTATGGCGGCCAGCGCGGCCGGGCTGAACCAGGCGGTGTGCAGGTCGTTGCTGACCATGACGATCGGCCTGCCGGGCGCCGCCGCGTGCAGCAGCGACTTGTCCGGGGCGTCCGGCCACAGGCCGTCGCGGAAGCCGTAGCCGACCGTGAAACCGTCATGCGGGAGGACCAGATCGACGGCCTCCCTCGCGGAACGGGCGCCGCTCAGATCGACTCTGCGCCTGGCCTGGGCCCACTGGACGGTGTGCACGTGCGCGTCCCACAGTCCGGGCAGCAGCGTGCCGCCCTGCACGTCGACCGACTCGCCGGCCGGAGGCGGTTCGGTGGTCACGTCCGCTATCCGGCCGTCGATGATCAGAACGTGGCGGAGCGGTCCGCGCAGGCCGATCCGCGCGTTGCGCAGCAGCAGTGAGGGCATGCGACGACGCTAGGCGGGGACCGCCCGGGGGCTCATCGTCGAGACCGGACATCCCACCGCGCCCCCGTTGTGGCCCGCCACATGCCGGAGCTCTTCCTGGACCCCGCCGCAGGCCGGGAGCGCTCCCTAGAGCTCTCCGCGGAGGTGGAGGAGGCGGAGCTGGAGCCAGATCACCAGCCGCTCGGCCGGGTCGCCGAGGTCCACGTCGAACAGCTCCTGCAGGCGCCGCACGCGGTAACGCAGCGTGTTCTCGTGCACTGACAGCTCCGCCGCCGCCTTGGCGGCCTCACCGAAGGCGTCCAGGTAGGCGAGCAGGGTGACGCCGTGGGTGCTGGAGTGCGCGCGGTCGTGGTCGATCATCCGCCGTACCGGCTCGATGACCTGGTCGACCGCGACGCCGGCGCGTTCGGCCAGGTCGAGCAGGGCGACCCGGGCGCGTACCCGCTCGTCCGTGGCCAGCGCCACCGACGCTCCCCCGGTGTCGGCGAGCACGCGGATGACGCGCTCCGCGAGCCGCCTGGAGAGCGGGGCCTCGCCCAGCCCCGCGACCACTGGACCGATGCCCGCGTACATGCTGAGCCGCGCCGACTTGCGCACGGCGGTGACCGCGTCGGTCGCCACCCGCACCAGGCGCGAGCACGGGGTGCCCGGCGGGACCGGCAGCAGCGCGTAGACCCGGCCCCAGCCCGCCGCGCAGACCGACTGCGGGTGCCAGGCCTCGCAGCAGAGGCTGACCAGGTCCACCACGCTCGCCACCGCGGTGTCCGGTTCGGGCGTCGGGTCGGCGGGAGCGAAGGCGACGATCGTCACCTCCGAACCGGCCGGCAGGCCCAGCCGCGCGCCGGCCGCCGACTCGGAGGTGGTGCCGTCGAGCAGGGCGCGCAGCGTCTCCGCCCGGTGCCAGCGCTGCTGGTCGCCCGGGTTCCGGGCGCGCAGCAGGTGCATCGCCGCGATCCGGCCGGCGTCCTCCAGCAGCCGCATGGCGCCGGGCACCACCGGCGGCTCGCCGTCCAGCACCCAGATGAACCCGAGGAGCTGGGCGCCCGCCCGCACCGCCGTCGCCAGGCGCGGCGTGTGCCCCGGCCCCAGGCTGTCGAACCGCACGGGCCCGCCGGCTCTGAAGACGCGGCTGTACTCGGTGCGGTTGGTCGGCCGCTGGGGAGTCCTGCGGCCCAGGATGCCCAGCCTGCGGATCTCGTCGATCTCCTGGCCGGGGACGTTGGAGTAGCCGAGCACGTTGCCCTGCGGGTCCTCGATGCAGGTGGCCCCGCCGATCGTGGCGGCGATGGCGTTGGCGAGCGCGAACAGGTCTCCGGTGCCGACCGAGGCGTACGAGGTGGTGGCCGCGCCGGGGCCGGAGATGGCCGCGGTCAGCAGCGCGTCGAGCTGCCGCCACGGGATCTGCCGGGGCGCGATGAGCAGCGCGATCCCGGAGGTCCGCGCCGCCTCGATGAGCGGGCCGAGGTCCGCGCCCCGGTCCTTGACGACCACGGCGTGGTAGGAGAGCCGGGCCGCCCGCAGTACCACGTCGCGGGCGTCCGCTCGCGCGCCCACGGCGAGCAGGACGCCGCCGGGGCGCTCGTCGAGGGGTTCGTCGGGGTCGTGCACGACGGGCTCGCCCACGGTGGCCGACCCGTCGCCCGGCAGGTGGGCGGCGGACAGGACGTGACTCCCCAGCGTCTCGAGCACCTGGCTCAGCGGCGGGCGGTAGGGCAGCGTCATCGAGCCGTCGGGCGGCCGCTGGGAAACCGACATCTCTCTCCATCCCATGACGGGAAATGTCTTATTCAACCAGCCCGACGCTTGATGGTCGCCACAAGGCTCGCCTGGGGTCCTTGGCACGTCCGACGATGTTCTTGAGCGGAAAAAGGGGACAAACTGGGGTGTGCTCGACCCGATGCTGATCTCAGAACTCGACACCGTCCCCGACTTCGACCGTTTCGCCACCGTCGACGAGGTCCACGCCACCCTCACCCGGCTGGCGACCGACCATCCCGGCGTGGCGTCGCTCCGCCGCATCGGCACCTCCCGCCTCGGCGACCCGATGCTCTGCCTGACCGTTCGCGACCCCGCCGCCGGTGACAGCCCGCACGACGCGATCGTCGCGGCCGGGCCGCACCCCAACGAGCCCATCGGCGGCCTGACCGTCTCGCACCTCGCCGCGCGCCTGTGCGCCGACGCGGAGCTGCGCCGGTCCACCGGCTGCGCCTGGCACATCGTGGGGTGCCTCGACCCCGACGGCACCCGGCTGAACGAGGGCTGGTTCGCCGGGCCGTTCACCAAACCGCACTACGGCAGGCACTTCTACCGGCCCGCCGTGGACGAGCAGGTGGAGTGGACCTTCCCGTTCGCGTACAAGCGGGCCTACTTCGACCGGGTGATGCCCGAGACGCTGGCCCTGATGCGGCTGATCGACGACACCCGCCCGGCGTTCGTGACCACGCTGCACAACGGCGAGTCGGGCGGCGTCTTCTACTACCTGAACCGGCCGGAGCCCGAGCTGCAGGCCGTGCTCAAGGCTCTGCCCGCGAGGTACGGCGTGCCGCTGCACGCGGGCGAGCCGGAGCACCCCTCCGTGCGGCAGCTTGAGCAGGCCGTCTACCTCGCGCCCTCCATGGAGCACGCCTACGACTACATCGAGGCCCTCGGGCAGGACCCCACCGAGCACATCAGCGGCGCCGCCAGCGACTCCTACATCAAGAGGTACGGCGCGCTCGGGCTGACCGCCGAGGTGCCCTACTGGACGGACGCCTCGGCCGGCGACACGGCGCCGACCGACCGGGTCTACCGCGACCTGGTGCTCGCCCAGGCCGCGGACCTGCGGGCCACGTTCGAGGTGCTCGACGAGACGCTGGCCGCGGTCTCCGGCGACCTGGTCACCGGCTCGCCGTTCATCCGGGCGAGCCGGAGCTTCATCCCGATGCTCGCCGGGATGGCCGCCACCGACGAGGGCCGCGCAGACGCCCCGGAGAACGACCGGCCCGCGACCGTGGCCGAGGTCGCCTCCTGCCGCAACCTGCTGCACAGCGCGCGACTGAGGTTCGGGGGCATGCTGCTGCGCGCGCTTGAGGGCGAGCTGGCGGTGGGCAACGGCACGCCGGTCGTACGCACCCGGGCCCGCGCGCTGTCGGAGACGTACGCCAAGTGGTGCGCGGAGGCGGAGTCGGGCCCGGCCGAGCAGACGATCCCGATCCGCCACCTGGTGGCCATCCAGTACGGCGGCATCCTGGCGGGCGCGCGGCACGCCCGCCGAAGAGCCACCGCCTAGCCGGGCGAGACCGGAACGCTGGGCGCGGCCGGAACGCGCATCGCGTGGGCCAGGGCCGGGTTGGTGGCGTCGAACCCTCGGATCACCCGGTCGACGATCTCGCGCGGCTTGTCCTGGCTGAGCTTGGCCTTGCCCACCACTCGCCCCGGCACCAGGCGGAAGGCCGTCACGGCCGGGGCGAGCCGGCGAGCGTACCCCTCCACCGCGCTCAGCCGGAACGGCTCCGGCCGCCCGGCCTCGAAGTGGTCCACGGTGCGCGAGAGCACTTCGTAGGTCTCGTCAGGTCCCAGGACCTCCGGGGTGCCGTGCAGGTGCGCGGTGACGAAGTTCCAGGTGGGGACGTACGGCCCGGCCTCGTACACGGTCGGCGAGACGTAGCCGTGCGGCCCCCGCACAACGATCACCACCGGGCGCTCGCCCAGGCCGTGCAGCTCGGCGTCCTCGCGGGCGAGGTGCCCGACGACGGCGGCTCCCGGGTTGGCGGGGTCCGGGATTATCGGCAGGTGGGAGACGACCGGCCCGCCCTCGCTCACCAGGAGGGCCCATCCGTTGGCCGCGATCAGCTCGCGCAGCGCCCGCGGGTCGTCCAGCGCGTACATCGGTTGTTCCAGCATGTACGAGATGCAACAGCCTTCGCGCCGGCCGTGTCAGCGTGGAGCGGCACAAGGCCGGCGCCCGCGCTTTGCGGCTCCCGACAGAACGCCCGCGCTTCGCCGCTGCCGGCAGAACCCCGGCCCGGTCAGCGGCGGTAGCCCGCCATGCGCTCCAGGCGGGCCACCCGCTCGGACGTGGGCGGGTGGGTCGAGAAGAGCCGGCCGAAGCCCGACCCGCTGAACGGGTTGGCGATCATCATGTGGGAGGCGGAGGTGAGGCGGCTGTTCTCGGGAAGGGGCAGCCTCCGGACACCCATCTCGATCTTGCGCAGCGCCGACGCGAGCGCGAGCGGGTCACCCGTCAGTCGGGCCCCCGACTCGTCGGCCTGGTATTCGCGCGCCCGCGAGATCGCCGTCTGGATCAGCCCCGCCGCCACCGGCCCCAGCACCATCATGAGCAGCGCCCCGACGAAGCCGGGTCCCTCGTCGTCGTCGGAGCCGCCGAAGAAGACCGCCACGTAGCTGATCCAAGTGATCATCGTGGCCAGGGCCGCGGCCACGGAGGAGATGAGGATGTCGCGGTTGTAGACGTGGGACAGCTCGTGCCCGATCACGCCGCGCAGCTCCCGCTCGTCGAGGAGCCGCGTCAGCCCGTACGTCACGCACACAGCGGCCCGCCGGGGGGACCGGCCGGTGGCGAACGCGTTGGGCTGGGCCGTCGGCGACAGGTAGATCCGCGGCATCGGCTGGCGGGCCTCGGTGGAGAGCTCACGCACGACGCGGTAGAGGGCCGGCTGCTCGACCTCGCTCACCGGCCGAGCCCGCATCGCGGACAGCGCGATGCGGTCGGAGAAGAAGTAGGCGGCGCCGTTGCCCGCCACGGCGAGCACGAACGCGATCTGCACTCCGGTGCCGCCGCCCAACCACGCGCCCAACGCGAGGATCAGCGCGGACATGCCGCCCATGAGCGCGGCCGTGCGCAGACCGTTGTGGTGCAAGGGTGCCCCCCTTCGTGGTGTGGGTTCACCCCGTCCAACGACGATCCCCCGGTCCATCGTTCCCCGCAGTGCTCAGCTGTTGGCGGAGCGCGACGGAAGTCGCAGGTCGGCGCGTCGCGGCCGTCGGCCAGGGAGCGTGGCCACCGGACGGCGAGCCGGGGTCACCGACAGCGAGCCGGGGTCACCGGACGGCGAGCCGGGCGGCGGCCGGGAGGTCGATGCGGACCGTGGTGCCCGAGCCCGGCTCCGAGGTGAGGGTGGCCCGGCCACCGGCGTCCTCGACCGTGCCGTGGGCGATGGACAGGCCGAGGCCGGTGCCCTGGCCGCGTTCCTTGGTGGTGAAGAACGGCTCGAAGGCGCGTTCGGCCACCTCGGGAGGCATGCCGCAGCCGGTGTCGGAGACGCTGAACCGGACGCCGGTGGCCGCGCGCACGCTCTCGATGGTGATCCGGCCGCCGTCCGGCATCGCCGCGCACGCGTTGATCAGCACGTTCAGCAGCACGTGCTCCAGCCTGCCGCGGTCGATCCTGACAGGGGGCAGGGCGGGCTCCAGCAGGGTGACGAGCTCGATGCCGTCGCCGAACATCGGGCACAGCAGCCGCGCGGTCTCCTCGATCACGGCGTTCAGGTCGAGCGCCCGCGGCTGGGGCTGCTCCATCCGGCCGGAGGTCAGCAACCGCCGGGTGAGCGCCCCGCCGCGTTCGGCCGCCTGGTGGATGCGTTCCAGGTCGACGCGGCCCGGAACGTCCTCCGGCAGGGTGTCGAGGGCCAGCTCGGCGTGCCCGCGTATCACCGCCAGCAGGTTGTTGAAATCGTGGGCGACCCCACCGGCCAGCGTGCCCAGCGACCGCAGCCAGTCGGCCTGCCGCAGCTGCCGCTCCAGGCGCTCGCGCTCTCGCCGCTCGTTCACCTCGGCAGTGACGTCGCGCAGGATGCCCTCGACCGCGAGCAGCCGCCCGTCGTCGTCATGGATGCCGACCGCCCACTGCTCCGTCCAGACCAGCGTGCCGTCGGGCCGCCGCCAGCGGACCACCAGCGTCTCGCCGCCGGGGGACGCCCACGACCGTTCCAGGCGGGCGCGGTCGGCGGGGTGGACCAGGGAGAGCACGTGGCCGGGATCGCCGCTCAGCTCGCCGGGATCGCAGCCGAGGAGCACGGCGGCGGCGGGGCTCAGGTACTCGATCTCGGCCCGGGGAGTCGGCCGGCAGCGGAAGATGATGTCCGGGGCGTTATCGGCGAACAACCGGAACCGCTGCTCGCTCTCGCGCAGCGCGGCCTGCGCCCGCCGCCGCTCGTGCCGGCACTCCGCCTCGCGCAGCTCCCGCCGCACCACGGGGGCGAGCCTGGTCAGCCGGTCCTTCGGTACGAAGTCGCGGGCGCCCGCCCGCATGAGCGACGCCGCGCGCTCGTCGCCGATCTGGCCGGAGACCAGGATGAACGGGATGTCGAGCGCGGCGTCGCGGACCAGCCGGAGCGCGACCTCCGCCGTGAGGTACGGCATGCGGTAGTCGGAGATCACCACGTCCGGCGGGCGCCGCCGCAGCGCGTCCACCGCTGCCTCGCGGTCCTCGACCCGTTCGTGGGTCACGTCGAGACCGTCACGCCGGAGGCGGGCGACGATCATGAGAGCGTCGTTGTCGTCGTCCTCGCAGAGGAGCAGATGAATCGGGACGATCATGTCCGTCAACCCCCGAACCTGTAGCCCACGCCGTGTACCGTGCGGACCCAGCGGCCGGCGCGGGCGTCGTCGCCCAGCTTGCGGCGCAGGTTGGCGATGTGGACGTCTATCACGTGGTCGTTGCCCGGCCAGTCGGTGTGCCAGACGCGCCGGGTGAGCGTCTCCCGCGACCAGACCCGTCGCGGGTTGGAGGCGAGCAGCACGAGCAGGTCGAACTCGATGCGGGTCAGCTCCACCGGCCGCCCCGCCAGGCGCACCTCGCGGCCCTCCTCGTCGATGACGAGATCGCCGAAGGTGATGACGCTGTTCTCGGTGGGCGCACCGGCGTTCTCGGGGGGCGCACCGGCCCCCGGCGCGTCCACCGTGCGCGGCCGACGGAACATCGCCGCCACGCGCGCTCGCAGCTCTCGGGGAGAGAACGGCTTGGTCACGTAGTCGTCGGCGCCCACCTCCAGGCCGACCAGCCGGTCGGTCTCCTCCACGCGCCCCGTCACCATGATCACGTACGCGGAGGTCATGCTCCGCAGCCGCCGGCAGACCTCGATCCCGTCCATGTCCGGCAGCATGAGGTCGAGCGTGACCAGATCAGGGTGCATCTCCTCCACCAGGTCGAGCCCCTGCGCACCGGTCGCGGCCTCGGACACCTCGAACCCGGCCATTCGCAGGACCTCTGACAGCATCCGGCGCACGTCCGCCGCGTCCTCGATGACGAGCGCCCCCGGCTGTTCCATCACCGTTCTCACCTCTGCGTACACGGGTGATCGCCGGCAGCCCCGTGGCGGCGGCGTGAGCGCACGACCGTGACCTGGCGACCCCCTCCCCGTTTCAACCGTCAACTACCGCTCCTGGGTGCGGCGAAACGCTAACCGGTGGACGCGGTTACCGGCCAGACCCGCAGGTCCGTGAAATCGGTCATCGCGTCCTCGTTGTACAGCCCCGCGCGGCCTCCCAGATAGGGCTTCTCGCGGTCCTGGAAGCGCACCAGCCGGTGGCCGTTCACGCTCGCCGTCATCGTGTCCGCCACCTGATGGATCTCGATGGTGTGCCAGTGGTGGACGCCGTAGCCTTGCTCACCGGTGACGAGGAAACGCTGGTTGCCCCGGTAGCCGGGGGTCACCTTGCCGAGCTCCCAGCCGTTCGGCTTGGGTACCAGGTAGTAGAAATGGTTGTCGTCGGTGTAGTGCCAGACCACCCACGCGACCTCCCAGGGGTTCGGCGTGGGCCGCCGCAGCTGGTGCAGCGTCCTCGCCCGCACCCGCAGCCTGACGTCGGAGTAGGACGTGCCGGTGAGAGCCAGGGCGGCGTGCGTCTCCGCCGGGGCACGGGCGGGCTTCGGGGACAGCCGCCACACCCACCGGCCGCCGTGCCGGTACGTGCACGCCCTGCCGTACCCGTCGTACTCGAGGAACAGCCCGCCCCTCGTCGTACCCTCCGTCCACGCGAGGCAGGAGTAGCCGGACGCGGCGCGCTGCTCCACCGGGCAGCTGATGAGCGCGGTGGCCACGACGGCGAGGCCCGCCACCCGGTACGGCGAGGAGCCGAGCCTGCTCCACCGGCGGGGAGTCATGCCGATCCCACGGGCGTCTCGGCTTCCCTGTCGGTGAGCCGCTCGGTCTTCAGCCAGCCCCGGCGCCCGATGACCGCGCGCCACAGCGCCCGCCAGGCCGCGACCAGCCACACCAGGTTGTAGACGATGAAGAGGTGGCCGTACACCAGTCCGCCTGCCCACCGCATCTCCCCGGTCGCGCGAGCGTACAGCGGCCCCAGCAGAAATGCCGCCCCGAACGTCAGCACGTACCACGACGCGATCGGCAGCGGCTGGAAGAGCTGCTCCCGGGCGACCGCCGAGAACGTCACCCCGACCAGCGACGCCACCAGCGAGAGCGTCATGAACGAGCCGACGAAGATGAGAAGGGGGCTCAGCAGGACGTTCAGCAGGTCGGTCGCCACCCGGCCGGTCGACCGGCCGACCACCGACGGCACGAGCCGCAGGGCCTGCATGTGTCCCTGGAACCAGCGTGAGCGCTGCCGCACCAGCCCGCGCAGGCTGAGCAGCCCCTGCTGGTGCACGGTCGCCCGCGGGACGCACTCGGTGCGCCAGCCGGCCAGCACCAGACGGACGCCGAGGTCGAGATCCTCCGTCAGGCTCTGCGACCACGGGTCGTCACCCAGGTCGAGGAGCGCGCTGAGCCGCATGACCTGCCCGTTCCCACCGAGTCCCGCGGAACCGATCAAGCTGCGGGTGCGCTGGAAGACCTGGGTGTAGACCACGAACTCCATGTCCTGCAGCCGCGCGAGAACGCTCTGCTCCCTGTTGCCGATGCGCACGCCGATCTGCACGGCGCCCACGTCCGGGTCGGAGAAGTAGGAACGCACCAGGGCCAGGCTCGGCTCGTCGAGGCGGCCGTCCGCGTCCATGAGGCAGACGAGGGTCCGATCCGCATCCGGACGGCCGCGGAGGTGGCGCATGGCGTGGTTGATGGCCTGGCCCTTGCCGCGCCGGGCCGCCGGTGGTTCGCGCCTGAGCAGGCGGATCCGCGGGTCGGCGAACCCGTTCACGACGTCCGCCGTGCCGTCGTCGGAGCCGTCGTCCACCACGAGGATCAGACCGTCCGGCGGCGACATGGCGATCAGGCGTCGCAGCGTCGCGCCGATGACACGCTCCTCGTTCAGGCACGGCACGACGAAGACGACGGTGAAGCCCTCCCCGGTTCCGTCTGGGCCCTCCTCGGAGCCCGCCGACTCCAGGTACATCCCCAGCGTGTACGTGAACACCATGAGGACGGCCGACACAGCGCAGACGATCAGTACGGTGCTCATCGGCGTACCCAGCGAGCGCAGAACATGAGGACGACGACGGACACGAGGTAGACCACCCACAGCAGCCCGGCGACGGCCAGCGCGAGCCGCGCCACGCCGAACGCCAGATCGCCCGTGTCGATGGCGGCCACCGGGTCAATAGCTGAAATCACCTGTTCGTCTCCTTTCCGGTCCGGTCATGGGGTCAAAGTGCACAGGGGGCCACGAATTGGTAGCCGAGGTCCAGGAGCTGGGTCACGACCGTCTCCAGCTGGTCGGTGCCGAGGAACGGGTGGTAGAAGAAGCTCGCGACGTTGTCGCGGACCACGAGCTGCGTGTCGGCGTTGTCCACGATCGACTCGACGGTGCCGGTGCCCTCGCTCAGACTCGACGGCTCCAGCTCCACCATGCCGAGGGTCTCCGGCACCACCACGCTGCCGTAGGCGTCGCGGGTCACGTAAGGGGCGAAGTGCTCGTCCATGTACGGGGAGGCCGGCGACTGCGTCTGCCACCCGGGGGCGAAGTACGACCCGCGGTCGTACCTCGCGGCGAACTTGCGGGCGATGACCTGGTAGTCCGTCGGCGAGGCGGCATAGTGCGGGATCTCGAAGATCTGTGGGACGGGGAGGCGCGCCGCCCGCACCTCGGCCACCGCCGCGTCGAGCCGGCGCTCCATCCAGGCCGCGGAGTCGCCCTTGATCGCCCCGTCGTACACGAGCCCGCGATTTCCGTCGAAATGGGTGCGGAAGAACTCGAAGTCGTGTCCGCTCTCGCCGTTGGTGGGATTGGCCGGGCCGTCGGACTGGTGGGTGTAGCCGTGCAGGACCATCGTGCCGCCGTGCTCCAGCAAGTACGTGAGCGCCCGCACCACCTCGGGGCGGTCCTTCAGCCGGATCGTCACGCGCTCCCGGCCGTCGGCGAGCGGGCCGCGGTAGACGGGGATGACGCCGAAGCTGAACGGCACTCCCATGCTGGACAGCACTTCGCCCGCCTCGCGCACGGCGTTCGGGTCGGACTGGGGGCCGATGTCCTCCAGCCGCACCAGCGCCCGGTGCCGCGCCGGCCTCCCGGGATCCAGCACGTCGAACAGCACGTCGGCGGTGGCCAGATAGCGGTCGTCCTCCGTGTCGGGGTGCAGCGCGATCTCGCTGACGTAGGTCAGGTTCGCCGACCTCACGGCCCACGGGCGATCCCGGTCGGCCGCGGTGACGGCGGTGCCGAGCACCTTCACCCGGGTCTGGTCCAGCGCGGCGAACGTGCTGATCGGCCCCTGTTCCTCGTCGCGGGTGAGTTCCTTCCCCTTGAACAAGACGGAGGACACCTGCGTCCGGTCGGGGGCCCCCGGGAGCCAGCCGTACCTGGCCGCGAAGTCCTCGGGGGTGGTGAGCCGGTCGATGTTCCAGCCCATCCACAGGACCGGGCGGGAGCCGGCCAGGACGTCCTGCCGCAGGGCCGCGGGCAGCTCCCGCATGGCCGAGATGCCCAGGTACACCAGGGCGCGATGGCGGCGCAGCATGCCGGCGCGGTAGGCGCTCGTCGCCAGCACCTCCACCGGCCCGAAGTGCGATACGAGGTTGGCGGCGCGGGTCGTGTGCACCTGGAACGCGTTGACACCCGGGGTGTCGTCCGCCACGACCAGCGTGGTGGCCCGCTCCAGTGCGGACGCGCGTTCGGACGCGCGTTGGGGCCCGCGTTCCAGCGCGCCGGGGGCCGCGGGGGCTGCCGTACTGCACGCCGGCCAGGTGCGCGACGCGGGCAGCGGGCCCGGCTCCTTCCGCATGAAGATCCCCAGGCTGGCCCCGGACACCACGAGGGCGCTCAGCAGCAGAGCCACGAGCCAGCGCAACCCGACATGCTTGGCCCCGCCGTGGGAGCGCCCCCGGGGCCCCACCTTGGCCCGCCCCTGCTGCCCTCGACCACCGTCGGAGCGCGACACTTCCCTGCCAGAGGCTGTCCCCCTTCCTGCCTCCCCCATTGCCTCCAACGGCACGCCCTCCCGACCCCGCTCCCCGCGCGCCGTCCCAGCCGTCCCACTCACGTCGCTTGGCTCGTTCGGCTCACTAGCCTCGGTTGGCTCTCTTGGCTCCGTCGGCTCATCCGGTTCAGCGGACGACGCGGCAGACGCCGAGCGCCCGCCGGACCCGGCCGATGCGGTCGACACGGTGGACGTGGACGGCGCGCCGGACCCGGCCGATGCGGTCGACACGGTGGACGTGGACGGCGCGCCGGACTCGGGCGACCCCGAATCGGCAGACCCAGTCGACTGCGAGGATCCCGGCATTCCCTGCTGCGAGGATCCCGGCAGTCCCTGCACTACAAACGGACGCTGCGGTACAGACACCCCCTGCGGCACATCCAGCCCCGTCCCGGACGCCGAAAACGGCGGCATCGGCGGCACTGCTCGCGGAGCCGACACCGGCTGCAGTGGCCGGCGCAACGACCCGTGCCCCGGCCGCGACGGGCGGAACGGCTCCGGCCGCGGCCCGAGCCCGAACAAGTGAGCCAGCGCCGCCAGCGCCCGCTCGGTGGCCCGGCCGTCGCCGTAAGGGTTCACCGAACCGGCCATCTGGCGGTAGACGTCGGGCGAGCGCAGGAGAGCGGTCACTCCGGCCACGATGCGGTTCTCCTCGGTGCCCACGAGCCGGACCGCTCCCGCCCGCAGCGCCTCGGGCCGTTCGGTGGTGTCGCGCATCACGAGCACCGGCTTGCCGAGGCTCGGAGCCTCCTCCTGGATGCCACCACTGTCGGTGAGGACCAGGTACGAATGGCGCAGCAAGCGGGCGAAGTCGGCGTAGTGCAGCGGCTCGGTGACCGTGACGTTCGGATGCCCCATCAGATGCGGGAGCAGCGTCCGCCGGAGGGCCGGGTTGGGATGGACCGGGAACACCACGTGCAGATCGCGCTCGCGGGCCGCCAGCCGGGAGACCGCGCGGCCGATACCCTCCATGCGGCTGCCCCATGATTCCCGGCGGTGCGCGGTCACGATGAGCAGGCGCCTGCCGTCCTCCAGGCCGCGCAGCCGGGGATGGCGGTAACCCTGCTCCGCCTCACTGCTCCACAGCAGCGCGTCGATCACGGTGTTGCCGGTGATGACGATCGACTCGGCCGGTACGCCCTCGGCGACCAGGTTGTTCGCGCTGGTAGAGGTGGGCGCCAGGTGGAGGTCGGCGACCCGGCCCGTCAGGCTGCGGTTCGCCTCCTCCGGAAACGGCTCGGCCAGGTTCCCGCTACGCAGACCCGCTTCCAGATGGACGACCGGGACACGGTGGTAGAACGCCGTGAGCGCGCCGGCCAGCGTGGTCGTGGTGTCGCCCTGGACGAGGACCGCGTCGGGACGATGTTCGGACAGCAGCGCGTCCAGCCCGGAGATCGCCCGGATCGTCACCTCGGCGAGCGTCTGTCCGGGCCGCATGATGTCCAGGTCGGCGTCCGGTTTGATCCCGAAGACCTCGTTGACCTGGTCGAGCAACTCTCGATGCTGCGCCGTCACTACGACGATCGGCTCGAACACCGCCGAGTCCATCAACCCGATGATCAGGGGAGCGACCTTGATCGCCTCTGGCCTGGTCCCGTAGACGACCATGATGCGACGCACAGCAGCTACCCCTGTGGGTCCGTCATCGCCGTAGAGCACCCCGAGTGCACAGCCGTCACCCCCGCTCGCCGCCTGAACGCCGGGAAGGGCGGACCGCTAAGCGCCCCTGTGCCGCACAACCGCCGCGCGTAGCACGAGGTCCTGGCAATGATCATGGCCTCCGCCACGGGCATCATCGACGCATTCATACCGGGACACTTGGCACGAGTTGTTCAGCAATCCTCAAGCCCGCCTCAGCGCTACCTCATTTTCCCGGCCGGGCCCCGTGGACGCCGACCCGCCACCTCCCCGACCACGAGCTCACCCGCCCGACCGCGAGCTCACCCCCGAAGCATCCACCCGGAGCGCCACCCACCCCGCCCAGCTGCGCCCCCAGCCCACTCAACGTGCGCCCCCAGCCCACCCGAAGCGTTACCCAACCCACCGGAACCACCACCCCACCGGCCCTGAGTGCCATCCCACCCAGACTGTGCCCACCCACCAGGAACACGACCAAGCCCACCCTGACCGCCACCCAAACTTCCCGAAGCCCCACCCCCCACCCTGCTCTGACCACCCCCTAGCCACGGAACATCACCAACCCGCTCCGAAGCGCCACCTAGGACGTCATGTCCAGCACGACCTGGGGGGCGAGTGAGAACACGACGGCCACTACCACCGCGAGCCCGACCGCCACCCAGGTGGCGGGGAATGACCGGCGCATGACAGCTGCGGGCTCGGGGGTGAAGAGGCGGGCGGTCCAGACGACGTAGTAGTAGAGCCCGATCACTGTGTTGACGGCCATGACCACCGCCAGCCAGCCCGCTCCCCCCTCCACGATCTCGCGGAACACCACGACCTTGGCGAACAGCCCTGCCAGCCCCGGCGGAAGCCCCGCCAGGCAGATCAGACAGAACGCCAGCGCGAGGCCCGCCGCCGGACTCCGGAACGCGAGCCCGCGATAGTCGTCCAGCTCATTGCGCGAGCGCGTCCGGGAGACGAGCATGACCACCGCGAACGCGCCGAGGTTCATCGCGGCGTAGATCAGGAGATAGGCCAGGGAGGCGCCCACAGCACCGGACCCGAGCGCCCCGGTCACCGTCGCACCGGACGCGAACACCTCAGGCGCGGTGGTGATCCCCCCAGGCACGGTTGTGATCACCTCAGGCGCGGCGCCGAGCCCACCCGCCGTAGCCGCCCCGCCCGCCCCCAGCACAGCGCCTGCCGTGCCCGCCATACCCGCCGTACCTGCCGTGCCTGCGATGGCGGCCATGCCCGCCGTGCCTGCCGTGGCGTGCGCCGCCGAACCTCCGCCCACGTCGAACGCCACCGCGATCGGAGCCAGGATGTAGCCGGACTGAGCCACCGAAGACCAGGCCAGCAGCCGTACGGCGGAGCGCTGCCGCATCGCCAGGAGGTTGCCTGCCGTCATGGTGAGCGCCGCGAGAACGGCGATGATGGGTGACCAGGTGGGAGCCTGGCCGGACAGCGCGGTGACCAGCAGCAGGATCAGGCCCGCGAACCCCGCCGCCTTCGAGATCACCGACAGCAGCGCGGCGACCGGAATGGGGGCGCCCTGGTAGACGTCCGGGGCCCAGGAATGGAACGGCACGGCGGCGATCTTGAAGGCGAACCCCGCCAGGACCAGCACGACAGCGACTGTGACGACCGCCGGCAGCCCCTGTCCGCCCTCCGCCGCCCCCGGCACTCCGGGAGCCGGAATGGCACCGCTCAACACGTCGGCCAGACGGGACAGGAAGACCGTGCCCCCCACCCCGTACAGCAGGGACACGCCGAACAGCATGATCGCCGTGGACACCACCGACACGACGAACAGCTTGACCGCGGCCTCCGAACCGCGGCCGTCGTAGCGTTTCAGCGCGGTGAGGGCGAAGACCGGGAGCGAGACCAGCTCGAGCGCCACCACGAGCATGATCAGATCCCGGGAGGCGGGCAACGTCACGGCCCCCACGAGCGTACAGAGCAGGAGGAAGTACCACTCCCCAACCGGAATCCCCCCACCGGCCAGCTCAGTCATGGACATCAACACGACCACGACGGCCGCCACCAGCATCAGCCCCGCGAAGACCAGCGTGAACTGGTCGACCACGAACGAGCACAGCGCCGCGCCTGCCCCCGCGCCGGACCCCGCCGCACCACCGCCGGGCACCGCGGCACCACCGCCGGGCACCGCCGCACCACCGG
>NZ_QNFZ01000246.1 GCF_003313395.1 Nonomuraea lactucae | reverse complement strand
CCCACGGTCGGCCCCGGCGGCGCCGGCGACCCCCTGACCCCCGCCCGCCTCGACGCCCCGCCACCCCTGGCGGCGGCGCCGGTCGTGGCCCCGATCCCTCCGGTCAAGACCGAGGCCAAGACCAAGGCCAAGGCCAGGGCCAAGCCCCGGCCGGTCCGGATCAAGATTCCGAAGATCAAGGTCAACGCCCCGGTCGGCTCCGTCACGGTCGATCTCAAGGGCAGCCTGACCACCCCGCCCCTGTCCAGGCCCAACCTCACGGGCTGGTACCGCTTCTCGCCGCTCCCCGGAGAGCTGGGCCCGTCGATCATCAACGGCCACGTGAGCACCCGGAAGGGCGGGGCCGTCTTCCAGCGCCTCCGCGAGCTGGCCAAGGGTGACCAGATCTACGTGTACCGCTCGGACAAGAAGGTCACGCGCTTCACGGTGAGCGGGATCGAGCAGGTGAGCAAGACGACGTTCCCGACGAAGCGCGTGTACGGCAACACCGGCGACGCCCAGCTCCGGCTGATCACCTGTGGAGGCATCTACAACAAGCAGGCGCACAGCTACACGGACAACATCATCGTGTACGCGACGCTGTCCAAGAAGCGCGGTTGATGCAAGTATTTGGTCCGTTGTTTGCCGTTTACGGGAGATTTACGGGCACTGTTCGTAAGATCTCTACCTAACCGTGACCATTGGCTGCCAGTCTGGTACGCCTGTTGAAACTGCGCTTGAAACGGAGAAGGACAGTGCTGACGTCCAAGGCGCGGCGCCGCCGCCTCGCCATCAAGACATCCGCCTTGGCCGTGGCAGGTGCAGGTATCTTCGGCGTCGTGCCTGCGGTGGCTGCCCTGGCTACGGCTACGCCGGTCGACGTGGTCTACGGCTGCGCGCCCCAGGGCGGGGCCACCGCGAGCATCCCGTTCCGGATGGAGCTGAAGACGCCGGCCGTGCAGCCGTCCGCCAGCGCCACCGTGACCGTCCTCTGGGACATCCAGCAGCCCACAACGGCCACCCCGCTGCCCGTGCTCTCGGCGATCA
This sequence comes from Nonomuraea lactucae, assembly GCF_003313395.1. Classification (GTDB taxonomy): domain Bacteria; phylum Actinomycetota; class Actinomycetes; order Streptosporangiales; family Streptosporangiaceae; genus Nonomuraea; species Nonomuraea lactucae. Next base: position 13,816 of record NZ_QNFZ01000246.1, on the reverse strand, counting down.
CCCCGTCGAGCACCGTCGTCGCGGAGGGCACCGTGTCGCCCAGCGGAAGCCCGCTGGCGTCCACCGCGGTGACAGCCGCGGCCACCTCCACGCCTTTGACGACCGTGTCGCCCACCTCGCCGATGCCGATTCCCACCATGGCCGTCGTGGTGCGGCCCACCGCGACCGGAACGGTCGTGCTCAAGGGCGGCCCCTTCTCGCTGAAGGTGAACGGCAGCACCTGGTACACCTGCACCCCCGGCGCCTCCGGCGGCCCGTCGATGAACCTCGTGGTCGGCACGGGCACGCCGACCTCGACCAGCACCTCGACCTCGACCTCCACCAGCACCGCGACGTCGTCCCCCAGCCCCACCAAGACCACCCCCAAGCCCACCAAGACCACCACCATCACCGTGACCGAGACCCCCAAGGGGCGGTCCTCCAAGACGCCGAAGGCCGGGGCCGACACCGGTGCGGGCGGGGACGCGGGGCCTGATGGGCGGATGTTCGTGCTGGCCGGCTCGGTGCTGATCATGGCCGCCGGGGCGGGCGGGCTGATGATGCGCCGGCGTACCGTCTCCCGGGGCTGACCGGGATGGCGTCCCAGTACCCGTACGGCGGGCAGCCCGACGACAAGGGGAGCAGGGCACTCAGGGCGGTGCTGATCCTGGCCGCCATCGCCGGAGTGGTGACCGTGGCCGCCGGGATGCTGATCGTCCTGCGTTCGCCCGAGCAGTACGGCCTGGCCTCCCAGCGCGACCAGCTCGCGGTGGGCGCGCAGCCCGACGGGAAGGCCACGGGGCCGCCTGAGCAGGCGCTGTTCAAGGCCGCACCCACGGCGCCGCCGCCGATGCCGCAGATCAACCCCGCGCCGCCGATGCTGCCCTCCACCCCGGTGCGCATCGTGATCAAGAGGCTGGGCGTCAGCGCGCCCGTCAAGTCCGTCGGCCTGGCCAAGGACGGCACGATCCAGGTGCCGCCGCCGAGCGACCCCAACCTCGTGGGCTGGTACCGCGACATGTCCACCCCCGGCGAGGCCGGTCCGGCGGTGATGCTCGGCCACAAGGACACCCGCACCCGCGGCGCCGTCTTCACCCGCCTGCACGAGATCCGCAACGGCGACACGATCGAGGTCAAGCGCCAGGACGGCACCACGGCGGTCTTCACGGTCGGCGGGGTCGAGCAGGCGAGCAAGCAGACGTTCCCGACCCAGCGCGTCTACGGGAACCAGGCGAACGCGCAGCTCCACCTCATCACGTGCGGTGGTGCGTACAACCGCACGATCGGCCACTACACCGATAACATCATCGTCTACGCGACGATGACGAGCTCCTACCGAAGCTGATCGCGGAGGCGCGCATGGGCTGGATGGCGAAGCGGAGACTGCGTACTGGCCCGACGGCGGCGTTGCCCGCCAAGCCGAGCCAGGCCGACCTGCTGCGGATCGTGCGGTTGGCGGATCCGGACGCCCGCGCCGACGGCGACGACATCGTGGCCGTCGACGTCAGGGTGCACGCGCCGGTCGAGGCCGAGCCCGAGCTGGTGGGCGGCGAGATGGACGAGGTGTGGGCGGTCCGGGTGGCGGCGGAGGGCCCGCTGCCGTTCGACTTCTTCGACCGCTACCTGGCCGAGGGGATCGCCTTCCGACTCGGCGGGCTGGCCGTGTGCCGCGGCGAGGTGAGCGACCCCGCCGACGACGGCACGGAGGGCCGCGCGGGTGGCCCCGCGGTCATCCTCCCGCTACGGCCGGCCGCCGACGCGCTGCTGCCGCTGCTGGAGGCCGAGGGCGAGGTCGAGCACGAGGAGGAGGACTTCGCCTACACCGTCGACGGGGTGAGGATCCTCGTCGTGCCGCAGAAGGGCAGCCCGCCGGCCGTGCAGGAGCTGCTGCCCTTCGCCACCGAGCTGACCGCGGTCGAGCTGCGCGGCGACGATCGCAAGCGGCTGGGCGTGCTCGCGCTGAGGCTGGCCGAGGCGCTGAACGGCCTGGTGGTGGACCGGTGGCGGTTCAGGGTGGACGCCGCGGAGGACCTTCTCCCGCCGACCTGAGACGGGCGCAGAGCATCGTCCTGTTGTACGCTCACGAGTAACCGAATAATGCTCGGTTTCAGGAGGGCGCCGTGGCAGAGGCGTACATCGTCGGGGCGGTCCGCACCCCGGTCGGCAAGAAGAAGGGCGGCCTGTCGACCGTCCACCCCACTGACCTGGCCGCGCACACGCTCAAGGAGCTGATCGACCGCACCGGCGTCGATCCCGCGGCGGTGGAGGACGTCGTCATGGGCTGCGTGATGCAGTTCGGCCCACAGAGCATGGACATCGCGCGCAACGCGTGGCTGTCGGCCGGCCTGCCCGAGACGACCGCCGGGGTCACGATCGACCGCCAGTGCGGCTCCTCCCAGCAGTCGATCCACTTCGCGGCCCAGGGCGTCATGTCAGGCACCCAGGACCTCGTCGTGGCGGCCGGCGTCGAGTCGATGAGCATCGTGCCGATGGGCTCGTCGATCACGGCTGCCCTGGAGAAGGGCATGCCGTTCCCGTTCGGCGACAGATGGATCGAGAGGTACGGCAAGCAGGAGATCTCGCAGTTCCGCGGCGCGGAGCTGATGTGCGAGAAGTGGGGCTTCAAGCGCGACGAGCTGGAGCGCTACGCCTTCGAGTCCCACCAGCGCGCCGCCAAGGCGGTCGCGAACGGCTACTTCAAGGACCAGATCGCGCCGCTGAACGGCGTCGAGGCCGACGAGGGCCCGCGCCCCGACACGACGCTGGAGAAGATGGCCGAGCTCAAGACGCTCAAGGAGGGCGGCCAGATCACCGCCGCCACGGCCTCGCAGATCTCCGACGGCTCGGGCGCCGTGCTGATCGCCTCGGAGCGCGCCGTACGCGACCACGGCCTGACCCCGCGGGCCCGCGTCCACCAGCTCGCCCTGGTCGGCGACGACCCCGTGTTCATGCTCACGGCGCCGATCCCGGCGACCCGGAAGGCCCTGGACAAGGCCGGCCTGTCGATCGGCGACATCGACGCGACGGAGATCAACGAGGCGTTCGCCCCCGTGCCGCTGGCCTGGATCAGGGAGCTCGGCGCCGACCCGGCCCGGGTCAACCCCAACGGCGGGGCGATCGCCCTCGGCCACCCGCTCGGCGCGACGGGCGCGATCCTGATGACGAAGCTGCTGCACGAGCTGGAGCGCACGGGCGGCAGGTACGGCCTGCAGACGATGTGCGAGGGCGGCGGCCAGGTACGGCCTGCAGACGATGTGCGAGGGCGGCGGCCAGGCCAACGTCACCATCATCGAGCGTCTCTGACGCGCCTCTGACACGCGTAGGCGCCCTGGTCCCGCACGGGACCAGGGCGCCTACGGCTCTGCCCGCTACCGGGCGTCGTCGCCGGCGGGATCGTCGTCCTCGTACGCGAGTGCGAGGACCTCGGGCCGCAGAATGGCCGATGCCCCGAGGACCTCGAAGCCCAGCAGGCGGCCCTCCGTGTCGAAGTCGAGCACCAGCTCCCCTGGCATCCCCTCGCGCTCCACCAGCAACTGAGCATCGGCGTCGCCCTCGCCTATCTCGTCCACGAGATACACGTAGGCGACGTCGTTCTCGGCGTCATGTTCGATTCGCAAGTCGTGCCCTTTCAGCGGCGGCTACTTCTTCCTCTTCCACATGGCGGAGATGATGCCACCGCTCTTGTTCGTCACCACGCGGACACTGTCGGTCTCATGGACAGTGGTGCCCGGCTGGTTGCCGGGTCTCTTCCTGCCGTTCTGCTTCGCCTGCTCCACCATGTCATCGCTGATGCCTCGCTGAGCCTGGCGGTCCGCCGCGTGTCCGGTGGTGCCGTCGGTGCTGTTCTGCTTCCCGCCGCCACGGCCACGGCCGCCGCCGCCACGGCGGCCGTTGCCGCCCCTTCTCGCGTTGTTGTTGCTGCGGCCCATGGCCGCCATGCCGTCGCGCACGTCGCGGGGGCCGCTCGACGCCCTCGGGCCCACGGTGTGGGGCCTCGCCAGTCCGCGCCCGCCGGCTCCGGCGAACGCGGGCGTCGGGCCTCCGCCCGGCCGGCGCAGGTTGTCGAGGATCCGCTGCATCGGCTCGGTGACCCGCCGCCTCAGCGCCGGGGCGAGAATCCTGGCCGAGCCCTCTCCGGCCTCGCGCAGGACCTTCATCCCCGCGTGCCGCGTGGCGAGCAGGGAGGCCGTCGCCGACGCGCCGGCGAAGGGGCCGCCGGACAGCAGGGCCATGGCCAGCCGCACGGCGCCCACGGCTGCCACGGTGCCGACCGCCACCTTGGCGCCCGTCACGACCGTGGCAGTGTGCTCCAGCCACACCGGTGACATCCTGGCCGCGCTGGAGGACTGCGCCAGGTGCCCGTCGCCGGTGCCCACGTCGCCCCAGTAGCCGGCGAGCGCGGTAGCGGAGTCGCCCCTGTAGGCGGCCGACGCGTCGCGCATGGCGGTGCCTGCTCCCAGGGCGGCGAGCGACGTGCCGGCTTCCACGACGCGCGCGGCGGCGGCGTCCGCGCGCATCTCGTCCTCGTCGATGTTGGGGAACCACAGGCCCGCCAGTTCGAGGACCGCGTCGAGCTCCGGAGGTATCGTCAGGCCCATCGATCGGCCTCCGGGAGTGCGAAGGTGCCGTCGGCCTCACGGACATTCCGGTTGGCGACGGCCATGCCGGTTCCGGTGTCGCCGATGACGCCCGACAGAGCCCCCTTCGCCGCGAGCGTGGTGTGGCAGCAGTCGACCCACGCCTGGTTGATCACTACGAAGATGCCGTCGTCCCCCCATGACGCCCCGGCGCGTTGCCGCAGCCGGGCCAGAGCCGCCTCGTACTCCTCGCTGTGGATCCGCATTCGCGATGCCTGCCGATCCAGCACATCCTTGGTGATTTCAAACCCCGAATCCATCTGCCCGACGATAGCGGCCTGTTGCGACGAATGCGGCGAGTGGTGCGAAATGGGGTGAGGGGTGGCCAGTGACCCTTGTTACTGGAGCAGGTGGCGGAGCCGTTCCTGGAGGAGGTCCGTGTCCACGGACGGGAGGGCCTCGCGCAACGACTCCCTCAGCAGGGCTCCGGCCTGCCGCCCCGCGTCGTCCTGCGCCCGCCGCACGGCCAGGAGGATCTGCTCGCCGAGGGCTTCGCTGCCCTCGCTCATCGCCCGTGGGTCGATGACCACCTCCAGCACCCGGCCGTCGGCCGCCGCCGTCGCGCGCACGTGGCCGCCGTCGCCTCCGCCCTCGCCGACGATCTCCTCCAGGACGCTCTCCTGGTCGGTGAGCAGCGCCCGGGCCGCCTCGGCCTGCCTCTGGGCCTCGGCCACGTCCTGCTCGCGGATGTTGGCGGGGTCGATGTCGGTCTCGTACATCACGGCTGCTCCGAGTAGAAGTCGTGGGCGGCCACCTCGATGCGGTGGCGTACGAAGGTCTCGTCCAGGGGCTGGGGCAGCTCGCCGGCGCGGGTGAGGGCGTCGTCCACGATCTCTCCCGTGCGGCGGCGCGCGTCGTCCTGCGCCGCCCGGATCGCCTTGGTCACCTCGGCGCCGAGCTCGCCCGCGGCCAGGCGCATGCCGCGCGGGTCCACCTCGACCTTCGTGAGCACGCCCCGCCCGTCGGCCGCCGCGCGGACGAGCCCCTGAGCGGCCTCTCCCGTGCCCACCACCTCCCCGATCATCCGGTTGGCCTCGCGCAGCCGGCCCAGCGCCGCCTGCGTCTGCGCCACGAACTGCTCCAGATAGCGAGCGTCCTCACTCGGCACGGGTGGAGAAGACACGGAATCCCCTTGCTCGATCGGTGTTATCGGGGGATTGTACGATCAATCTCCGCTGACCTGCCCCATCACGGCGCCCCGCTCCCTCGGCCGCAGGCCAGGGGGCGGGGCGCCGTGGCGTCGTGCGGGGGCCATGGCGTAGGGGCCGCGCGCCGCACTCACTACCATCCCGGGTAGTGGGTCAGGGGATCACCGCCCCTTGGGCGGGATGCGCCGCGGCGGGGCGATCGGCCGCTGCGGCATCTTCGGCAGCTGCCGCGGCGCCGGCAGCGCCGGCCGCCCCGGGAGCTTGGGGCCGTTCTTCTTGCCTGAATTTCCTGCGCGAACTCGCATGAGAAAGCTCCTTTACGTGACTCGCGACGCGGCCGGTGGCCGGGTCGGCAAGCTCAGCTGCCGCGTCTGGGTGGACTTCGGCGGGCGTGCGAGCACCGCCGGGCGGTTAGCCGAGTGAGCCGGGCTGATCGCGATCAGCCCTGGCGCATTACTGGTAAAGGCGCATGTCCCAGACACTAGAGACCGGCGGGAACGGGGCGCAACCGGTTTTCGGGGGAGTATCCTGCCGGGATCATGGACGACCGGAGACTGGTGCGCATCTCGAAATACCTGTCCAAGCATCTGCGGCACGAGCCCGAGCGCATCGGGATCGAGCTCGACCCGCAGGGCTGGGTCGAGGTCGGCACGCTGCTGGAGGCCGCCACGGGGCACGGGTTCGCCATCACGCCGGACGAGCTGCGGCTGGTCGTCGAGGGCAACGACAAGCGGCGGTTCGCGATGGAGGGCGGGAGGATCCGCGCCAACCAAGGGCATTCGGTGAGCGTCGACCTCGACCTGCCGGTGGCCGTCCCGCCGCCCTTCCTGTATCACGGCACCGTGGCCCGGAGCCTCGCCGCGATCAGGGCCGAGGGGCTGCGGCCGATGCGCCGCCACCACGTGCACCTGTCGCCCGACCGCGAGACGGCCACCCGGGTGGGAGCCCGGCGGGGCAGGCCGGTGGTGCTGGCCGTCGAGTCGGGCGCCATGCACGGGGCCGGTCATGAGTTCAGGGTCAGCGCCAACGGGGTGTGGCTGGTGGACCTGGTGCCGGTGGCGTACATCGGCTTCCCGCGCTGAGCGCCGGGGCGCCGCCGGACGGGGTGTGACGATCTCGTGGGGTGAGAGCGGTGAAGCGCCGGGTATTCACAGATCGCCGGGGGGCGTAACGTCGGCGGGAGGATGCCATGAGCGAGTACGCCAAGGCAAGAGAGCTCGGCGAGCAGGCGCGTGAGAAGGAGTGGACGCGGCCGAGCTTCGCGAAACAGCTGTTCCTCGGAGACTTCCGGCTGGATCTGGTGCATCCGGCCCCCACGCCCGGCGACGAGGCCGCCAAGCGCGGCGAGGAGTTCGTCAGGGCGGTGCGCAGGTTCCTCGACGCGCACGTCGACCCGGCCGAGATCGAGCGGACCGCCCGGGTGCCCGACGAGGTGGTCAAGGGGCTCGCGGATCTCGGCGCGTTCGGGATCACGATCAGCGAGGAGTACGGCGGGCTCGGCCTGCCCTACCTGTACTACTGCCGCACCCTCATCCTCGTCGGCTCGTACTGCCCGGCGCTGGCCACGCTGCTGTCGGCGCACCAGTCGATCGGGGTGCCGCAGCCGCTCAAGCTGTTCGGCACCGAGGAGCAGAAGCGGGAGTTCCTGCCGAGGTGCGCCCGGGGCGAGATCTCGGCGTTCCTGCTGACGGAGCCGGACGTCGGCTCCGACCCGGCCAGGCTGTCCACCACCGCCGTCCGGGACGGCGACGACTATGTGCTCGACGGCGTCAAGCTGTGGACCACGAACGGCGTCGTGGCCGACCTGCTCGTGGTCATGGCCAGGACGGGCCGGAAGATCAGCGCCTTCGTCGTCGAGGCCGACACCCCCGGCATCACGGTCAAGCGGCGCAACCAGTTCATGGGGCTGCGCGGCATCGAGAACGGCGTCACCGAGTTCTCGCAGGTACGAGTGCCGGCCGGAAACCTGATCGGCCGCGAGGGCGAGGGCCTGAAGATCGCGCTCACCACCCTCAACACCGGCCGCCTCTCCCTGCCGGCGACCTGCGCGGGCAACGCCAAGTGGGCCGTGAAGATCGCCCGCGAGTGGGGCAACGCCCGCGTGCAGTGGGGCCGGCGGATCGGCGAGCACGAGGCGGTGGCCACGAAGATCGCCTTCATCGCGGCCACGGCCTACGCCCTGGAGGCGGTCTGCGACCTGACCAGCCGCATGGCCGACGATCAGCGCAACGACATCAGGATCGAGGCGGCCCTGGCCAAGATGTACGCCTCCGAGCTGTCCTACCAGGCGCTCGACGAGCTGGTCCAGATCAGGGGCGGCCGGGGCTACGAGACCGCCGAGTCGCTGGCCGCCAGGGGAGAGCGGGGCGTGCCGGCCGAGCAGATGCTGCGCGACTCGCGGATCAACCGCATCTTCGAGGGCTCCACCGAGATCATGCGCCTGCTCATCACCCGCGAGGCCGTGGACGCCCATCTGTCGGCCGCCGGAGAGCTGGTCAACCCGGACGCCTCCCGCCAGGAGCGCGCCCAGGCGCTCAAGCGGGCAGGCGGCTTCTACGCCCGGTGGCTGCCCACGCTGATGGCGGGCACCGGCAACCTGCCCACCTCGTACGCCGGGTTCGGCCCGCTGGCCGGTCACTTGCGCTACATCGAGCGGACCAGCCGGAAGCTGGCCCGGTCCACTTTCTACGGGATGTCGCGCTGGCAGGGGCGGCTGGAGCACAGGCAGGCGTTCCTCGGCCGGATCGTCGACATCGGGGCGGAGCTGTTCGCGATGACGGCCGCCTGCGTCAAGGCCCAGGAGGACGCGGGCGACCTGGGGCGCAGGCCGTACGAGCTGGCCGACACGTTCTGCCGGCAGGCCAGGCGCCGCGTCGGCACGCTGTTCGACCGGCTCTGGGACAACAGCGACAGCCAGGACGCGCGGCTCGCGCAGTACGTGCTGGACGGCCGCTACGCCTTCCTGGAGGAAGGCGTCCTCGACCCGTCCATCGACGGGCCATGGGTCGGCGTGCCGGAGGGCGGGGAGAGCGTGCGGAGGAAGATCCTCTGACTGCCGGTCTAGACCGGTTGTGAGCTTTGCCGCGCCATTTTTCGGGCCGGATGTTGCCAAACCGAGACCGACCGGTATAGACCGGCTACGGAACACGGGCTTACGCTGACGCAAACGCGATGAGCCCCGGCTCGCGCACCCCCAGAACCCTGTGGGCGGGACGGCAACTGGTACGGACCAGATAGGCCCGTCCTACGAGAAGGCGGTACTTACGGTGAACATCAAGCTTCTGGGCGGCGCCGCTCTCGGCGTGGCGACCATGCTGGTCCTGTCCAGCTGTGGCTCGGGTGGATCCGGCACGTCCGGTGACCAGAACGCCTCCGGGGGAGGCCAGGTCACCCTGAAGATGGTCGCGGCCGACTACGGCGACGGCCCCGGCAAGCCGAACTCCGGCGAGACGTTCTGGAAGGGCGTCGTCGACGAGTTCCAGAAGGCGAACCCCAACATCAAGGTCGACGTCCAGGTCATCAACTGGAACGACATCGACAAGCAGGTCGCCACCATGGTGCAGAACGGGCAGGTGCCCGACATCCTGCAGACCGGCGACTACTCCGGCTTCGTCAAGGACGGCCTGCTCTACAAGGTCGACGAGGTGCTCTCCCCGAACGTCTCCAGCGACATGCTGCAGAAGTTCGCCGAGTTCGGCAAGGTCGACGGCACCGCCTACGGCATCCCGTTCGTCTCGTCCGCCCGCGCGCTGTTCTACAACAAGGACCTGTTCGCCAAGGCCGGCGTCGCCGAGCCGCCCAAGACCTGGGACGAGCTCAAGGCCGCCGCGCAGAAGCTGAAGGCGGCCGGCGTCAGCCAGCCGTTCGGCCTGCCGCTCGGCCAGGAGGAGGCGCAGGCCGAGTCGTTCCTGTGGATGCTCGGCAACGGTGGCGGCTACAAGGACGCCGCCGGCAAGTGGGCGATCAACTCGCCGCAGAACGTCGAGACGTTCACCTACATCAAGGGCCTCGTCGACGCCGGCCTGACCACGCCGAACCCCGGCACCAAGGACCGCAAGACGGTCTGGGAGGACTTCGGCGCCGGCAAGGTCGGCATGGTCAACGGCGGCCCCATGTCGATCCCGATCTTCGACGCGGCCGGCCTGAAGGACAAGTACGGCGTCGCGCCGATCGCCGGCAAGACCGGCCCGCTCGACACCACGCTCGGCGTCATGGACTGGATCATGGCGTTCAACAAGAACGGCCGCGCCGCCGAGATCAAGAAGTTCTTCGACTTCTTCTACACCGGCACCGCCGCGCAGAAGATCAGCGACACCTACAAGCTGCTGCCCGTCACCACGAGCGGCGTCCAGAAGCTGTCGAGCGACGAGAAGCTCAAGCCGTTCCTCGACGGGCTGCCCAACGCCAGCTTCTACCCGTTCCAGGACCCGAAGTGGGCCGTGGTGAACCCGGCGATCAAGCAGACCATCGGCGGAGCGGTCAAGGAGGACCCGGCCAAGGTCCTCGGTGAGCTGCAGAAGACCGCCGAGGCTAGCTGACCCCTCGCGGGTCCGTGCGGCGGGCGCCCCGCACCCCGGGGCGCCGGCCGTACCGTGATGGAAGGTTCTTCATGAGAAGGTTGCGCGCGTTCGAGCCGCTCGCCTGGACCGGACCGGCGGTCCTGCTGATCGCGGTGGTCGTGCTCTGGCCGGTCATCGAGATGATCCGGTCGTCGTTCCTCAAGATCAGCAGGTTCGGCATCGTGCAGGGCTCCAACGGCCTGGCCAACTACGAGAAGCTGTTCGACGAGAAGGACTTCGCGGACATCATGGTCCGCAGCGTCATTTGGGTGATCGCGGTGGTCGGCTTCACCGTGCTGATCTCGCTCGCCCTCGCCCAGCTGTTCAACCAGCGCTTTCCCGGCCGCCGGATCACCCGCTGGGCGCTGATCGCGCCATGGGCGGCCTCCGTGCTGATGACCGCGATCATCTTCAAGTGGATGCTGGACCCCGAGGTCGGCGTGATCAACCAGATCCGGCTGAAGCTCGGGCTCATCGACGCGCTCGGCGGCCACTCGGCCGACCAGCTCGGCGACGCCTCCACCGCCATGCCGTGGCTCGTGTTCGTCGCGGTGTTCGTGTCGGTCCCGTTCACCACGTACGCGCTGCTGGCGGGGCTCGCCACCATCCCGGCCGACGTCTACGAGGCGGCCACGATGGACGGCGCGTCCAAGCTGCGGACGTACTGGTCGATCACGCTGCCGCTGCTGCGGCCCGCCCTCACCGTGGCGGCGCTGATCAACGTGATGAACGTCTTCAACAGCTTCCCGATCATCTGGGCGATGACGCACGGCCAGCCCGGCTACTCCACGGCCACCTCGACGATCCTGATGTTCGTCCTCAAGGGCTCCGACATCGGCGAGTCCGCCGCGATGTCCGTGGTCAACTTCGGCATGGTCCTGGTCCTGACCGCGATCTTCCTCAAGGTCTCCCGCTGGAACAAGGAGGTGGCGTGATGACCGTCACGACCGCGCCATCGAGGTCCGCGCGCCACCAGCACTCAAGGCCCCGGCCCGTCTCCCGCCGGCGCATGCCCGGGCTCAAGACGAGCGTGATCGCGGCCGCGGCCTACCTGATCGCGTTCCTCTTCCTGTTCCCGTACGTGGTGATGCTGCTCACCTCGCTGCGCCCCCAGGACTCGCTGCGCGACGCCACGATCTTCCCCTCGGAGTGGGAGTGGTCGAACCTGGCCAACTTCTGGACCAGCGGGCTCGCGGGCAACCTGATGGTCACGCTCAAGGTGGCGGCCGGCTCCACGATCCTGGTGCTGCTGGTGGCGCTGCCCGCCGCCTACTACTCGGCCAGGCACAACTTCAGGGGGCGCACCGCGTTCCTCATCCTGGTGCTGATCACCCAGATGTTCCAGCCCACGGCCATGCTGGTCGGCATCTACCGCGAGTTCTTCCAGTTCGGGTTGGTGGACTCGATCTGGTCGCTGATCCTCGTCAACGGCGGGTTCAACCTGGCGTTCGCGGTCTGGATCCTGAACGCGTACTTCTCCTCGATCCCGCGCGAGCTGGAGGAGGCCGCGTTCATCGACGGCAACGGGCGCTTCGGCACGCTGTTCCGCATCACGCTGCCGCTGGCCATGCCGGGCGTCATCACAGCGCTGATCTTCACGTTCATCGCCGCCTGGAACGAGTTCGTGGTGGCCCTCACCCTCACCACCACGCCCGCGAACCAGCCGCTCACCGTGGCTCTCAACTCGTTCATCGGCCAGTATCAGGTCGACTGGCAGAACCTCTTCGCGGGCTCGGTGATCGCCACCATCCCGGTGATCATCCTCTTCGCCCTCATCGAACGGAAGGTGGTCGGCGGACTCACCGCCGGCTCCATCAAATAGCCCTCTCACCCGGGCTCCTCCACCCGGGCCTCGGCCGCCCCACGTCCTCTCCACCCGTGGGGCGGCCGAGGCGCTTTCGGGCTCGGTCAGCGGCGCTTCCGGGCTCGGTCAGCGCGGGACCCGGGCGACGCAGAACACCGTCTGGCCGAACGGGGGCCGGATGAAGCGCTCGATCAGGCGGGTCGCCGGGACCACGGTGCGGTCGTAGATCTTGACCAGGCGAGGGTCCGGGTAGCCCACCCCGCCACGGCGGACCGCGGCCCACCAGGCGATGCCGCCCAGGAAGTTGATCGGCTTCAGCACGTCGACGTCGAGCCCGGCCCTGGAAACCGTGGCGCGCAGCGTCTTGGGCGTGTAGCGCTGGACGTGGCCGACCTTGCGGTCGAAGTCTCCGTAGAGCTGCATGTAGCCCGGCACCCAGATGATGATCCGCCCGCCGGGCAGCGTGACCCGGGCCAGCGACCGCAGGGCCTCGGCGTCGTCCTCGATGTGCTCCAGGACGTTCATCATCACGACCGTGTCGACCTTGTCCTCCAGCGGGATGTCGGTCGGCAGGCCGAACTGCAGCACGCCGATCTCGTCGCGACCCTCGAAGCGCTTCCTGAGCTGCTCGACGCAGTAGGGGTCGAAGTCGCTCACCACGAGGCGGTCGAGCCGCGGCAGGAACTGCTCGGCGAAGTGGCCCAGCCCCGAGCCGATCTCCAGCATGGAACGCCCGACATGCGGGGCGACCATGTCGAACTCGTACTGCCGGTAGTTCTTGGCCTCGTCGCCCCCGAGGTGGTTTTCCAGGGCCTCGTCACCGGCGGCCGGTTGCACTACACGGTCATACCCAGAAGACATAGTCCCGTTCCTTAAGGGGCTCGCGAGGATTGGCTGCGAGTCTAGTGCCCGCACGGCGCCGAAGGTCACGTGACGACTGAAAGCACCCTTCCCAACTCGGTGCGGATGCGGTGAAATCTGACACGTCCATGGACGACGACGAGGCAATCTCCCGATCGCTCGCCGGTGACCTGACGGCCTACGAGGCGCTGGTCGCCCGCTACAGCGCGCTCGCCCACAGGACCGCCGCCATGCTCGGAGCGGGCGACGAGGCCGAGGACGTGGTGCAGGAGGCGTTCGTCAAGGCGTACCGGCACCTGGCGTCGTTCCGCCGGGAGGCGCCCTTCCGCCCCTGGCTGCTGCGCATCGTGGCCAACGAGACCCACAACCTCACCCGCTCCCGCGGGCGCAGGGCGGAGCTCGCCGTACGGCTGGGCGCCGTCACCGAGACGGTGGCCCCCGACGACCCCGCGAGCACGGCGGTGGCCACCGACCGCCGCGCCCGCCTCCTCGAAGCGGTGCGCGGGCTGCCCGAACGGGAACGCCACGCGGTCGTCTGCCGGTACTTCTTACAGCTGACGGAGGCCGAGACCGCCCAGGTGCTCGACTGGCCCCTGGGCACCGTCAAGTCCTGCACGCACCGCGGCCTGGCCCGGCTCAGGGAGGAGGTGGGCAGTGAGCTCGCGTGACCCGTCCGACGAACTGAACGACCTGGACGACCTGGAGGCCGCGCTCGTGGACCTCGGCGCCTCCCTCGACGTGCCGAGCCCGCCGCCGACCGACGTGGCGGCGGCCGTCCGCGCGCGCCTCGAAGCCACCCCGGAGCCCCCCAGGAGTGCCCCGGCCCCG
>NZ_QNFZ01000235.1 GCF_003313395.1 Nonomuraea lactucae | reverse complement strand
CGCGGGGCGGGCGCTCGGGCTCCAGCGCACGGCGCAGCGCGGCCACGAAGGTGCGCACCGCCTCGACCGCGCCCGGCGGCGGATCCACCCACAGATCCTCCACCAGCCGGGTGACCGGGACGACGCGGCGGCGCGCCACGATCAGCCGGGCCAGCACCGCGCGGTGCCGCGGCCCCTTCAACGCGATCGCGCCTCCGGCGCCGTCCCAGGCCGTCACCGGCCCCAGCACCCCGAACCCGACCCGCACCCTCGACCACCCTTCCCGGGGCACGGCCCCGCCCCCGGGGCCACGCTATAGCGCGCTCGACCGCGCTCGACCGCGCTCATCCGGTGCTCATCCGGTGCTCATCCGCGCAGGGCAGGCTGGCGGCGTCTCATCACCGATCGTCACCCACGCGGCGATCGTCACCTACGGAAAGGCTGGAACGATGACGCCTGCCATCGCCGGATTCGACTATCAGCGTGTCCCCGTCGCCGACGGCGTGTGCCTGAACGTGGCCGTCGCGGGCTCGGGCACTCCCGTCGTGCTGCTGCACGGCTTCCCGCAGACCCACCTGATGTGGCGGAACGTCGCCGCCGACCTCGCGGCCGACCACACCGTGATCTGCCCCGACCTGCGCGGCTACGGCGCCAGCGACAAACCCGCCGAGACCGGCGCCGCCACCTACGCCAAGCGCACCATGGCCGCCGACATCGTCGCCCTGGCCGGCGCCCTGGGGCACGATCGCTTCGCGCTGGCCGGGCACGACCGCGGCGCCCTGGTCGCCTTCCGCGCCGCGCTCGACCACCCGGACAGGATCACACATCTGGCCTGCCTGGACGTGCTGCCGACCCTGGACATGTGGCAGGTGATGCAGGGCACCGGCGCGGCCGTCGGCTTCCACCTCTACTTGATGGCCCAGCCCCCCGGCCTGCCCGAGCGGATGATCGCCGCCAGCGCGGACGCGTTCTTCGGCCACTTCCTCGACGTCTGGACCAACGACCCGGAGGCTGTCCCGGCTGATGTCCGCGCCGCCTACCTGCACGCCTGCCGCGACGCGGTGCCCTCGATCGTGGCCGACTACCGCGCCTCCGCGGGGATCGACGTCGACCACGACCGGGAGGACCTGCGCGCCGGCCGCCGGCTGCGGATGCCCGTCACCGTGCTGCAGCAGGACTGGGGCGCGGCCCTCGGCTTCGACGCGGCGGCGCTGTGGAGCGCCTGGGCCCCCGACCTGCTGCACACCACCGTCACCTGCGGTCACTTCATGGCCGAGGAAGCCCCCGCCGACGTCGCCAAGGCCCTCCGGGAGCTGCTCGGGCGGACACCGGTCAAGCTCGAGGCGGTGTGAGCGGGTCCGGCACCCGTACGGGTCCCGCCGTGGACCGTCAGGGCTGGGCGAGTTCGAGGATGACGATGCCGGCCATGACCGTGGCGCTGGCCAGCACCCGCCGGTAGCCGAAGCGTTCCCGGAAGATCAGCGTGGCGATCAGCGCGGCCATGACGATGCTGGTCTCCCGCAGGGCCGCGATGGTGGCGAGGTCGCCGCGGGCCTGCGCCCACACCACGAGCCCGTACGCGACGAGGGACAGCACCCCGCCGGTCAGGCCGCGCCACCGCACCTGCCGGAGCCGGGCGGTGAGCCGGCGACCGCGCCTGGCCCAGGCGATCAGAGGCATGACCGGGCCCTGGCAGAGGAAGAGCCAGGCGATGTAGCCGGTGACCGTGTCCGAATGCCTCACCCCGACGCCGTCGACGATCGTGTAGGCGGCGATCACCACGCCGGTCCCGGCCGCGGCGGCCAGCGCCGGAAGCTGGGCGCGGCCGGGGAGGCCGTCCGTCAGGGCCAGGCCGGCCAGGCCGCAGGAGATCGCCGCCACCCCGACGAGGCTCTCGGCCGAGAGTGACTGGCCGAGGAGGGTGGTGGACACCACGGCCACCAGCAGGGGCGACGTGCCGCGGGCTATCGGGTACATCTGGCCGAAGTCGCCGAGCTGGTAGGCCCGCAGCAGCAGGACCTGGTAGACCGCCTGCAGCGCCGCCGACGCGACGATGAACGGCCACGCCGCCGCGTCCGGCACCGGGGTGAAGCAGACCATGAGGGCGGCGCACGCGGTGGTGGCGAGGTTCATCAGAGTGAACCCGGCCAGCTTGTCCGTCACCCTGTGCGCCAGGCCGTTCCACACCGCGTGCAGCAGCGCCGCGGCGAGCACCACAGCCGGCACGGCGGCCGTGCCCGCCGACGACACGTTCCCGGGCATGTGACGCTCCCCAACGAGGCGTGGAACACAGTTCCCCGGTACTCTATATCCATGGAAGAACGTTCCGCAGCCGGGCCCCAGCTCGCGGCCCACGTCCGCGCGCACCTGCCCGGGCTGCGCGACACCGAGGCCAGGGTGGCGCAGGTGATCCTCGACAAGGGGGCGGAGCTGGTCTACCTGAGCGTCAGCGACGTCGCCGCGCTCGCCCGCACCGCGCCGTCATCCGTGGTGCGGGCCTGCCAGCGCCTGGGCTTCCGCGGATTCCATGAGCTGAAGATCGTCGCGGCCCGCCAGATCCCCGCCCCCGGACCGTCCCGCGATCAGGACCCCGCCGCCCGCGCGCTCGCCGACACGGTGCGCGCCGCGCGGGAAGCCCTCGACGGGCTGGCCGCCACCCTCCCCGTGGAGCGGTTGCGCACGGCGGCGCGCACGCTCGACGCGGCGAGCCGGGTCCTGGTGGTCGGTGCCGGACTGTCAGGCGCCGTGGCCGCGGACGCCGCCTACCGCCTGCGCGCGCTCGGTTCCATCGTGGACGCGCCGGCCGATCCGATCACCGCGCAACTGGCCGCCTCCCAGCTGCCCGCCTCCGCCGCCTGCCTGGCCGTCAGCCACACCGGCGCCACCCGCAGCACGGTCGACGCCGCGCGCCGAGCCCGCGAGGCGGGGGCGGAGGTCATCGCCCTCACGAGCTACGCCCGATCTCCCCTGAGCGACACGAGTACGTGCACGCTGGTCGCCGGCGGGCAGGACCTCGTGTTCGGCCTGGAGACCGTCGCCAGCCGCCTGGCCCACCTGGCCGTCGTCGACGCGCTGACCCTGACCGTGCTGGCCGTCCGCGGCGCCCCCGCCGAGCGTGCTCTGCGCCTGTCGGCGGACGTCACCGCGGACCACACGTACTGACGTCTGGACGTTCTGACGTCGTGAGGCGTTGGACGGCGCCGGGCGGACGGTTTCCCCTCGGCCGCCCGGCGCCCGCTGTGTCAGCCGCGGGTCTCGACCCACACGCTGATCGTCTGGTGGGGGGAGATCCGAGCGAAGGAGGTGCTGCCGGCGGGTACCCACGGCCCTTCGATGGGGATCAGGCCGATCTCGGGCAGGAAGTGCTTCTGCATGACGCGGATGCGGTGTTCGCCGGTTCCGGAGGCGCAGTAGCTGGTGGCCCACCGATCCTGGGTGTTGAGCTGGTAGCTGCACTCGGTGGGGGCGGCCATGGCGCCCGGCGCGGTGCCGAGGACGAACGCGGCGGCCAGGGTGACTGTTGCGGCGGCGGCGGTCCATGTTCTCGCGTGCATGCGCGACTCCTGGGGGGCGGCGAGAATTCTTAGGAAAGTTTCCTAAACATAGATTGCGGCGAGGGGCCCGTCAATACCGGACCTTCCGGCCGCGCGCGGTCAGGTGACCAGCCAGCGGCCGTCGCGCATGAGGTCGCGGCCGTCGAGCTCGTTGGCCTCGCGCCACGCCTGCACCCGCCGCGGATGGACGCGGAAGTAGAGGTACGGGGTGGTCTGCGCGCGGGGATCGAAGCCCGTCCCGGCGGCGAACGCGTCGCCCACGTCGTCCGGGATCTCGGTCGCCGGGAACCACCGGACGGTCCCCTCGATGAGGACCACGTCCCGCGTCGGGCCGAGGCCGAGGCGGGTCGTGCCGGTGGCCCGCAGGTTGCGGCCCGTGGGGCTGGCGGCCGGGGTGGAGAGAAGCAGGGTCTCGCCGTCCCACAGGAAGGACAGCGGCACGAGGTACGGAGTCCCGGTGTCCGGGTCCGCCGTGGCCACCCAGGCGTCGACGTCGCGCGCCAGCCTGTCGAGCGTGTCCTGCTTGCGCTGGTACGGGGTGCGGGGAGGCGGGGTCATCGAACGGAGTCTCCTCTGGGTGTCGTCACATCGGCCGGGCCGAACGGGTCAGTGCTATGACACCACCAGGCGAGTGGCGACCGCATGGGTGCCGCTCCACGCCTCGCCAGGCGGATCGAGGCCGGCCCCGTTGTTCCGGTGGCCGCTCGTCGCCCCCTGTGGGAAAGTCGGTCCACGTAGTCGTACGGCCGGGCGCCGGGGCCGAGAACCGGGGCCAGGGGGGAGCGACACGTGTCGCAGTCGCCGTTGCCGGCCGGGGCGGGGCCGTTCGATCCCGATCTCTCCGGGATCGATCCTGGCCTGATGGACGCGTTCATCACCGCCATGAGCCGGGCGCAGGAGGTCATCGGCGAGCAGTCCCGGGCCATCCGCGCCGAACTCGACCGGGTCGGGGCGAACGCGTCCGCGCTGGGACCGGTCGGGGAGACCGACGACTGGGTCGGCGAGCAGGTGCGCCGCCTCCGCGTCCGCAACGAACGCATCCGCGGGCGGGTCCCCGACTGGCTGCCCGGCATGGTCGAGTACGACGAGGCGGCGATGCCGTTCGTCTCCCGGGAGGAGGCACGGCGCGAGGGCGCGGCCCTGGCCGCGCTGTACCGGCGGTACACCACGGACGCCGAGGGCAAGGTCATCGGCGACGACCTCAGGGAGCGCCACCGTGACCTGCTCGCCCGGATGCTGAGGCGAGGGGGCGACGGCGACTTCGCCGCCGCCCTCTTCGCGGGCCTCGGCGCCGCCGGCACGCTGGCCCTGCCCCGGGACATCGCCGGCTTCACCCGCCACTCGCCCATCAGCGCGGGCGTCACGACCAAGGAACAGGCGCTGGGCGAGCTGAGCAGGATGTTCGGCGCGGCCACCGTCGCCGGCGGCCGCGCTCCCGGGTTCGCCAAGGTGATGGACGACCTCAGGCGCGGGGACGAGGGCGCCGACCGTGACGCGCTGTCATGGCTGGTCAGCAAGGGTGACCTGCCCAGCGAGTGGCTCGCCGCGGTGGTCCGGGCGAACGTGATCCTGCCCATGCTGAGCCGTACCTCCCGGCCGGAGGACATCACCCTGGGCACCACGGCCCGGTTCCTGGACGCGCTCGCCGCCGACCCCGCCGCCGCCCGCTCGTCCGTGAACGGCGTCCTCCGCCACTGGACCACCCAGCCCGCCGTCCCGGCGCTCACCGCCTACCGCGGGCCCAGCGTGCGCGGGGTGCTCACCATGCTGAGCCGGCACGTGTCCGGCGACGGGCGGACGAGTGGCGCGTTCGGCCGCATGCTGGCCGCCGCGTCCGGCGCCTACGACGAGCGGGACGGCGCGCACAGCGCGGACGCGGCCAGGTTCGCGTTCGAGGTGATCACCGCGGCGCCGGGCTTCGCCACCCACGACGCCATGAGAAGGCACCTCGCGGAGATCGGCGGCGCGTACGCCACGGAGTTCGCCGCGAGCGCGGACGCCATGGATCCCGACGCCCGCGAACCCAGCCGCTTCGGCCGGTTCGACGACAACCTCCCCGGCACCGAACCGGCGTTCCGGCTGTCCCTGACGGACGGCTACCGCTACCTGCAGACGTTCACCGACACGAACGCCCACATGGAGCCGTTCGACCGGGGCATGGCCGCGCTCACCCAGCGACTCTTCACGGAGGGCGTCCACCTCGACAAGGCCCGCATCGCCAACCCGCCCCCGAACGACCTGCAGGCCCAGAGCGCCGTGGAGCAGGTCTTCTCGCGTCTGGGAATGGTCTCCGGAATGGAGTTCGCGGCGATGAAGGTCGTCCGGGGCACCGCGGACCTGAGAGAGAAGGACGACTACGAATCCTTCACCAAGGCGCTCGACAAGGGCATGGACATGGCCCTGCTCGTGGTGCCGGCCGGCGGGGTACCCTCGGCGGCGGCCTGGATGGCGTTCAGTTGGCTGATCAAGGACGGTCTGGGCGCCGCCCTGGAGCCCGAGGCGCGGCTGCCCCTTGTGAACGAGAAGGAGATCACGCAGACGCGGGCGGTGCTCTACGAGATCGCCGCGGGACTGGTCGCCAAGGGCTACACCATGGGGGAGGCGCCGGTGAGGTTCAAGCCACCGGCCGACCCGCTCATCGTGGACGCCCGGGGGCGCCTGCGACCGTTCTCCGAGATCGGCAAGGATCGGGAGAAGACGGGGGCTTTCCTGCGGTGGCTGAAGGAGAACGGCAGCATAGAGGATGAGGCCGACCGCAGAGCGTTCGGAAAGCTCGTGTCAGGGGCGGCCACGAGGTTCTCCGGCGCCAAGGACCGCGTTGAGGAGTCTCTCTCGTCGGTGGACCCACACCTGAAGAAAGTGATCACTGGGGATGGTGGTTGATGCGCTCCTCAAGGCTGGGACTGCACGCAGTCCGTCTCTCCCGCTACCGTGATCTCGTGCTTGGTGGGCATGTCGAGCGTGACGGTGGTCCGCGAGGGCACGAGCTTGAGGACCGTTCTGTACGACTCCGGCGCGAAGACGGCGTCTACCTTGTAGCCCCATCGCTGGGTGAGCCGCCCTGTCATCTCGTCGATGAGCCCGGCATCCTCGCCACGGAAGGTCGATCTCACACCGTATGTCCGCTTGGTGCCGTTCTCTCCGCAGTCGAGATCCCTTCCGCCGGGGTCGGTGACCGCTACGTTGGGCAGGCCCGTGTCCTTCATCAGCTGGTTGATGTGCGACCTGAGCGTCTCGCCGGCCTGGGCGGGGGTCGGGCCCGGGTCGGTTCCGCCGCAGCCCGCCAGGACCGGGAGTGCCGCCGCGGCGACCAGGCAGCGTCGTACAGGTGTCAACAGGATCGCCTCCATCGAGCGTCGATCGCCCCGAGCTCATACTCCACCACATGGCCTCCACCGCAGCCCGAACGCGGAGATGGGTAAACCGCCAGATGACCGGGACGCCCCTGGAAGGGCTCGTGGACAGTCCACGGCACCGTGCGCTGCGGCAGGCGCTCTCCGTGGTGCGGGAGCGGGTGGCGCTGCTGGAGGCAGCGCTGGACCAGCCGTTCGGGCAGTTCACCGCGGCGGCGGTGTGGGTGGGGCCGGCGGCGAGGCGGTTCGGCGACGAGTTGCGGCACCACCGGCAGCGGCTCCGGGCGCAGGCCCGGAAGGTGGTGGGGGAGCTGGAGGACGAGCTCAGGAGGACGCCGGAGAAGGTGTCGCTCGTGGTGGCGCGGGAGGAGGCCGCCCGGCTCGGGCAGCGGGGCGGCGGATGGTCGGTCGGTCCCTCCTAGCTGCGGGTCGGAGCGGGCCCGGCACGGCCCCGCGCAGCGGGCCCGGCGCGGGGCC
>NZ_QNFZ01000028.1 GCF_003313395.1 Nonomuraea lactucae | reverse complement strand
GCGCTGCTCGTGCTGACCGCCGACGGGCGGGCCGCGGTGGAGCGCGCCCACCGGGCCAGGCGGGCGGCGTTCGCCCAGGCCATGGCCGGCTGGACCGATGGCGAACGGGCCGAGTTCGCCCGCCTGCTCGCCCGCTTCGTCGCCGCCCTGCCCGGCTAGCGCTCCGCCGTCAGGCGAAGGTCTGGCCCCAGAGCAGCAGCATGACGATGATGAAGACGATCATCACTCCGGCGTAGCCGACGGGCCCGAGGCGCAGCACGCGGCGTACGCGGTTGAGACCCCAGGCGAAGAGCACCGCGAGGAAAACCAGAAGGATCAGCCCGCCGTCCATCAAAATCTCCCGAGGGGGTCTTCGCCTTCAGACGACGGGGGAATCGGGAGCGGGAGGGCCGTCAAGGCCCGAGCGTGCGGTGACCTGTCAGATTCGCGGATCAGAGTCTCCTTCCGGGATTTCGTCGGTACCGGCCGATAGCGTTGATCAGTGCGGTCGGGGTTGAGGAGGTGGGCGTGCGCAGGTCGTTCAAGTTCCTGCTGCGCCCTACCGCCGGCCAGGTGGCGGCGCTCACGGCGTGCCTTGATGACCACCGCGACCTGTACAACGCCGCTCTTGAACACCGTCGTACGGCCTACCGCAAGGCAGGCGTGACGGTCCGGTATGGCGAGCAGTCGGGCGAGTTGAAGCACATCCGCGCCGACGACCCCGGGGGTCAGGGCCGGTGGTCGTTCTCCTCCCAGCAGGCCACTTTGCGACGGTTGGACAAGGCGTTCCGCGCGTTCTTCTCGCGGGTCAAGACCGGGAGCAAGGCGGGCTTGCCGCGGTTCAAGGGCCGGGGCTGGTTCGACACGGTCGAGTGGCCCAAGGACGGCGACGGCTGCCGGTGGGACTGTCAGCCCGAGCACCCGGCCGCAACATTCGTCCGCCTTCAGGGCATCGGGCATGTGCGGGTGCACCGGCACCGGCAGGTGCTCGGCACCGTGAAGACGATCAGCGTCAAGCGGGAAGGCTCCCGCTGGTTCGTCGTGCTGTCGTGCGATGACGTGCCCGCCGAAACGCTGCCCGCGACGGGCGTGGTGGCCGGGATCGACATGGGTGTCGCCTCGCTGGTGGCCACCAGCGACGGCGTGCACGTCGCCAACCCGCGTCACCTGGCCGCGACCGCCACCCGGCTGGCGGCCGCGCAGCGGGACCTCGCCCGTAAGAGGCGCGGGTCCAGGCGCCGCCGTACGGCCGTGGCCCGGGTCGCGGCGCTGCACGCGAAGGTGCGGCGAGGTCGACTCGACGCGGCGCACAAGGCCGCGCTGGCGCTGGTCCGCGACTATGACGTGATCGTGCACGAGGACCTGAAGATCGCGAACATGACCCGGTCGGCCGGCACGATCGACCGGCCGGGCCGCAACGTCGCGGCCAAGTCCGGCCTCAACCGAAGCGTTCTGGACGCGGGTTGGGGGGTGTTCCTGCAGGTCCTCGCGTACAAGGCTGAAAGCGCCGGTCGAGAGCTGATCGCAGTCGATCCCCAAAAGCGCCGGTCGAGAGCTGATCGCAGTCGATCCCCACAACACCTCCCGCACGTGCGCCCGCTGCGGGCACTGCGCCAAGGAGAACCGCGTCACCCAAGCCGAGTTCGCCTGTCAGGCGTGCGGACACACCGCGCACGCCGACACCAACGCGGCAACCAACATCCTCAGGGCAGGGCTTGCCCTTCGCCGGGCTGCGGAAGCGGCTTAGCGAGAAGCCGCCTCCTTCAGGAGACGGAGGAGTCACGCTTGCCAGTATGCGCCGCGTGGCGGCGGGTCGGGCCGGTTCCTGGGGGACCGGGTGTCAGAAGCCGAACGACCGGCCGATGATCTCCTTCATGATCTCGGTGGTGCCGCCGTAGATCGTCTGTACGCGGCTGTCCAGCCACGCCTTGGCCACCGGATACTCGGTCATGTAGCCGTATCCGCCGTGCAACTGCAGGCAGCGGTCGACGACCTTGGTCTGCAGCTCGGTGGTCCACCACTTGGCCTTGGCCGCGTCCACCGCGGTCAGCCGGCCGGCGTTCAGGGCGACGATGCACTTGTCGACGTAGTGGCGGGCGATGTCGGTCTCGGTGGCCAGCTCGGCCAGGACGAAGCGGGTGTTCTGGAAGGAGCCGATGTTCTGGCCGAACGCCTGGCGGGTCCGGCAGTACTCGATGGTCCGCTCCAGCGCCGTCTCGGCCGCCGCGACCGCTCCGACGGCGATCGACAGGCGCTCCTGCGGCAGGTTGCGCATGAGCTGGTAGAAGCCCTCGCCCTCGCCGGAGCCGAGCCGGTTGGCCACGGGCACGCGTACGTTGTCGAAGAACAGCTCGGCCGTGTCCTGCGCCTTCATCCCGACCTTGTCCAGGTTGCGGCCCCGGCCGAACCCCTCCATCCCGCGCTCCACGACCAGCAGCGTGATGCCCCGCGCCCCCGCCTCCGGGTCGGTCTTGGCCACCACCACGACCAGGTCGGCGTTGATGCCGTTCGTGATGAACGTCTTCTGCCCGTTGAGCACGTAGTGATCGCCCTCGCGGACCGCCGTGGTCCTGATGCCCTGCAGGTCGCTCCCGGCGCCCGGCTCGGTCATCGCGATCGCCGTGATCAGCTCGCCGCTGACGAAGCCGGGCAGCCACCGCCGCCTCTGCTCGTCGTCGGTCATCTCGACGACGTACGGCGCCATGACGTCGTTGTGCAGCGAGAACCCGAGGCCGGTCGCGCCGTGCCTGATCATCTGCTCCAGGATCACGGTGTTGTACCGGAAGTCCGTGATGCCCGCCCCGCCGTACTCCTCGGGCACCGAGAACCCGAACATCCCGAGCTCCCCGGCCTTCTTCCACACCTCTCGCGGGACGATCCCGTCCTTCTCCCAGCGATCATGGTGCGGTGTGACCTCGCGGGCCATGAACTCGCGCACGGTCTCCTGGAAGAGCAGGTGCTCCTCGTCGAAGAGGCCTCGCTCCATCGGTCGCCTCCAAACGGGGTGTCGTGGTCGGCAGAATACAATTCTGTTACTGCCACGTATACCCACTCTGCCGGGCGGACACGGCTTCATCACAAGTGCCAGAAGAAGGTCGGGTCGATGGTGATATTGACTCTAAGATCTACTTTCGGTCTAGTGTGATCGGAGTTCCCGTGAATCGGTGGCACAAGGCGCTTGTCGCCGCATCGGTGGGCATTGCCGCCTCCGCCGCGTTCGTGGTGACACCTGCGAAGGCGGAGTCGGTCAACCTCGTCGTGGACTACCGCTGCACCGGGGGCGTCGCCGGCACGGGCGCGGTCACGCTCCGGGCGCGGGTGCAGATCCCGACCGTGATCCAGGTGGGCGGGACGCTCAATCTGGCCTGGCAGGTCGAGTACACGGGCACCCCCAGGTTCAAGTCGCCGGACTACTTCACCGCGGGGGCTGCGGTCTCCCTGGTCGGCAATGTCAAGCTCGAAGGCGCGTGGAACGGCGTACTCGAACCCAGGGGGAGCGAAGAGCAGGGGGCGCTCCAGCCGGGTGTCCGGCTGGAGGTGCCGGAGGGCATCTCGTCCTTCGCGCACCTGACCCAGCAGGGCGTGCTCAAGCTGAGCCCGCAGGGCATGTCGGTGGACTTCGTTCCGCCCGCGGGAGAGGTCACCGTCAACGACGACGAGCTGGACCGGGTGCGCTACCCCACGGGCACGTGGACCCACGACGGTCCCACGCGGGTCGAGTACGGAGACTGGCTCCGTGACGTCCACACGGCCGGTGCCCGAGGTGACACCGCGCGGATCAGCTTCCTCGGCACGGGCTTCGAGTACGTGGGACGTCGCATGCCCGACGTGAGCAAGGTCCGGGTGATCGTGGACGACGACGACTCGGCGGTCGTCGATCCCACGAAGAACTCCGACGGCACCCCCACGAACGCCACCCAGGGCAACGTCTCCCTCTGGGAGCGCAAGGACCTGGACTACGGGCCGCACACCGTCACGATCAGGAACCTCGACGACAAGCCCATCCACCTCGACGCGTTCAAGATCCACACGCGGGAGATGATCGACCCGCCGACACTGCACAGGTCGACGTGCGTGATCACCAACAACCCGGGCGCCGTTGAGGTGACCGTGCGCGGCGCGACCCCGACGGGGACGCCCACCGTCTCTCCGACGCCAACCGGCTCGCCGACCGTGACCCCGACCACCACGGGGACACCGACTTCCACGAGCACGCCGACGACGACGGCCCCGCATCAGGGCACCGTGCCGGGCGGGGGCGTCGTGACGGGGAGCGCGAGGCCCGCCACGACCAGGACCGCGACTGTCACCGCCACACCCACCACGACCCGGTCCAAGGCGCAGGTGGCCAAGACCCCCAAGGGCGGGGTGGACACGGGTGAGGCGCCGGAGCCGCGGAGCGCCGGCTCGTACGGGTTGATCGCGGGCGGATCGCTGCTGCTGATGGGCAGCGCCACCGGCGGGCTGCTGCTACGGCGGCGGCGCGCCACGCATGCGGGAGGAGCGAGCTGATGACCGAGCAGAAGTCACCGCTGAACAGGGCCCTGCCCGGGCTGCTGGTCGCCGGCTCGCTGGGTGGCGTGGGCGCCATCATGGTGGGCCTGCTGTCGCTGGCTCCGGCCGTGGACGACGGCTCCGGGCCGGCGCCGGTCGCCCAGGCCGAGCCGGGCACCGTGCAGATCCAGAACGCGGGCGCGTTCATCCTCTCGCCCACGGTCGGCCCCGGCGGCGCCGGCGACCCCCTGACCCCCGCCCGCCTCGACGCCCCGCCACCCCTGGCGG
>NZ_QNFZ01000234.1 GCF_003313395.1 Nonomuraea lactucae | reverse complement strand
GCCACCCGGCCGCCCGCTCCGGCGACCAGGCGGCCGAGGGTGCCGGGCCGGGCGTCGTAGCCGGTCGTCGCCTGGTGCGTGACGAGCTGAGCCCAGCCGGGAACGGTGGCGCCATCGCCGTCGGGCCTGGGGGCGGGGGCCGGGGGGCAGCCTCTGCCGGCCGTACCTGCCCGCTGGCCCGCCGAGACGGTGAGCCAGCCGGCGACGGGGCAGGTGATGCCGCGGTCGGGAGGCGGCACGGCCCGCGTCGAGATGGAGGCGGAGGCGCCCTGGGCGACGAGCTTCCACAGGTTGGGGGTGCGGGAACGGTCGAGGTCGCTCCATTCCAGCCCCGGAACACCGATGAGAGCCACCCGGCCGCCGATGCCGCCACCGGCGGTGAGGGCGCGGGCGGTCCCGATGGGCGCGTGGGCGGTGCCTGTGAGCGCGTGGGCGGCGCCGGGGAGGGCGAGGCAGGCCAGCGTCACGACCAGCAGCGTGACCGCGCCTGCCCAGGCCGCGAAACGGCCGGTCGGAGGGCGTGCGGGCACGCTGAAGGTGGCATGCGGCATGTGCGGACCCCCGGGTGTGTGCGCCTCGATCGACACCAGCCACGGTAACGTGCCACACCGTGACAGGTGGCGTGGTGCCGTCGTTCCGGCGGCGATGGTGGGCGTGGGCGCTCGCGGTGCTGGTCGTCGCGGCGGCCGTGGCCCCGCTGGTCCAGCACTGGCTGACGAACCCCGACGACCAGCGCCTCGTCGACCTCGACGTCTACCGCACCGGCGGGCAGATGCTGCTCGACGGCCGCCCGGTCTACGGGTTCGTCACGCCCGCGCCCCAGTTGCTCCCCTTCACCTACCCGCCGATCGCGGCGATGCTCGCCACGCTCCTCGCGAAGATGTCGTGGGACACCGCCCAGTGGGTGTGGACGGCCGGGATCTTCGTGGCCCTCGCCGTGACCGTGGGCTTCTCGTTCCGTGAGGCGCTGCGCGGTGAGGCGGTGCGCAGGCACGCGCCGTGGGTGTTCGCGTTCCTGATGGTGGCGTGCGCGTACCTGATGCCGATCCGCGACCAGGTCAGGTTCGGGCAGGTGGACATCCTGCTCGTGGCGCTGTGCCTGGCCGACTGCGCCGCGAGGCGGCCGTGGTGGCCGCGGGGGTTCCTGATCGGGCTGGCGACCGCGGTGAAGCTCACCCCCGGTGTCTTCCTGGTCTACCTGCTGGTGACGCGACAGTGGCGGACCTTCTCCATGGCGGCGTTCACGGCGGCGCTGCTCACGCTGCTGCCGTTCGCGGTGATCCCGCGGGACGCCGCCGGCTTCTGGTTCTCGGCGCTGCTCGACCCTCAGCGGGTCGGCGCGAACACCGCCACCACCAACCAGTCCATCCGCGGCATGCTCATGCGCCTCTACCTGCCTGACACGCTGACGTCGGTGCTCTGGCTGGCCCTGGTGGCGGTGGTCGCCTGGTACGGCTTCCGCGGGGCCCGCGACGCGTACCGGGCGCACGACACGATCACCGCGACCGCGCTGGTCGGGCTGATGGCGGTGCTGCTGTCGCCGGTCGCGTGGATCCACCACCTGGCCTGGGTCGTCGTGGTGCTGGGCGCCGTCGTGGGCGACGGGCGCGACCCGGTCAGGCTGCGGGTGGCCGTGGGCGTGTGGCTCTACTACGTGGTGCCGATCCCCTGGTGGGGGGTGTCGCTGAAGGCCGCGGACATCCCCGTGGTCAGCCTCGTGCTCGGCAAGATCGTCCAGAACGGCTACGGGCTGGGCGCGCTGGCCCTCGTCTGGCTGCTGGCGCACTGGCTCCCGAAATGGCGTGACGAAAGCGTTCCCCGCCCCATGGCCGGGCATTACGCTCTGTAGCGTGCTGATTGCCGTATGGATGTGCGCGCTCGCCGGGTGCTGCGCCGCGCTCATCGGCCTGCTGGCGCTCAGGCGGGCGAGAGCCGAGATCGACGACTGTCGCATGCTGCTGGCCCGCGCGGCGAGCGGCGCCGGCGACCTCAAGGCCATCCGCGACGTGGCCGTCTGCCGTTACGACGCGCTCGAGGAGATGACCGGCCGGCTGTCGTTCTCCGTCGCGATGATCAACGCACTGGGCGACGGCATCGTGCTGACCTCCATCAACGGCCGTTCCGAGACCCGCACCTACGTGCGGGCCGTGACGAGCGGCCGGGGCGAGCATCCACTTGCGCCCGAAGAGGAGGAGGCCGTGCGCGCGGCCCGGCTCGGTCTGGGCCCCTTGGTGACAAAGGCGCGCGCACCGCGACAACCTGCGGATACTCTGTATCCATGCCCAGACTCGCCTACCTAGGACCACAGGGCACCTTCACCGAGGAGGCCCTGCGGCTCCTGGAGCCCGACGCCGAGCGCCTTCCCTGCGCCAACGTCACCGCCGCTCTCGCCGCCGCGCGCGGCGGCGAGGCCGACGGCGCCGTGGTTCCGCTGGAAAACTCCGTCGAGGGCGCGATCACCACGACCCTCGACGAGTTCGCCTGGGGCGAGCCGCTGCTGATCACCGCCGAGCTGCTGCTGCCGGTGCGCTTCTCGCTGCTGGCCCGGCCCGACACCGAGATCCCGCACATCAAGCGGGTCTACACCCACCCGGCGGCCATCACGCAGTGCCGCGCCTTCATCTCCCGGGAGCTGCCCGACGCGGTGGTGGTGGCCGCGCCCTCCACGGCCGCGGCGGCCCAGGAGGTGTCGCTGCCGGGCTCGCCGTACGACGCGGCGATCGGCGCGCGCATCGCAGGCGAGCACTACGGGCTGATCGAGCTGGCCGGAGACATCGGCGACCGCTCCGACACGGTGACCAGGTTCGTCAAGGTGGGCCGCCCCGGCCCGCTGCCCGAGCCGACCGGCTCCGACCGCACCACGCTCGTGGTCTTCCTGGCCGACGACCACCCGGGCGCGCTGCTGGAGATGCTGACGGAGTTCGCGGTGCGCGGCGTCAACCTGACGCGCATCGAGTCGCGGCCCACGGGCGACGGCATCGGCCGCTACTTCTTCCACTTCGACTTCGAGGGGCACGTCGCCGACGCGCGCGTCGGCGAGGCCATCTCGGGGCTCCACCGCATCTGCGGCGACGTGCGCTTCCTCGGCAGCTACCCGCGTGCCGACGGCGTCGCGCCCCAGATCAAGAGGGGCACGTCCGACCCCGAGTTCGCCGAGGCGGCCGACTGGCTCGCCCGTGTCCGCGCCGGGAAGGCCTAATCCGGAGGCCATCACCGGTCGCGCACCGGTAGCCTTTTCTTGTGATTGACCTGCGTACCCTTCGTGAGGACCCCGACCGGCTCCGGGCATCGCAGCGTGCCCGCGGCGAGGACGACTCCGTCGTCGACAAGCTGCTCGACCTGGACGAGCGCCGCCGCTCCGCGCTGACCAGGTTCGAGTCCCTGCGCGCCGAGCAGAAGAGTCTGGGCAAGACGGTCTCCAAGGCGCAGGGCGAGGAGAAGTCGGCGCTGCTGGCCCGGGCCAAGGAGCTCGCGGGCGAGGTCAAGGCCGCCGAGGCGGAGGCGGAGCGGCTCGGCGCCGAGCTCGACGAGCTCCTGCAGACGGTGCCCAACATCGTCGAGGAGGGCGCGCCCCACGGCGGCGAGGACGACTACGTGGTGCTGGAGACGCACGGCGAGCCGCGTGAGTTCGACTTCGAGCCCAAGGACCACCTGGAGATCGGCGAGCTGCTCGACGCCATCGACATGGAGCGGGGCGCCAAGGTGTCCGGCTCGCGGTTCTTCTTCCTCAAGGGCGTCGGCGCGCGGCTGCAGCTGGGGCTGCTCAACATGGCCATGCAGCAGGCGATCGAGCACGGGTTCGTACCCATGATCACTCCGGTGCTGGTCAAGCCCGAGACCATGCAGGGCACGGGCTTCCACGTGGCCCACGACAAGGAGATCTACCGCCTGCCGGACGACGACCTCTACCTGGTCGGCACCTCGGAGGTTTCGCTGGCGGGCTACCACGCCCAGGAGATCCTCGCCGCCGACCGGCTTCCGCTGCGCTACGCGGGCTGGTCGTCGTGCTTCCGGCGCGAGGCCGGCTCGTACGGCAAGGACACCAGGGGCATCATCCGCGTCCACCAGTTCGACAAGGTGGAGATGTTCTCCTACTGCCGCCCCGAGGAGGCGCGGGAGGAGCACCGGCGGCTGCTGGCCTGGGAGAAGCAGATGCTGTCCGCCATCGAGGTCCCCTACCGGATCATCGACACGGCCGCGGGCGACCTCGGCATGTCGGCGGCCCGCAAGTTCGACTGCGAGGCGTGGATACCGAGCCAGGGCCGCTATCGCGAGCTGACCTCGACCTCCAACTGCACCGAGTTCCAGTCGCGCAGGCTCGGCGTCCGCTACCGCGACAAGGACGGCAAGCCGCAGCACGTGGCCACGCTCAACGGCACGCTGGCCACCACCCGCTGGATCGTCGCCATCCTGGAGAACCACCAGCGGGCCGACGGTTCGGTGGTGGTTCCCGAGGCGCTGCGCCCCTACGTGGGCCTGGACGTGCTGGAGCCGCCCAAGTAGTCCGGCCCGCCCGAGTAGTCCGGCCCGCCCAGGGCTCTGCGGGCGTCGCGCCTCAGGAGCGCGGCGCCCGCCCCCACCACGGCCAGGGTCATCACGACGGCCGCGGCCAGCGCGACGCCGTACGAGTCGGGCACGCCCCACACCCAGCCGAGGAAGGGCAGGTACACGGCGCCGTAGACAAGCGGAGCCGACCCCAGCCCGACGAGCGCGGCGCCGCCCCGGACACCGCCCGCGGCGGCGAGGACGACGCACGCCAGGGTCGCCAGCAGCCCCACAGAGCCGCCCACGAACAGCAGCCGATCGTCCAGCCCTTCGAGCAGCACGTAGAGCAGCCCTCCTGACGCGAGCACAGCGGAGATCGTGTAGGCCGTGTGCAGCCGCCGCAGTCCCGCTCCGAAGGCGCCCAGCAGCACGGAGACCGCCAGGACGAGGGCGACCGTCCGTTCGGTCTCCAGCGGCTCGCCGGGACGGTCGGTCTCCAACGGCTCGCCGGCGGTCTCCGGCGGCCGGCCGGAACGGTCGGTCCCCGGCGGATCCACGGGAGCGGCGGCGCTCATGTCCGGCCAGCCCAGCAGCCGCCACTCGCCTGACACCTCGCGCACCAGGATCCCGCCGGACCCGTTGGCGACGACCACGAGGTGCCCTCCCGGCCGGACCTGTACGGCCAGCGACCGCGCGCGCAGGTCGGCCGGGTCGTCGCCCGGATACTGCCTGGCCCGCCGGTCGCGTCCGCGCTCGGACACCTTCCAGGACCAGCGCCAGGTCTTCCCGCCGTCGTCGGACTCGGCCACGGCCGGCCCGCCGATCACCCGGTAGCACCGCTCGGGCAGGCCGGGCACGCACGCGGCGGTCTGCGGCGGCCGATTCCGCGCCGGACGCCGGTCGGACCAGGTGACCCCGCCGTCCTCGGAGGCCAGGGCGGTCGTCTCGCCCGTGGTGACGACGATCCGCGGGCCGTCCACGTAGACGGCATGGGCGACGGGAGACGTCGGCGGCGCGGCGGAGGTGGCCACCACGGCCAGCAGGGCGGGCGGCCCCACGACCAGGAGCCGCC
The DNA here is from genome assembly GCF_003313395.1 of Nonomuraea lactucae. Classification (GTDB taxonomy): domain Bacteria; phylum Actinomycetota; class Actinomycetes; order Streptosporangiales; family Streptosporangiaceae; genus Nonomuraea; species Nonomuraea lactucae. The sequence goes on along the minus strand of NZ_QNFZ01000234.1, from coordinate 4,039 downwards.
ACCGCGGGGCGTCCGTCTCCAGGCTTCGCCGCCGTACCCACCAGGCGAGGGCGAGCGCGGGAAGGGCCAGCAAGTCCGTGGGATCGGCCAGGACGCGCGACGGGCCCGCCACGAGGGTCCAGAGGTGGGAGGCGGCCTCGGCACCCGTCTCCGCCGTCTTGACGAGCGTGAAGAGGGCTCCCGTCAGCAGGGTGGCCGGTAGGTCGGCCCGTCCGAGGAAGAGCAGCGCCAGCAGGGGCGGCGCCACGACGAGCCCCGCGACGTCACTCAGCTTGCCGGTGACGAACCCCGGGTGAGCCTGCTTGAGCAGGTGGTCGTTGAGGAGAAGGACGACGACCGCGACCATGGTCACGGGGTGACACAACCACGCGTACCTCATGCACGGGTCGACGACGCGCGGGGCCCGCTGGTTCGACCCCGTCCGTGAGTTGAGTCACACCTGTGACCCTCGTGGGCGCCAGGAACGCGAAAGACCGGGGTTCGCTGGAAGCGAACCCCGGTCCAACTCGCTGCTACAGGTCAGATGGCACGGACCTGGGAGGCCTGCGGCCCCTTCTGGCCCTGCGTGATCTCGAACTCGACCCGCTGGCCGTCTTCAAGGCTGCGGTAGCCGTTGCCGACGATCTCGGAGAAGTGCACGAACACGTCCGGCGCACCGCCGTCCGGGGCGATGAAGCCGAAGCCCTTCTCGGCGTTGAACCACTTGACGGTTCCCTGAGCCATAAAAGCTCTCCCTCAGGATGTGAATCTATGGGACCCGCACCTCGCGAGTCCCGGTGTGTCGTACAGCAAGCACCCGGGGTGGCTCAGACAAAGTCATGCTGGTTTTCACTACGGGATCAGCTAATACAACGCCATCACATCTAACACCATTCTGGGGCGTCAGTGTTCCCGTCCGTCGGAAGATTTCTGGTCGGGGGCATCACCAGGCAAACTAGAACCTGTTATGCAGAGCCTTCCCTCGCCCCGTCTGGTGGCCACCGACCTCGACGGCACCGCCTTGCGCACCGACGGAACCGTCTCTCCACGAACGGCCGCGGCGTTCGCGAAGGTCGAGGAGGCGGGAGCCATGCTCGTCTTCGTGACCGGACGACCACCCAGATGGATGAGCGGCGTGGCGGGAGTCACGCGTCACCGCGGCTTGGCCATCTGTGCTAACGGAGCGTTGATCTACGATCTACATACCGAAAGGATAGTTGAATCTCACCTTATCTCCGCCGAGGTGCTCTGCGAAGTCGTCGCTCAGCTAAGAGCGAACGTGCCCGAGCTCGCTTTTTCGGTCGAGTATGAGGGGGGATTTGCGCATGAGTCCGATTTCCCTCTCGGCGGCTGGGACAGCAAGGCCGTGGGCGGGCTCCGCGTGGGCGCCAGCACGCTCACCTCGCGGCCCTGCGCCAAGCTGCTGGCCCTGCACCCCCGCATGGACCCCGACAGCCTCCACGCGGCCGTGCACGAGCTCGTGGGGCATCTGGTGACCGCCACGCACTCCAGCGGCAGGGGCCTCATCGAGATGAGCGCGCACGGCGTGACGAAGGCCACGGCCCTGGCCGTGCTGGCCGGACGGCACGAGATCAAGCCGTCACAGGTGGTGGCGTTCGGCGACATGCCCAACGACCTGCCCATGCTGAGTTGGGCAGGCACGTCGTACGCGGTCGCGAACGCCCACCCGGACGTGCTGGCCGCGGTCGATCACGTGACGGCCGCCAACAACCAGGACGGCGTCGCGCGAGTGCTCGAAGAGCTCTTCGGATAGAGCCCTCCAGGCCGTCTCAGAGGTAGGGGCCCGACCGCTGCTGCTCGTCGCCGTGCGGCACGCCGGGAAGCGCCCGGCGCATCTGCTCGAGCTGCGCGCGGGCGGCCATCTGCTGCGCGAACAGCGTCGTCTGGATCCCGTGGAACAGCCCTTCGAGCCAACCGACCAGCTGGGCGTGGGCGATGCGCAACTCGGCCTCGCTCGGCGGCGTGCCGTTGTCATCGGTGAACGGCAGCGACAGCCGCTCCAACTCGTCGACCAGCTCCGGCGCCAGACCGTCCTCCAGCTCCTTGATGGAGGACTCGTGGATCTCCTTCAGGCGCTTACGGCTGGCCTCGTCGAGGGGAGCCGCGCGGACCTCCTCCAGGAGCTGCCTGATCATGCTGCCGATGCGCATCACCTTGGCGGGCTGTTCGACCAGGTTGGTGACCGATCGCTCGTCCTCGCCGCTATCGCCCTTCCCCTGGAAGTCAGGGCCGACCACCACGATGTGGGAGGGGTTGTTGTCCTCAGCATTCATATGTCTCACCGTACTAGCAGGATCTTGCCGATGTGTTCCCCGGCATCCAACGTCCGGTGCGCCTCCGAGGCCTGTGACATCGGCACTTCCGCGTACACCACCGGACGCACCGCCCCCGCGGCCACCAGCGGCCACACGTTCTCCACGACGCTGCGCACGATCGCGCCCTTCTCCTCGACTGGGCGGTTGCGCAGCGTCGTGCCGTGGACGGACGCGCGCTTGGCGAGCAGGGCGCCCAGGTCCAGCTCGGCCCGGGCGCCGCCCTGCAAGCCGATGATCACCAGACGCCCGCCCGTGTTGAGCACCCGGACGTTCCCGTCCAGGTATCTCGCGCCGATGATGTCGAGGATCACGTCGGCGCGCGCCTTCTCGGTGAAGTCCTCCTCGCGATGGTTGACGACCTCGTCGGCGCCCAGCTCCCTGAGAGGCTGGATCTTCGCCGCCGACCCGGCCGTCGTCACCACCCGCGAGCCGAGCGCCTTGGCCAGCTGGACCGCGAACGTGCCGATGCCGCTCGCCCCGCCGTGGACCAGCAGCGTCTCGCCCCGGCGCAGCCTCGCCAGCATGAACACGTTGGACCACACCGTGCACGCCACCTCCGGCAGCGCCGCCGCGCGCACCAGTGACACGCCTTCGGGCACCGGCATCACCTGCTGCCACGGCACGGCCACCCGCTCGGCGTAGCCGCCTCCGGCCAGCAGCGCGCAGACCTCGTCACCGGCCCGGAACCCCTCGACGTCCGAGCCGACCTCCGCCACCACGCCGGAGACCTCCAGCCCCGGGTACGGCGGCGCGCCGGGCGGCGGGTCGTAGAAACCCCTCCGCTGGTGGACATCCGCCCTGTTGACCCCGGCCGCGGTTACCTCGACGAGGACTTCCCCCTGGTCGGGACGCGGATCTGGCACCTCGCGCCACTCCAGGACCTCGGGTTCGCCGGGACGGGTGATGACGATCGCTCGCATGCAACCACCGTAGCTGGGCAAAGAAGTTGTGGGTTGACTGCGTTCAAGAGAACACATGCCGTTAATCTGCAACATGTTTGCTGCCCCTTTAGACCCACCCGAGGGGGAACACGGTGGCAAGACACGATCGCGAAGAATCGCTCGAGGAACAGCTGGCCTGGCTGGATGCGATCAAGGAGACCGAAGAGGCTCCTCTCAAGGTCAGCTCCCCGGCCCCCTCAGCGGACGAGCCGGTCGCCTCGCCATACCCCAAGGACCCGTGGCTGTCGGTCCCGTCCCAGCAGGACACGCCGACCCCGCCGCTGTTCCGCGCCGCGGTCGACTCCGTGTACGGCTCGCAGGCGGCGGAGCGGCTTCCCGACGGGGAGAGCGAGGCGGCCGAGTGGCTGGAGTCGGCGACCGCCAAGGACGAGGCCGCGCCGGACGGGCCGCCCGAGAGCCTGGGCCGCACCGAGAGCCTGGGCCGCAGCGACAGCCTGGGTGGCGCCGACAGCCCGGGCCGTGCCGACGACGCGTTCCTCGCGCCGCTCAAGCCGCTGCCCAGGCCGGACGACACCGATCCGTACTCGCTGTCGTTCCCGGGCGCCTATCACGGGGCGGACACGCTGCCTCGGGTGGAGCCGCAAGGGGACGTGGCGCCGGACCCTCTCCGGGCGGACCCTCTCCGGGCGGACCGGGTCCAGCCGGAGAGGGCGCGGCAGGAGAGGAACAAGTGGCCGGAGCCGCCCGAGTGGCCCCGGCCGCCCGAGGCGCTCGACGAGCCGCGCCCGGCGGACGGTCAGCGCCCGCTCGACGAGGCGCGCC
>NZ_QNFZ01000233.1 GCF_003313395.1 Nonomuraea lactucae | reverse complement strand
CGCGCGGCGGCGCCTGTTCCGGCGACGGCCGCCGCCCGCGCCCGGCCGCGTCCACCTGGTGATCGTGCTGGACGAGGTCGACAAGCTGACGGCGGCCACGGCCGGGCTGGCCGCCGTGGAGGAGCTGCTGACCACGCTGAAGAACACGCTGACCATGCGCGGCGCGCACTTCCTCGTGGTGGCGGGGCCCGACCTGCACGACTACGCGGTCCGCGACGTCAGCCGCGGCAACAGCGTCTACGAGAGCGTGTTCGCCTGGCGGATGTACGTGCCGTGCACCTGGGAGGCGCCCGACCGGCTGGTGGACGCGCTGATCGGCCGCCCGCCGCCGGGCGCCGCCGAGGACGTGCGCCGGCTGGTCCGCTACCTGCGGTTCAAGGCCAGGGGCGTGCCGCGCCGGCTGCTGCAGGAGTTCGGCGACCTGGTGGTGTGGGAACACGGCCGGCCCTTCCTGGTGGCCGCGGGGGCCGACTACGACCGGATGGTGTTCTACGCGCGGCTGGAGGAGCTGGCCGACACCTACTTCCGCCAGCCGGGCCAGGAGCGGCTGTTCCCGGTGCCGATCGACGAGGACCGATGGCGCCTCGGCGGCTACTACATCCTCGACTGGATCCTGCGCAGCGAGGGCGAGCCGTTCACCTCGCTCAGCATCGTCGGCTCGCCCGAGCAGACTGAGCTCGACCCGCTGCTGCGCATCGCCCGGCCCGCGGTGGAGCGGCTGCTGCGGCACCTGGCCGGGCAGGGAGTGATCACCGTGCTGCGCGAGCCGGGGGTGAACGCGACCCTCGTCGGCAGCGAGGACTACGCGCAGCTCACCTCGTACAAGCTGGCCGAGGACGTCAAGCGGACGCTGCTCGGCATCGCGTTCGGCAACGAGGCCGAGCGGGCGGCGCTCGACCTTTCGGCGCCCCTCATCGCGGTCTCGCAGACCGGCTTCGTCACCGCCGCACCGGCCGCCACGCCCGCCGTCGAGGGCGACGGCGGGCCGCCGCCGGTCTACCAGCCCGCCTGGGAGCCACCGGCCGGCACCTACCCGCCGCAGCCGGTCACTTCCGCCCCGCAGCCGTCCCAGCCGGCCCCCCAGCAGGGCTGGTCCTCGCAGGCCGGGCCGTCTCACCGCACGATCGCCGACCGCTACACGGTGCTGGAGGTCATCGGGCAGGGCGGCATGAGCACGGTCTACCGGGGATACGACACGATGCTGGGCCGCGAGGTCGCGGTCAAGGTCATGCGCGCCGACCGGGCCGACGCCGACGACCTCGCCAGGAGGTTCCGCAGGGAGAGCAGGATCGCCACCAGGCTCAGGCACCCGGGCATCGTGTCCACGTACGACGTGGTCGAGGACCCGGTCGTCGGCCTGGTCATCGTGATGGAGCTGATCGAGGGCAGGACGCTGCGCGAGGTGGTCGACGGCGACGGGCCGCTCTCCCCTCCGGAGGCGGTCCGCCTGGCCAGGGCGCTCGCCGCGACCCTCGAGTACCTGGAGGGCGAGAACCTCACCCGCCTCGACCTCAAGCCGGCCAACATCATGATGAGCCCCGGCCGCGGCCCGGTGGTCATCGACTTCGGCATCGTCAAGGGCCTGGTCGACTCGACCGTCGCGACGGAGGTCGGCAGGATCATCGGGACGCCCGCCTACATCTCCCCCGAGGCGGTCAAGGGCGAGCGTGTGGACATAAGATCCGACATCTACACCTTCGGCATCGTGCTGTGCTACGCGCTCACCGGCCGGGTCCCGTACCCGACCGAGAGCGTCGAGAGCGTCCTCTACTCGATCTCGCAGGGCCTGCTGGACCTGTCGCCGCTCGACGGGCTGCCCGGCCTGGCGGCCGTCGTCCGCCGCGCGACCGCGCTGCTGCCCGAGGACCGCTTCCAGTCCCCCCGGGAGCTGCTCGCCGCGCTGATGGGACTGCCCGAGGCGGAGACTCTGGCGGAGAAGCCGGAGGCGGAGCTGGTCGAGGAGGGCACGCCGGCGGAGGAGACGCGGGTGGAGCCGCCGACGGTGGAGGTGCCGATCTGGCGGGTCGCCGGTCCCTCGCCCACGGCGCCGGCGACGGCGACGGATCCGGACGACCGGGCGCCCCAGGTCTACGGCGTCCGGTGCGGCAACGGCCACTTCAACGATCCGCGCCTGACGTACTGCCAGGTCTGCGGTCTGCGGCTGGACGCGGGGCCGCCCGAGCCGGTGCTGGAGCGGCGCCCGCCGCTGGGGGTGCTGCGGCTCGACGACGGGCAGGAGCTGGTGCTGGACCGGCGCTACGTGCTGGGCCGCAAGCCCGAGATCGCGCCGGAGGTCGAGGCGGGGCGGGCCACCGGGGTGCGCGTGGAGGATCAGGAACAGTCGATCTCGCGCCGCCACGCCCGCATCGACCTGAAGGACTGGGACGTGCTGGTCACGGACCTCGGCTCGACGAACGGCACCGCGGTCATGCCGCCCGGCGCCGCCGACTTCGCCGACCTGGTGCCTGACTCTCCCGTGGTGCTCACGGCCGGCTCGGTGATCCGGCTCGGGCTGCACAGGACGCTCCGCTACGAGCTCCAGACCTGAACCCGGGCCGGCGAGGCGTCACTCCACGACCGAGGCGGCGCTGCGGGGCGGGCCCACGTAGCGCCAGACGAAGTCGATGAGCACGCTGATCCTGTTGCGCCCGCCCAGCAGGTACGCCAGGTGCACGAGGATCCACACCAGCCAGGCGACCAGGCCGCGGATGGTGGCCCCGTTGCGGAGCTGCACGACCGCCTCGGCGCGGCCCACGACCGCCATGATGCCGGGGTCGCGGTAGGAGAATGGCGCGACGGGCAGGCCCTCGGCGGCGGCGAGGATCTGCCTGCCCACGTGCTTGCCCATCTGGATGGCGGGCTGGGCGAGCTGCGGCAGCGGGTCGGAGGGCAGGGCGAGGTCGCCGGCGACGAACACCTCCGGGTGCTCCCGCACGTTGAGCGCCTCGGTCACCACGATCCGGCCGCCCTTGCCCTGCGGCAGGCCGCAGTCGGCGACCTCGTTGGGCGCGGTGACGCCGAGCGCCCACACGGTCACGTCGCTGTGCAGCCGGGTGCCGTCGGTGAGGACGACGGCGTCGGGTTCGACGGCCGCGACCGTGCTGCCGAGCCGGAGCCGCACGCCGCGCCTGCGCAGCGCCTTGGCGGCCGACTCGCGCAACCTCGGCTTGTAGGGGGGGAGCACGTCGTCGAACCGCTCGACCAGCGTGACGCTGGTCTGGTCGGGGCGGATCTCGGGATGGGTGTACGGGAGCGTCCTGCGGCGCAGCTCGGCCATGGTGCCGGCCATCTCGACCCCGGTGGCACCCCCGCCGACGATGACGGCGTGCGTGGTGGGGCGCCTGCCCTCGGCGGTCTCCTCCAGGAGGCGCACCAGGGTCCTGCGCAGGGTGACCGCGTCGCGCACCGAGTACAGCGGCATGCTGTGCTTCTCCGCGCCCTCGATGCCGAGCCAGTTGGTGGAGACCCCGGTGGCCAGCACGAGATAGTCGTAGTCGATGACCGTTCCGTCGACCAGCTCCACCCGCTTCTCGCCCAGGTGCAGCTTGGCCAGCCCGCCCACCCGCACCCGCATGTCGGGATACTTGCCGGCGAAGGCCCGCATGGGGTAGGAGACGTCGCCGGCGGGGATGACGGCCGTGGCCACCTGGTAGAGCAGCGGCTGGAAGGTCGTGTACGGGTTGTGGTCGACGAGCGTGACGAACGCGCCTCCCCGGGCCAGCTCGCGGGCGGCGTTCAGCCCGGCGAAGCCGGCACCCACGACGACGGCGCGCGGCCTCGTCCGATTTCCGTCAGCAGTCACAAGGAGTCCCTCTCCGGCTCCGGCGGATCTACTCAGTGGAGTTTCGGTGGTGTTCTCAGTGGTGTCTCTCCCGGTCATCCGTCATGGCCGGGCGCTCCAGCGGTTCGCGCGGGTAGTGCAGGTCGAAGGCGGGCCGCTCGGAGCGGATGGGCGGGATCGAGGTGAAGTTGTGCCGCGGCGGCGGGCAGGACGTCGCCCACTCCAGCGAGTTGCCGTAGCCCCACGGGTCGTCCACGGTCACGCGCGGGGCGTACCTGGCGGTCTTCCACACGTTGTAGAGGAACGGCAGCGTCGAGGCGCCCAGCACGAACGCGCCCACGGAGGAGATCTGGTTCAGCGTGGTGAACCCGTCGACGACGCTGTAGTCGGCGTAGCGGCGCGGCATGCCGGCCACGCCGAGCCAGTGCTGCACCAGGAACGTGGTGTGGAAGCCGGCGAACAGCGTCCAGAAGTGCACCTTGCCGAGCCGGTCGTCCAGCATCCGGCCGGTCATCTTCGGCCACCAGAAGTAGAAGCCCGCGAACATGGCGAACACGACGGTGCCGAAGACCACGTAGTGGAAGTGGGCCACCACGAAGTAGGTGTCGGTGATGTGGAAGTCGAGCGGCGGCGAGGCCAGGATGACCCCGGTCAGTCCGCCGAGCAGGAACGTCACCATGAACCCCACCGCGAACAGCATGGGCGTCTCGAAGCTGAGATGGCCGCGCCACATGGTGCCGATCCAGTTGAAGAACTTCACGCCCGTCGGCACCGCGATGAGGAACGTCATGAACGAGAAGAACGGCAGCAGCACCTGCCCGGTCGGGAACATGTGGTGCGCCCACACGGTCATCGACAGCCCCGCGATCGCGATCGTGGCGCCCACCAGCCCCACGTACCCGAAGAGCGGCTTGCGCGAGAAGACCGGGATGACCTCGGTCACGATGCCGAAGAACGGCAGCGCGATGATGTAGACCTCGGGGTGGCCGAAGAACCAGAACAGGTGCTGCCACAGCAGCGGCCCGCCGTTGGCGGCGTCGTAGACGTGGGTGCCGAACTTGCGGTCCGACTCCAGCGCCAGCAGCGCGGCGGCCAGCACGGGGAACGCCATCAGCACGAGCATGCTGGTCAGCAGCGTGTTCCAGGTGAACAGGGGCATCCGGAACATCGTCATGCCGGGCGCGCGCATGCAGATGATGGTGGTGATGAAGTTGACGGAGCCGAGGATCGTGCCCAGGCCCGACAGGGCCAGACCCATGATCCACAGGTCGCCGCCGATGGCCGGCGAGAACGTGGCGGTCGACAGCGGCGTGTAGGCGAACCACCCGAAGTCGGCCCCGCCGCCCGGTGTCGCGAACCCCCACATCGCGATGATCCCGCCGAACAGGAACAGCCAGTACGCCACCGCGTTCAACCGGGGGAACGCCACGTCGGGCGCGCCGATCTGCAACGGCATGACCACGTTGGCGAAACCGGCGAACAGCGGCGTGGCGAACAGCAGCAGCATGACCGCGCCGTGCATGGTGAACAGCTGGTTGTACACCTGGGCGCTGACCACCTGGAGGCCAGGCTGGAACAGCTCTGCCCTGATGACCATCGCCATCAGGCCGGCCACCAGGAAGAACGCGAACGAGGTGATCAGGTAGAGATACCCGATCACCTTGTGGTCGGTCGTGGACATCCAGGCGGCCAGCACCGCGCCCATGCGCCGCGTCTTCACCGGGGCTAGTGGCGAGGTGAGGGGCTCGCCGGTTGCGGGCTTGTGTGTCGTCACCGAGGTCTCCCCCCGCGCGGGGTCCGGCACGCTCGCGTGCCGTGTCGCACGGGGAACTACCCTCTCGCGAAGAGATGTAGCGCAAAGGCCCGGTCTTACATCGGTCACGTCCGGGCAGACCGCCCCGTCTCCACTGCCTGGAGACGGGGCGGCTGGGCGAGCCGCCACACGAGCCCGCCACACGAGCCCGCCACCCGAGCCCGTCGCCCGAGCCCGTCGCCCGAGCCCGTCGCCCGAGCCTCAGGACACGGTGCGGTCCGGCCGCTCGGAGATGCGGATCGCGTTCACGATCGGCGACCCCTCGCGCGTCGCGAAACGCACGTTGAGCTGGCCGTCGGTGACCCGCACCGTGTACTGCCTGCTGACCGCGGTGTGCGTGCCCGCCTCCAGCGCCAGGTCCAGGGCCGGGATGGCGAGCTGCCCCTCGACCAGCACGTCGAAGACGCGCTTGCCGATCTTCGTCGACCGGGTGTCGGCGAAGCCGAGCTCGACCGTGTAGACGCCGGCCGGGACGTTGTCGAACCGGTACTCCAGCACGCCCTCGCGGGCCGTCCTGAACAGGGCCTGGTCGTCGGTGCCCGTGATGGTCCTGGACGTGCTGTGCGTGCGGTTCTGGGTGGCGACGTAGCCGTGGCCGCCCTGCGCGTACTTCCGGTCGGCCGTCCAGGTGTCGCCCGTGGCGTCCACGAAGCCCCTGCCGCCGCCGGCGTCCACGGCGACCTGGTGCTTGGGCACCACGACCGACACCTTGACCTCGATGACAGGCTGCCGGCCGCTCGCCGACCGGACGATCAGCTTGCCGGTGCGGACGGTGCCCGCCTGGACCCCGGCGCTGGAGACGGTCACCTTGAGCGTGGCCCGCTGCCCCTTGGCCAGGTCGCCCGCCGCGGGTGTCACGCCGAGCCAGCCCTGCGCCGGGTCGGTGGTCACCGTGTAGGCGGTCGCCGAGCCGAGGTTGGTCAGCTCGAACGTCCGGCTCCTGCTCGCCTCGCCCGGCGCCACCACGGTGATCTCGCCCAGGGACGGGCTCACCCGGCCGGTGACCAGCGCCGTGTCGATCCTGGTCGGCCCGGCCGGGGTGACGGTGACGGGCTTGGTGAAGGTGCCGTAGTGCTCCTTCGACACCTCCACCTGATAGTCGCCCGCGAGCACCTGGCCGTAGAAGGCGCCGTCCGGGCCGGTGGTGAGGGTGGCCACGTCGCCCACCTTGACCGTCGCGCCCGGCAGCGGGTCGCCGTCGTTGGCGTCGGTCACGACGCCCGTGACCAGGCCGTGCCGGCTGGCGGCGAAGGTCAGGCTCAGCCCGTTGGACAGCGCGGGCTCGTCGTAGGAGTAGAGCATCGCGTCGGTGCCGGTGGCGTTCTCGATGCCGACGGTGGCGCTGGTGCCCTGGTCGCGCTGGCTGTCGACGTCCTTGTAGCGGAAGCTCGCCGTGCCGTCCTCGCCGAGCAGGGCGGAGAACGAGATGCGCTGCGAGGCGTCGTTGTAGTACGTGAGGTTGCGCCACTCGATGACGAACCGCCGGTGCGGGGCGGTGCCGACGACGCCGGTGTAGACGCCGCCGCCGGCGTCGGCGACGAGGTCGTCCCAGTACGGGTAGACGGCGTTGTTGGGCGTGCCCGTGGCGGGGATGCGGCCGTTGACGCCGACGACGACCCTGTCGGCGGCGAAGGTGGCGAAACCGTTGGTGCTGATCCACGCCCTGGACTGGCCCGCGCCGTAGAAGGGCACCGGGAACGGCAGCGTCACCTGCTGGGCCTCGTCGTCGCCGGTGAGGGCGAGCTTGTCGGTGCCCGCGACGTACGGCTCGGCGCCGGTCTTGCAGGTGTAACCGAAGTTGTCGCCCCGCAGCCCGAGATCGATGTCCTGGACCAGGTCGCCGGTGAGCGTGACGCCCACGGTGGCGCCGCGGGAGCAGCGGCTGACCGGGGTGACCTGGACGCTGTACTCGCCGCGCGGCAGCGTGAGCCGGTAGCGGCCGGCGGCGTCGGTGACCGTGCGGGCCGGCGTGCCGAGCGCCTCGACCGTGGCGCCCGGCTCCGGCGTGCCGGTCGTGGTGACCGTGCCGGACAGCACCGCGTCGGGCTGCTGGGTCATGGAGAGGTCCGCGGTGACGCTCTGACCGGCGACGACCGTGGCCGTCGCGGTGCCCCTGGCGTAACCGAACTTCGTGGCGGTGATCTGGTACTCGCCCGCCAGCAGGCGCGGGATGGCGTACCTTCCGTCCTCACCGGTCACGACGGTGCGGGTGAGCGGCCCGGTGACGCTGACCGTGGCCCCGGCCACCGGCGCGCCGCCGGCGGTGACGGTGCCCGCGAGGTCGCCGACCCCGCCCACGGGGGCGGCCTGGAC
>NZ_QNFZ01000239.1 GCF_003313395.1 Nonomuraea lactucae | reverse complement strand
CGCCACCGGCGCCCCCCTCCCCACCGGCGGCGGGCCGGCCACCGCAGTCGTCACCACCGGCGGTGGGCCCGCCGCCTGGGGATGCCCTGCCCATGCTGCCGTGGAACGGCATCCCCGCCCCACCGGCGGCGGGCCCGCCTTCCCCGCCGGAAGGGGGTGTGCCCGTTTCGCCGTGGTCGCGCAGCACGCGGGCCACCGTCTCGGTGGACGCCTCCTCGTACAGCAGCGCCACGCACAGGTCGACGGCCCGGGCCGCCATCGCCTTGGTCGAGTGAACCTCCACACACGCAGCGTATGTCGCGAGGAGGCGGTCACCCGCCGCAAGCGGCGAAGACGAACGTGTCCTTCAGGAGCGTGTAGCGGTCCCTGACCGTGACCTTCCCGGTGTCGATGTCGATCCGCACGATCGTCATCCTGTCGGGCCGCTCGTCGCGGTAGTCCAGCAGGTGCAGCGTCACCTCGGCCGGGCCGGTCCAGTCGATCATGTGCAGGTCGCCCTTGGGGAGCGTGACCCGGGTACGGCCGACGACCTGGTCGGTGGGCAGGTCGTACCGGACGAGCCGCGGCCTGCCCGCGCGGACGAGGGCGGCCACGGTACGGCCGTCGCCGGACAGGGCCTGCGGGCCGTTCGCCGAGACGATCTGCGGCGGCGTGACGCGTGCCAGCCGCTCGCCGGTGTCGCTGTAGGCGGCCAGGTCGGACACCGCCTCGTCCGCGTCGATCCTGGTGAGCACCTCGCCGCCGTCGCCGCTGAACCCGAGGAACGTCTCACCGGCCGGCACCGTGCCGATCCGGGCGCCGGTGGCGGTGTCGAAGATCCGTGTGGGCGCCGGCCGGTCCCCTCCGATGACGGCGGCCAGCCGGGCGCCGTCATCGGAGAGCTGGAGCGTCACGTCGTACTGTGCCACCCGGGGCAGCGCGTTCCCGGCCAGCGGCTCGACCCCGCCACCGAGGGTCCGGACGGCGAGCCGGCCCGACCTGGTGAAGTACGCCAGCTTCCGGCCGTTCCCGCTGACCACGATGGGCGCGGTCGCGTCGGGGGCGGGTTTGCCCTTGGCGTCGAGGGCGACGGTCTGGGCGTCCGTCAGCCGCCGTACCTCACCGCTGTGCATGAGGAGCCGCCAGTCTCCGCACGGCCGCTGCCCGCCGCCCTTCGTCGGGCAGCCTTTGACGGACACGTACCGGACGCTTTCGCGACCGTGCGAGTGTCCGTCCCCCGGATCCTGGCCGTGCTCCTGGCCGCGCTCCCGGCCGCGCTCCTGGCCGTGGCCGACGTGCTGTCCCTGTCCGACGTGCCGCCCTTGCGCGTGCGCCGGAGCCGGGAAAGCCGCGCCTGAGGCCGCCGCCGGAGCCGGGAAGGCCGCGCCTGAGGCCGCGGGAGCCGGGGACGCCTGCAGGACGGCCAGCGCCGCCGTGATGGCCGCGGTGCCCGCGGCGATGGTGATCCTCATGTCCGTCACTCCCCTGCGACGTGGTAGGCGTACGCGGTCCTGCTCGCGGAGTAGGCGTCGGCCCGCGTGACCGCGCCCGAGCCGACGTCGACGGTGAGCACCCGTACCACCGCCGACCCGCCGTGCTCGTCGCGTGGCACGAACGTGGCCGTGAGGGCGCCGCCGGCCGTCCAGCTCATGTGGGACGGCTCGGCGTCCGGCTTCAGCGCCAGGTCCACCCCGGCGGACAGCTCCCCGGTCTCCAGGTCGTAGATCCGCAGCCTGGGCGCCTTGCCGCGGTCGGCGTTCCCCGCGACGAAGAGCGCGACGGTCCTGCCGTCGGCCGCCAATGCCTCGTTTGCGGCGTTGGCGACGACCTGGGGCGGAGTCCGCCTGGTCGAGCCGCCGCCGAGCCGGTGCGCGACCATCGAGGTCGTGTTGTCCCGGTGGTGCCGGCGGGCCAGGATCTCGTCGCCGTCCGCGCTGAACGACGGATGCTCGTCCCGGCCGGGGAACCGGACGATCCGGCCGGTGGCGACCGTGACGACCTTGGTCGGCATCACGGCCGCGTCGTCGAGGCGGTCGACCATCACCCGGTCGCCGGACGGCGAGAGCTGGAAGGCGATGCCCTCGGTGCCCGCGTCCTTCGGCACCAGCGACTCCGGCAGCACCGTGACGGGGCCCCCGGCGGCCCGCCGGACCACGATGCGGTGGTCCCCGGCCCGCTCGTAGGCGATGACGCGGCCGTCGCCGCTGACGGCGAACCTGCCCTCCTCCCGCGTCCGCTCGCCGTTCCCGCCTACCCGGGTGACGGCGGCGTCGCGGACGGCGAGCGTGCGGCCGTCCCGCATGACCAGCCGCCAGTGCCCGCAGGGGCGGGCGGTGTCGGTCTTCTTGTCGGTGCACGACTTGATCCACGCCGCGCGGGCGGCGGGCGGACCGGTGCTCGCGTGGGCGGCGGGGACGGTCCCCAGCCCGCCGAGGACCGCCGCGAGCAGTAATGGGGCGGATGCCGAGGGGTGCCTCATGGCTGTGATCCTTTCGCTCACCCCGTTAGACAGGCGCCCGGGATGACCGGTTGATCACAGCTCGGCCACGGCCTGGCCGCGGTTCGGGACGTACGGTCCCGGACGGACTCGGGATCTCCGACGGCCGCTAGCGGTGCGGCTCGTAGGCGCGGATGAGCAGCTCCTCGGCCTCGTCGAGGTAGGCGTCGAGATAGGTCGCCGCCTCGTCGGCGCGGCCCGCCTCGAGCAGCTGCAGGAGATGGCGGTTGCGCTCGACGAACGGCTCGTGGAAGTCGCGCGGGTTCTGCATGACGTGGAAGACGAGCCGCAGCTCGGCGAGGAGCTGCCGCATCGCCTCGTCCAGCCGGGGACTCTGGTTGAGGGTCACGAGCGCCTGGTGGAAGCGGATGTTGGCGGTGCCGACGCCCTGCCAGTCGTCCTGACCGGCGGCCCGCTCGGCGTCGGCGACCGCCTCCTTGATCAGCTCCAGCGCCCGCGCCGTGGGGACGCGCCGCACCGCCGCGCCCTCCAGGACGCGGCGCACCCGGTAGAGGTCCGCGACGTCCTCTGCCGACAGCATCCGCACGAACACCCCCCGGTTCAGCCGGTGGTGGAGGAGCCGCTCGTGGCCGAGCAGGCGGAACGCCTCGCGCAGCGTGTTGCGTGACACCCCGAGGGCCTCCGAGATGGACTCCTCGGACAGGCGCTGGCCGGGCGCGAAGAAGCCCTCGCTGATGCGGTCGCGCAGGATGTCGGCCACCCGCTCGGCGGTGCTGCTGCGCCCCAGCCGCGTGCGGTCCCGCTCAAGGTCGGCAACAGCGTCGTTCACAAGGGCCAGACAATCATCGAACAAAACCCTTGTCGAGTTGTTCAACGATCCTTATGTTGAGAGGAAGCCCCCCATCCGGTAAGGAGCGACGAGATGGCAAGCTCCATCCAACAGACCCGGCGGGTGATCCTCGCCAGCCTCATCGGCACGTCGCTGGAGTGGTACGACTTCTTCCTCTACACGGCGGCAGCCGCGCTGGTCTTCGGCAAGCTGTTCTTCCCGACGCTCGACCCGCTCAACGCGACGCTCCTGGCGTTCACCACCAACGCGGTCGCGTTCGTGGCCAGGCCGCTGGGCGGGATCGTGTTCGGCCACTTCGGCGACCGCGCCGGGCGCAAGACCGTGCTCGTGGTCACGCTGCTGCTCATGGGCATCGCGACGTTCCTCATCGGCGTGCTGCCCGGCTACGCGAGCATCGGCGTCGCCGCGCCGATCCTGCTGGCCACGCTCAGGTTCGTACAGGGGCTGGGCCTGGGCGGCGAGTGGGGCGGCGCGGTCATCATGTCGATGGAGCACGGCGACAGCCGCCGCCGCGGGTTCAACGCCAGTTGGCCGCAGGTCGGCGTCCCCGCCGGATACGTCCTGGCCACCGGCATGCTGACGGTGCTGTCGTTCACGCTGTCCGACCAGGCGTTCCTGTCGTGGGGTTGGCGGATCCCGTTCCTGCTCTCGGGCGTGCTCGTGCTGGTCGGCCTGTGGGTGCGGGTGAAGATCAGCGAGTCGCCGCTGTTCGAGGAGGTCGAGCAGAAGGGCGCCAAGGCCAGGATGCCGCTCATCGAGGTGCTGCGCACGCACCCGCGCGCCCTGCTGTCGGCCTTCACCGCGCGCATCGGGGTCGACGTGGCCTTCTACACCTTCACCGCGTACATCCTCGTCTACCTCACCACCGTGCTGGGCGTGCACCGCTCGGTGGGACTGAACGCGGTGCTGGTCGGGTCGGCGCTGCAACTGGCGCTCATCCCGCTGTTCGGCGCGCTGTCCGACCGCGTCGGGAGGCGGCCGGTCTACCTCGCAGGGGTGGTCGGCGCCGCGATCTGGGTGTTCGTGTTCTTCCCGCTGCTCAACACCAAGTCGTTCCCGATGATCGCGCTCGCGGTGGTCGTCGCGCTGGTCACCCACGCGGCGATGTACGGCCCGCAGGCGGCGTTCATCGCCGAGCTCTTCACCACCCGGCTGCGCTACAGCGGCGCCTCCATGGGCTATCAGGTGGCCGGGATCTTCGGTGGCGCCCTCGCCCCGATCATCGCGATCAAGCTGTTCGACGTGTACGGCACCACGCTCGCCGTGTCGATCTACGTGTTGGCCGCCCTGGCCGTCACCGCCGTGGGCCTGGCCATCGCGCCGGAGACCCGCGACCTCGACCTCGCCACCGGCTCCGGCCCGCTGCCCCAGACGGCCTGACGCGGCCCGAGCGGGTCTGAGAAGGCCTTGAGCGCCCGGCGTGGCAGCCCGGGCCCGGACCCCAGGCCGCCGTCCCGAGGTCGTACGTCCGCAAGCTCGCCGCGAAGACCGCGGGCGGCGGCTGCCACCGCCGCCCGCGCGGGAGGTCACAGTGAGAATCGCGCTGTTGGTCGTCGCCGCGCTCGTCGCGCTCCCCCTGGCCATCGGCGGCCTGTGGGGCCTGGAGCGGACGGGAGGCGGCGAGGTCGCCGTCGTGCGCGACGGCGGCCCCCTCGACGACAACAAGGTGCGCCAGGTCATCGCCCCGGGCTCCGGGGTGACCTGGACCGGGATGTGGTCGTCCGTGCACGTGTACCCCGCCCAGCAGCGCTTCTACACGATCACCGCCGACACGAAGCGGGCGACCACGCTCGGCGTCGACGTGGTCACCGTGCCGAGCAGCGACGGCGTGAACCTGGGCATCGAAGGCACCCTGTACTTCACGCTCAACCTCGACCACGACACGCTCAGGACGTTCGACGACAAGTACGGCACGCGCACCTACCGCGGCCAGGACGACCGCTCGCTCTACGCGTGGGACGGCGACGAGGGCTGGACGGCGTTCTTCGGCCAGGCCGTCCGCCCGGTCGTCGACAACGCGCTGCGCAGCCAGATCGGCGCCCTGCGCTGCAGCGAGTTGGTCCCGTCGTGCTCGCTGCTGGAGAGCTCGACGCTCAAGCCTCGCGACAGCAACACCAACATCGCCAAAGTGCAGAACGCGGTCAACACCTCCCTGGCCCGCGATCTGCCGCAGACGCTGGGCGGCGACTTCTTCACCGGGCTGCGGTTCACGCTGGCCAGGGTCACGCTCCCCGCCGACGTCCAGAAGTCGGTCGACCGGTCCCTGGCCGCGAACGCCGCCGTCTCGGAGGCCCAGGCCAGGGTCGCGCAGGCCAGGGCGGAGGCCGAGGCCAACCGCGCCCGGCAGGACGGTTACGACAAGTGCCCCGCGTGCGCCGAGATCGAGAAGCTGAAGTCGCTCCCCCAGGGCATCACCGTCTACGCTCCCGGCAACCCGCAGTCGATCGTGGTTCCGGCCCGCTGAGAGTTGCGCGTTGTTGTAACTGAATCGCCACCTATTCGCAGAACGCGGCAGGCGCAATACGCATAAACTGCGCGCCTGTGAGCCTGCCTGTACGCGAACGTTCCCGCCGGCCGGGCGGCGGCCGCCACCGCCGTCCCGTGCCCACCTCCCTGCCGCCGGACGCCCCCGTGCTCGTGCTCGCCGCGCCGGGCAGCACCTCGGGCGTGGCCGCCGAGATCGCCGCCGTCGTACGGGTGGACCATCCCCAGATCGAGGTGCGCCTGACGGCCGTCTCCGAGCTGGCGGAGTCGCTGCCCAGCGGGCGCGACGCCGTCGTGGTGCCGTTGCTGACCTGGGACGACCCGGTGGTGATGGCCGACATCGCGCGGGCCGTCAGCGACAGCGGGTCCGGCGCGGTCGTGACCGAGGCGCTCGGCCCGCACCCGCTGCTCGCCGAGGCCCTGCACATCAGGCTGGCCGAGCGCGGCCTCGCCCGCGCCGACCGGGTGCGCCTGCTGAACGTCTCCAGCCCGGTCGACGCCGTCATCCTCGCCACCGTGGGCGGCGTGCAGGCCGTGCAGGCCATGCAGCCCACGGCGGTGCTGCTCGCATCCACCATGCAGCCCACGGCGGTGCTGCTCGCATCCAGGCTCACCCTCCCGGTCGTCGCGGCCTCACTTGACAGCGAGCCCGGCGTGCCGATGGCGGCGCAGCGGCTGCGCGCCGCCGGCGCCGGACGGCTGGCTGTCTCCCCGTGCCTGATCGGCCACGAAACAGCCGCTGACCTGGTCGAACAGGCCGCCGCCGGGGTGGACGCCGGGCACGCCGAGCCGCTCGGCGCCCACGGCTCGATCGCCGAACTTGTCGCGCGAGCTTACGGAAGTCAACTCGCGACTTGACAAGGGCTTGTAGAGATCACAAAAGTCGCGTTTACTTCTCCCCATGCGCCGCGTGCAGTGCAATGGTGCGCGTCTGTCCCTGCGTGACGTCACGGAGACCGACGTGGCGGCGCTGCACGCCGTCTACGGCGACCGCGCGGCCACGCAGTACATGCCGTTCGAGCCGCGCACCAGCTCTCAGGTCGCCGACATGGTCCGGGAGGCCCTGGACGCCGCGCAGGCCGAACCAC
Source organism: Nonomuraea lactucae (assembly GCF_003313395.1). Classification (GTDB taxonomy): domain Bacteria; phylum Actinomycetota; class Actinomycetes; order Streptosporangiales; family Streptosporangiaceae; genus Nonomuraea; species Nonomuraea lactucae. The sequence continues at coordinate 8,595 of NZ_QNFZ01000239.1, read as the reverse complement.
GCCGCCTCTACATGCTGGCGGTGGTCGACGCCGACCACCGCGACGTGATCGGGGTCGCCCGCCTGCACATCGAGGCCGATCACCCGCACAGCGCGGAGATCGGTCTCGGGCTGCGGCCCGACCAGTGGGGCCGGGGCATGGGCACCGACCTGATCAGGCTGCTGGTGTCGTTCGGGTTCAAGCAGCTGGGGCTTCACCGCATCTGGGGCGCCCGCTCCCCCGACAACCTGCCCGCCCAGCTCGCCATGCTGACGGCGGGCATGGTCGAGGAGGGGCGGATCCGCCACCACGTGCTCACGCCGAACGGCTGGCGCGACTCCGTCGTCCACTCGGTCCTCGAGGACGAGTGGACCGACCGCTAGCCCGCACCGGCCGCGGATTCGGGTGATTTTTTGGGATTTCGGTAATCCTGAGGGGCTCCTGAAACAGTTCTTTGCGTGGACGATCCCGAAGAACGCTTCACCGTCCTCTACGACAGGCACTACCGGAACGTTCTGGGTTACGCCCTGCTGCGTGCCGAGCAGTCCATCGCGGAGGACCTGGTCAGCGAGACGTTCCTGGTCGCCTGGCGGCGGCTGGACGAGCTGCCCGATCCGCCGTTGCCCTGGTTGTTGGGCGTCACCCGCAACCTGCTGCGCAACCAGCGTGTCCGCCGGCTGCGGGGTGACGAGCTGATCGCTCGGCTCGGCCGGGCCAGCACGTTCGTCGAGGGGGATGTCGCGGAGCGGGTCGAGACGCGGCAGGAGGCCCTCGCCGTGCTCGCGTGCCTGCGTGAGCAGGACATCGAGGCCGTGGTCCTGGCCAGCTGGTACGGCCTGACTCCCGCGCAGGCGGCTCAGGCCGTGGGCTGCTCGCCTCGTACGTACAACGTCCGGCTTCACCGCGCACGCCGCCGGCTGGCGGACGTGCTCGGGCGCAAGCACTCGTTCCTCTCCATCCAGGGACACATCCAGGAACAAACATGAACGACAACGACCCGATCAACGCGTTTGTCACCACGCTACGTCCCGACGCGCTCACCGAGGACTCCTACCGGCGGCGCCGGTCGGCCGACCTCACCCGCGCGTTCCGGACACCGCGTACCCATCAGCACACTCGGAGGTTCTCAATGGCTCAGCGCCGCTCGCTCTTTCTGATCGCCGGTACGGCCGCCGCGGGGCTCGCCGCCGCGGCGTTCGCCGTCCCCCAACTCGTCTCCGGGGATTCCCCGGCCAGGAGCCCGATCGCCGCTCAGGACCCCGGCGTGCGGCCCCCGGCCGTGGACGCCGCCGGCGAACCCACCGCCGATGCCTCCAGCGCCCGGCGGACCGTGAACGCCCGGACCTCTCTGCTTGCGGCGGCGAAGGTGGCCGCCAAGGAGCCGATCGACTCGGGCCGGTTCTGGTATTCGCGGGTGCGCACCGGCCAGCGGGTGCGCGTGGTGCCGGGGGACTACATGGCCAAGATCAAGGGTCTGATGGCCGAGTACGAGGCCAAGAAGAAGGAGCTCAAGGGCAAGCCGGCGGAGCTCAAGGCCGCCCTCAAGGAGATCGACAAGAGGGTGCTCGAGCTCAAGACGGCGAAGCTGCCATACATCGCGACCAAGGGCGACACGACGGAGAGCTGGCGTTCGCTCAAGGACGCGGACGGCCGCACGGTGAGCAACCAGGACGTCAAGGTCGAGTTCGCGACTCCGGAGGACGAGGCGAAGTGGAAGCAGGCGGGATCCCCCCGCCTGTTCGAGGACGACAAGCCGCGTACCAAGCAAGGCGTGCCCGAAACCATCGTGTCGATCGGCAACGACGGCCTGACCTGGACCAACCTCTCGAAGCTGCCGACCGACAAGGAGCAGCTGAAGGCCAAGCTGAAGAGCCTGTACGACCAGAGCCCCCAGAAGAAGGACAAGTCACAGGACTTCGCCGACTACATCTGGGGGACGGGCGCGGACCTGCTGACCGCGCCGATCACGCCGGGCACCCGGGCGGCGCTCTATCACGTGCTGGCCGATCCCTCCCTGGGGCTGAAGTCGCAGGCCGGGGTCACTGACGGGCAGGGGCGTTCCGGGGTCGCCCTGGAGACGACCGGGCCCAACGACGCCGGCGAACCCGACAAGATCACCTACCGGTTGATCTTCGACGACAAGACCGCCAAGGTCCTGGAGCTCGACGTCATCGAATCAGGGGACTCCGTGCCACTGCTCCGGCAGACGTTCGAGAGCGCCGGCTATGTCGACAGCCTGGGTGACAAGCCGAGCCAGTGATCGGCGCCTGAGGGTGGAGGCATCGGACAGGGGTCGAGGCCTCCACTCCCGGCCCGCGGGCACCGACTCGGAGACGGGTCTCAGCCGCGGCCGGGCAGCATGGCGCGAACGGCGTCCTCGCTCCGGCCGACCACGGCCGGCCCGTCGTCGGCGGTGATGATGGGACGCTGGATGAGGATCGGGTGGGCGGCCAGCGCCCCGATCCAGCGGTCACGGCTCCCGGGGGTGCGGGGCCAGCCCGCCAGGCCGAGCTCGGCGGCCACGGCCTCGCCCGTCCGGGTGATGTCCCACGGTTCGAGGCCGAGCCGGGCCAGCACCTCGCGCAGCTCCTGCTCGCCGGGCGGGTCGTCCAGGTAGCGGCGGACGGTGTAGTCGGCCTGCTCGGCGTCCAGGACGGACAGCGCGGACCGGCACTTGGAACAGTCAGGGTTGATCCAGATCTCCATGCTGCCTTCCTCCTGCCGGATGGACGGCCCGCGCACGCGGGCCGTCCGCATGTTCCGCATATTTGCATACGCCGCGAGCGGGTCAGGTGGCGGTGTTCGTCCGGCCCTCGGGCCGGACTGCGCGGGGGCCGCTGTCGCGTGACCGACGGCGGAGCGAGTCCGAGGCCCAGCTCCCGGGTCCCAGTACGGCGATGAGCAGGAACGCCCAGCAGTACATGGCCGCCAGTTCGCCGCCGTTGCGCAGTGGCAGCAGCCCCATCGGCTGATGCACGACGAAGTAGGCGTAGGCCATGGAGCCGGACGCGATCGTGGCGTTGACGCGGGTGAACAACCCGGCCAGGACCAGCCCGCCGCAGACGAGCTGGATGAGCGCGGCCCACCACGTGGGCCACACGCCGAACTCGGCGGCGTGCCCACTGCCGCGGTGGCCACCGAGGACGCCGAACATCGAGGCCACTCCGTGGAGCGCGAACAGCAGCCCGGTGACGATCCGGAACAGCGACAGCACGGGCCCGTGGAGCTGATCCAGGTTCATGAGATCACCTCTCGGCCACCCAGCCGACCATGATGCCCATCACGTTCTCGTGCGCATGACCTTTCAGGTCGTACCTGCTGGTGATCCGCAGCAGGTCGCCGCGGTTGATCGTGCCCAGCGGGTCGCCGCCGCACGGTGGCATGTCGGAGATCTCGGTGTGCCCGTGATGGTCGATGAATTCGGGATCGCCGCCCTCCTCCGCCACTATTTCGCAGAGCATCGCGCCGGTGGTGAGGTTCTCCGTCCGCACGGAATGCCCGCCGTGGTGGACGTGGCCGCGCATGTGCACGAGTCTCCCGGAGATCGTGGAGCGCCACTGCCTGCTCTTCTCGCTGACGCCCTCGGGAGCGTCCCATACGGGCCAGAAGCAGCCGCCGGCGTCCATCCAGATCGGCGTGACCGGCTTGAGGCGGGAACCTGGGACGGGCTGGTGGGTGAAGGTGAACGTGATGTAGACGGTCTTCTCCGAGTGCCCGTGGTTCATCAGGTCGTAGACCATGGACCACCGTTCGGCCCGGCCGACCCTGATCCCGTATCCGGGCGGCAGGGCGCTCGCCACCCGCTCGTTTCCGGTGGAGAACACCCGCCGCGGCCCTCCGCACACGACGTCGCGTCTCCCGAAGTCACCGAGTACCGCGTGGTGCAGCATCGGGCCGGTGTTGACGTTGGCGTTCGAACCGTCCGCATAGACCAGGTTCGGGGTGAAGCCCGTGATGAAGCAGTTGTCGCACGGCTTCTCGACATCCAGGGCGATCTTGTTTCCGGTGCTGCCGTGCTCGTCCTTGGACGCCGGCGGAAGGGTGTAGGGACCGTATCGCACGGTGGTGGTCTGCGGAGCAACGGCCTGGTGGGTGACCGACCCGGCGGCCGGAGCCGCGCCGGCCATCAATCCGAGGACGGCGACGACGGCCATGGCTAATGAGCGACTGCGAAAGGACACGGTTTCTCCTGGGGGGGCGGGTTCGCCGGACTCGGGCGCGGGCCATGACGGAGTCCGGACGAGTGGGATGGAGCCGTTCGCTCGCATGCGATGACTGCGCGACGGGCCGGGGGCCCGCGGCCGGCGCTTTCCGCATTTCGACGACCTGTAGGCCGCGTTGAATGCGATCAGTCCGCTGATCGGCCTCACAGCGGGATTCACCACAGGGTGCGGTCACCGACACCTTGTGTCAAGAGCGGTCAACCGGCATGGCGAGGCATGCGGCTCCCCGCACGCCTGACCAGGGTTTTCCCGGAACGGCGCCGGCGCCGTTCGGCGCGACGCCGGTGAGTTCACCGGTTCGAGTCGCCTCCGGCCCGGTGACGTCACCAGGGGGTGAGCGTCACCCGGGGGTGCGGCGACCAGGGGTGCGGTGGCCAGGCGTCAGCCCGGCGAACAGTAGACGGATCAAGGAGCGCCACGGGCCGGTGGCGGGGCCGTCGACGCCGAGGGTGGCGAGGACGTCCGCGCCCACCGACATGTAGAGCAGCAGCCGGGCGAGGGCGGCGGCATCGACCTCGGCGCTCAGGGCCCCCTCCCGCTGGGCGAGCGCGACCAGCTCGGCCAGCTGCGTCTCGGCCGCCCGCAGCGCGGCATGGACCCTCCGGCCCACCTCGGGGTCCCGCCGGGCCGCGGCGAGCGCCTCGCTGAGCAGCGGCGCCCACGCCCGCTGACGCGCGTCGCACAGATCCGCCGTGATCATTTCCAGCACGTCGGCCGGCGCGGTTCCGCGGTTCAGTGCCCGGCCGAGCCGGCGCGACGCCGCGTTCAGGCCACGGTCGACCGCCTCGGCCAGCAGGTCCGCCTTGTTGCGGAAGTTGCCGTAGATCGCGCCGGTCGAGAGGCCGGCCCGGCGGGCGATGTCCTGCACCCGGGTGCGGTCGTAGCCCTGCTCGCCGAACTCCTGGACCGCCGCGTCGATCAATCGGTCACGGATCTGGGCACCGCTCTGCACTGGTGCGGACGCGGGCTCGGGCATGGGCCCAGCCTAGCCGGGTCCGTGCCGGTCCGGCCGACGCGCGGGCGCGTGGCGGCCAGGTCCGTGGCGGACGCCCTGGGTCCGCGGCTGTGGCATGGTCCGAGAATAGCGATTATTCTCGGAACACGATCTGGCCGGAGGGCGTACTGCGGTGGCGAAAGGCGCTGATCACTCGATCATCGGCAGGGAGGCCGAATGCCGGCGGCTCGCGGAGATGTTCCGGTCCTGCCGCGAATCCGGTGGCGGCGCCCTGCTGGTCGCCGGCGACCCGGGCATGGGCAAGAGCGAGCTCCTGCGTCATTCCTCGCGGCTGGCGCCCGACTTCCTCACCGTCAACGCCGACGGCGTCCAGGCGGAGGAGGGCCTGGCGTACGGAGTGGTCCACCGCGTGGTCCGGCTCCTGGCCCCCGCACTGCGCCATCTGGCGCAGAGCTCGCGCGAGGTGCTGGAGAGGGTGCTCCTGCGCCGTGTCCCGCGGCCACGCGAGCGGGCGCTCGTCGCCGTCGCGACACTGGGACTGCTCGCGCGTGCCAGTGACAGGCGGCCCGTGCTGCTACGGGTCGACGACCTGCAGTGGGTCGACGCCGATTCCCGGTACGCCCTCGGCTTCGTGGCCCGCCGGATCGGCGCCGAGCGGCTCGCGCTCCTCGCCGCGACGGACGGCGAGACCTCCACCCTGATGCCGGGCGTCCCGGTGCTGCACCTGACGGGGATGAGCGATCACGACTGCCTGCGGCTCCTCGCGGAGAACCAGCCGTCGCCGGTGGCGCCCGCGGTCCGCGAGGTCCTCGTGCACGCGGCCGGCGGCAACCCGCTGATCCTGCTGGAGCTGCTGCGGACGCTGACACCGGCCGCGCTGAGCTCGCCCGCCCATCTTCCCGATCCGCTGCCGCTCGGCACCCGCCTCACGCGCCTGCGGCTCGGCCCGTTCCACCGGCTTCCGGACGGCTGCCGCCGGCTCCTGCTGCTTCTGGCGGCCGAACCCGGCCTGGACCCGCTGTCCCTGTTCCACCTCGCCCGGCGAGCGGGGATCGATCCGGTGGCGCTGCGCCCGGCCGAGGAGTCCGGTCTGGTCGTCTCATCGGCCGGCGGCGTGTCGTTCCGCCACGCCGATCTGGGGCGGGCGATCTATCACCGTGCCGACCTGGCCGACCGGCACTGGGCACACGAACTGCTGGCGCGCGCGTTCGCCGATGCCGCCGACGGCCGTCGCTGGTGGCACGAGGCCGCCCTGGTGCCGGAGTCGAACACCGAACTGGCCGACGAGCTCGAACGTCAGGCGGTCCACGCCCGCCGGCACGGCGACCAGGGCAGGGCCGCGGCGCTGATGGAACGCTCGGCCGAGCTGACCCGCGAGGACGCCCGCCGGGCCCGCCGCCTGGTCACGGCCGGCGACTGCAGCAGACGGTCCGGGCGGCCCCGGCATGCGACACGGCTGCTGGAACGCGCGGCACCGCTGGTCGGCGCCGACCAGCCGTCCCTCCGAGGACGCGCCGACTACCTGCGCGGAGTGCTCTCCCTGCATCACGCCATGGCCACCGATGCCCACGAGACGCTCATGACCGCCGCCGACGTCCTCGCGGCCGACGATCGCCTGCTCGCACTCAAGGCCCTGCTCACAGCCGCCGAGGCCGGCTTGTACGCCGGGGACGTCGCCGTGCCGGCGCAGGCGGGCCTGCGCGCGATGACCCTGCTCGAAAGCTCGCGGGGGACGGACCGATCCGAGGTCCGGTTCGCCGCCGGGCTCCTGCTCGGGTTCGCCGACTTCGTGAGGGGACGGCTGCCCGCGGCGGTGGCCGGGCTGCGCGAGATCACCGCCACGGCCGTTCAGGTGGGCGACCCGCTGCTGCTCACCTGGGCGGCCCACGGAGCGCTGTTCGCCGCCGACGCCGCCCGCGCGCGCGGTCTCGCCTCACGCGCGGTCTCGCTGGCCCGGGCGGCCGGTGACACCCCGGCGGCGGTTCATGCCATGCAGTACCTCGCCTACTCCGAGTGCTGGCTGAGCGGGACCGGCACGGCCACTCTCACCGCCACCGAGGCTCTGCGGCTGGCCGGCGAGAGCGGACAGCTCACCGCGGCCCGCAATCTCATGGGGATCCTGACGCTGGCCGCCGGGATCTCCGGGGACGCCGAGGGCTGCCACCAGTACGCGGGCCGTGTCGCCGGTGAGGCGGCGGCGCACCGGCTCGGGCTCTCCTCCGCTCTCGGCCTGTGGGGTCTGGCCCAGCTGGATCTGGCCCGCCGGAACTGGGCCGGGGCGGCCGCCGCGCTCCACCGGATCGCCCGCACGGGGCTGGGGCATCCGGCGATCGCGATGGAGGCCGTGCCCGCCTACGTGGAGGCGGCCGTCCGTACCGGAGAGCGGGCTCGGGCGGAACGGGCGGCGGCGAGCTTCATCCGGTGGGCGGAGGCGGTCGGGCGGGGATGGCCGGTCGCGCTGGCCGCCCGCTGCCGCGCGCTCCTGGGTGCCGCCGACGCCGAGCGGCACTTCCGGGAGGCGCTGCGCCTGCATCCCAGCGCCGATCGTGAATTCGAGCGGGCCCGTACGGCGCTGCTCTACGGGGAGTTCCTCAACCGCGAGCGCCGGCGCGGGGACGCCCGCGTCCCGTTGCGCGAGGCCGCGGAGATCTTCCGGCGGCACCGGGCCTCCCTGTGGCTGGACCGGACCCGCGCCGAACTGCGCGCCAGCGGCGACGACGGCAGCGCCACCGACCCCGCCGCGCCCGCTCCGGGAGAGGCGGCCACGGCGCTGACCTCGCGGCAGTCCCAGATCGCCGAGCTGGTGGCAGCGGGCGCGACCAACAAGCAGGTCGCCACCAGCCTCTCGCTGAGCCCGCGCACCGTCGACTACCACCTGCGCCGCATCTTCCAACGGCTCGGCATCACCTCACGCGCGGACCTGATCCGGCGGCTCACCGCCGAGCGAGCCCACCGGGAGCACACCGGCCTGGAGCACACCGGCCTGGAGCGCGCCGGCCTGGAGCGCGCCGGGCTCGAGCGCGCCGGGCCGGGCACCGCGCCGCGCTCCTCGGGATGACGGCGCTCCGGTGCGTCTTCTCCGGGGATTGTCGGTGGCGCGCCCTACGATGAGCCTCCTCACGTGGAGGGATCTCACAGATGCTCGACTCTCTGATCGTGCCCCTGTTCGTCACGACGGACCTGCCGCCGGAGGCGGATCTGGGCGAGTTCGGCGCGCTGCTCGCCGACACGGCGCGCACGCTCCACCATGACGGCGAGAGCTACGAGGCGTTCCTGGCCGGCAAGGTGTTCTGGCTCGACCGGCCGGTCCCCGGCGGGCAACGGCCGGCGGCCGAGGCGGAGCTGCGCTTCGCGGCGATGCTCGGCTACCTCGCCGCCTCGGGGCCCGGCCACACGGCCCGGGGCGTGGTGGCCGACGTGCGGCGGGCGGTCTCGGCG
>NZ_QNFZ01000231.1 GCF_003313395.1 Nonomuraea lactucae | reverse complement strand
GCGCCGAGCTCCCAGCCGGCCTGCCGGTCGGCGGCGCGCAGCCGCTCGACGGCCGACTCGGCGTAGGCGACGGCCTCGCCGGCCTGGTCCGCGTCGACGAGGGCGGCGACGTACTGGGTGACGAGCCCGGGGTAGGCGGGGTTGCCCGGCTCGAGCCCGTCGAGGACCGCGCCGAGCGTCTCCAGGCGTTCGGTCGCGTAGCCGGGGCCGTCGGCGTTGGCCCACGCGATGGCGAGCGTCTCGACGGCGGCCGGGGCGGCCGGGCAGTCGCGCACGTCTTCGCGCTGGGCGAACGCCAGGAGCTGCTCGGCGTCGTCGACGGCGACCGCGCCCTGTGCGCGGTCGCCGACGCGGCCGAGCAGGTGCCAGTAGCGGGCGTAGAACTCGACCCAGGGCAGCTCCAGGGTCTCCGCCTGCTGGGCGATGGCCGGGGCCATCACGTCGAGCTGCGGATAGCGGCCTTCGTAGGCCTGCGCGGGAAGGTCTCCCAGCGCCATTGCGAGGCCCACGTTGCCCGCCTCGGATAGCTCCTGCTGGGTCTCGCCGACCCAGGCCCAGATGTCCACGTCCATGGCATGTCAGTCTGCCAGGTCAACGAGCCTGCCCAAAACGCAGAAGCTCGATGAGCACGTCCGATTCGTGGTCGTCCAGCACCGAGAATACCGATGCCATCAGATCGTCCGTCGTGTCCTCCACCGCCGCGCGGCGGGCGACCATCTCCTGGTCGGGCACCGGGTACGGCTCGGGCCACTGGAAGAACTTGGCCATCATCTCGCCGGTGGTCTGACCGAGCGGCGACCCGCTGTGGTCGGCCGCGAGGGTCGCCTCCAGCGGCTTGAGCCCGGCCGCGATCACCGCGCTGGCGTGCAGCCCGCCCCGCAGTTCGCGTACGACGTGCATGAGCTGCGCGGCCCGGGCGGGCGGGTCGTCGGCCAGGGGCACGGCCCGCCACCCGGCGAACAGCGGCGCGCCGTCCACCGGGGCCTGCCGGACGACCCGTTCGAGGAGCTCGGCGAGCCTGGCGCAGCCGTCGTAGCCGCCGAGCCTGCGCCGCCCCCAGGCGCGGCAGGCTCCGGCGTAGAGTTCGACGGCCTGTTCCGCGGACATCTTGCGCCCGCCGTTCCAGCCCTCCTCGACGTGCGCGGGCGGGAAGAAGACCGCGACCGAGGTCACCACATCGGCGTGGCACTCGCCGAGCACTCCGCAGCGGCCGCGGAAGTAGAGCTCACGGGCGCCGAGCCCGTACTCCTCGCACAGCGCCTTGGCCTCCCGGGAGACCATGAAGCCGCCGCCGTAGTGGCCGATGGGCCCTTTCGCCAGGCGTGCGGTGGTGCGTGGGTCCGCCATGTCCACCCCTCTCGATTCGAAAAGTGGACTCAGCATCTCTCAGCAGAACATCATTCTGCAAGCGTCAGATTTCCGGCCGCGACGATGACCGCAGGACCGGACAGGTGGCTGGTCTCCCCGTCCAGCGTGACGGTGAGGGTGCCGCCGGGGACCTCCACGATCCAGGTGCCGGTCGTCTCACCGTGCAGGGCGGCGGCGGCCACGGCCGTCGCGACGGCGCCCGTGCCGCACGAGCGCGTCTCCCCGGACCCGCGCTCGTAGACCCGCATGACCGCGCGGGCCGGGCCGACAGCGTTGAACAGCTCGACGTTGACGCCCCCCGGGAAGACCGCCGGGTCGAAGCCGGGCTGGCGGCCGAGGTCGAGCTGGGTGACGGGGTCGCCGGTTGCGCAGGCCAGGTGGGGGTTGCCCATGTCGACGTGGATCCCCTCGTACTCCTGCCCGGCGACCGTGGCGACGCTCCGGCCGCGCACGACGGGCCTGCCCATGTCGACGGTCACGTCACCGGCGTCGCCGAGCCGCACCCCGCGGACGCCGCCCCTGGTGGCCACCGCGAACTCGCCCGGCTCGGCCAGGCCCGCCTGGACGAGGTAGCGGGCGAAGACGCGCACCCCGTTGCCGCACATCTCGGCCACGCTGCCGTCGGCGTTGCGGTAGTCCATGAACCACTCGGCGTCACCCGCCTGCGCCGACACCTCCGGGCTGAGCTTGGTGCGCACCACGCGGAGCACGCCGTCGGCGCCGACGCCTGCCCTCCTGTCGCAGATCCGGGCGACGAGCGAGGCCGTGAGGTCGAGCTCGCCGTCGGGGTCGGGCAGGATGACGAAGTCGTTCTCGGTGCCGTGGCCCTTCAGAAACCGCATCCGCCCATGCTATCCAGGCTGCCGTCCCGCGATCTCCGCCAGGGACCGCTCCAGCAGGTCGGGGGCGTCGTACGGCAGCCAGCGCACCCTCGGGTCACGGCGGAACCACGACTCCTGGCGGCGGGCGAAGCGCCTGGTGGCCCTGACCGTCTCCTCGAACGCCCGCTCCTCGGCCCACTCCCCCGCGAGGAAGCGCATCACCTGCGCGTAGCCCAGGGCGCGGCCGGCCGTACGACCCTCGGCGAGCCCCTGCCCGAGCAGCGCCCGCACCTCCCCCACCAGCCCGGCCGCCCACATGCGCTCGACCCTGACCGCGATCCGCTCGTCCAGCTCCGGCCTGGGCACCTCCAGCCCGATCTGGACGCTCGGGTAGACCGCCTCGTAGGACGGCATGGTCGCCGAGAACGGCCTGCCCGACAGCTCGATCACCTCCAGGGCGCGGACGATGCGCCGGCCGTTGCTGGGCAGGATCGCCGCGGCGGCGGCCGGGTCGCGCACCCTCAGCCGCTCGTACAGCGGCGCCGGACCGCCCTCGGCCAGCTCGGCCTCCAGCCGCGCCCTGATCGCGGGGTCGGTGCCGGGGAACTCCAGGTCGTCGAGCGCGGCCCGGACGTACAGGCCGCTCCCGCCGACCAGCACCGGGACGGCGAGCGCGTCGAGGAGCGGCCTGGCCAGCTTCTGGTACTCGGCCACGCTCGCCGTGACCGTGACGTCCCAGACGTCCAGCAGGTGATGCGGCACCCCGCGCCGCTCGTCGAGGGAGAGCTTCGCGGTGCCGACGTCCATCCCGCGGTAGAGCTGCATGGAGTCGGCGTTGACGCATTCGCCCCCCAGACGGAGGGCGAGGTCCACGGCGAGGTCGGACTTCCCGGCCGCGGTGGGCCCCACGACGGCGATGACTGGCTGCTGGCGCACACCGACAAGTGTGTCAACTGTCCGGGTGTGCCTGGACAGGCCCTACAGCTGGACAGGTCCTACAGATCGAGCAGCGTCGGCTGCAGGTAGCCCTCGTGGGTCAGCAGCCAGCGCTTCGTCTCGACGCCCTCGCCGCCGCTGAAGCCGCCGAGGCCGCCGCCCGCGACGACGCGGTGGCAGGGCACCACGATGGGGATCGGGTTGGCGGCCATGATGGAGCCGATGCCGCGGGCGGGCACGTTCGTGCCGCTGCGCGCGGCCAGCTCGCCGTAGGTGACGGCCGTGCCGTACGGGACCCGGTGCAGCGCCTGGAGCACCGCGCGCCGCGTGCCGGACGTGAGCCGCCAGTCGACCGGCGTCCCGAACTCCCGCAGCTCTCCGGCGAAGTACGCCTCCAACTCGGCGGCGGCGCAGGCCGTACGATCCGGGTCATGAACCTCTGCCAGGCCCAGCCGCCCGCCCACGCGCGTCCGGGACCCCCACCCGGAGGCGACCAGCCCCTCCTCGGTGACGGCCAGCACGAACAGCCCCACCGGCGTGGCAACCTCGGCGAACGCGACCGTGGTCATCATGTCCTCACGTGAACTCGTGGTGCTCGGCACCTCCAGCGCGGTCCCTACCCGACACCGTAACCACAATGCCTACCTTCTGCGCTGGGACGGACAGGGGTTCCTGTTCGACCCGGGAGAGGGGACGCAGCGGCAGATGGTGCTCGCGGGGGTGAGCGCCAGTGAGGTGCACTGGCTGTGCGTGACCCACTTCCACGGCGACCACTGCCTGGGCGTGCCGGGCGTCGTGCAGCGCATCGCCCGCGACCGCGTGCGGCACCCGGTCGGGGCCGTCTTCCCCGCCTCCGGGGAGGCGTACTGGGCCAGGCTGCGCCGGGCCGCCGTGTTCGCCGACACCACGGTGATCTCCGAGCATCCCCTCTCCGGCGAGCTGGCCGCGGCCGGGCCGCTGACCGCGCGCCGCCTGTCGCATCCCGTCGAGTCGTACGGCTACCGCCTGCAAGAGCCCGCCGGACGCCGCATGCTGCCCGACCGCCTGGCCGCGCACGGCATCCGCGGCGCGGAGATCGGCGAACTGCAGCGGACCGGTGTGGTGCGCGGCGTCAGGCTGGAGCAGTGCAGCGAGCCGAGGCCGGGGCAGAGCTTCGCCTTCGTCATGGACACCCGCCTGTGCGACGCCGTGTTCGAGCTGGCGTCCGGCGCCGACCTGCTGGTGATCGAGTCCACGTTCCTGCCGGCCGAGTCGGCGCTGGCCAAGGAGTACGGGCACCTGACCGCGTTCGAGGCGGGCCTGGTGGCTGCTGAGGCCGGCGTGCGGCGGCTGGTGCTCACCCACTTCTCCGAACGGTACGGCTTCGCCGACGAGCCCGCCTTCCTGGAGGAGGTACGGCGCAGCTTCGCCGGGGAGGTGTTCCTGGCCCGCGACTTCATGACCATCCCCGTCCCCAAGCGGCTGCGCCACGCGCACGGCTAGGTCAGGCTCGACGGCACGATCCCGTAGCGGCGCATCTTCCGGTACATGGTGGCGCGGGAGATGCCCAGGTCCTGGGCGGTGCGCTGGACGTTGGAGTCGCGTTCGACGAGCCCGCGCAGGATGGCGTCGCGTTCGAGCGCCTCGATCGCGGTCAGCACCTTGTGGGAGGAGACCCGGCACTCGGGCGGGAGGTCCTCCACCCGGATGAGCCTGCCCGGCTGCCGCCGGACCAGGCCCCGGATGACCGACTCGAGCTGGCGGACGTTCTCCGGCCACGGGCACCGCTGCAGCACCGCGAGGGCTTCGGGAGAGACGCCGCTCTCGCCATGGGGCAGGTATCTGCGCAGGAAGAAGCGGACCAGCTGCTCGATGTCCTCGTAGCGGTGGCGTACGGGCGGCACCTCGACGGTGGCGTCGCACAGGCCGCCGAGCCGGTCGTCGGCCTCGACCACCGACGGGTGGCCCGTGAGGACGAGCCGGCCGGAGGCGGCCCGGTCGAGGCCGGCCGCGAGGCCTTCCAGCCGGCGGCTCAGGTGGTGGCCGAGCAGGTGGATGTCGCGCAGGACGACCACGCCGGAGGGACGCCGCAGGAGGGCGAGGACGTCGTCCAGCCACTGCCGCGCCACGTGCTCCGACTCCGACAGCGGCGGCTCCATCACGGCGAGCGGCCGGCCGGCTCCGTGGGCCCGGTGGACCGCCTCGACCAGCGTGGTCTTGCCGACGCCCGCCTCGCCTACCACGCGGAGCCACGCTCCGGCACCGAACGCCTCCTCGACCTCGGCGACCGCGCGCAGCCACTGCGGGGAGGACCCGACCAGCCCCAGGCTCGGCCGCGCGCGCCGGAGCGGTGCGGGCTGCCTGGGCTGGGGGCGCCCGATCACCTTGATCCGGAAGACGGCGCCCGCGTCGCCGTCCTCGTGCCGGCAGCGGCTGACCCGGAGCTCGGCGACCCGGCCGGAGGGCAGCGGGATGCTGCGCCTGCCCTCGAACCGGCGTTCGGCGGCGATCTCGCGCGCGTGGTCGAGCAGCGCGTGCTGGTCCTGCCCCGCGACGGCCGCGCTCAGCTGCTCGTTCATCATGACGACCTCGCGGTTGAGCGCCAGGACGGGGCCGGGGCGCACCGAGGAGCAGGCGGCCATGTAGTCCTCGAACAGGGCCCGCTCCCGCCGCGAGCAGATCACGGCGACCTGGCTCTCGATCTGGCCCGCGATGGAACGTGCCAACGCCATGAGCATCCTGGCGGAGCCCTGGCGGGTGGTGGTGAGGTTGAACGCCCCCATAAGCGTGCGCCGGGTGGGGTGGAGGATGGGCACGGCCGCGCACTGGAAGTCGCGCAGCGCCTCCACGTAGTGCTCGCTGCCGATGATCATGGTCGGGTGGCCGCTGGCCAGTGCGGTGCCGATGCCGTTCGTGCCGACGTAGCGCTCCGAGTAGACGTGGCCCGGGGCGAGCCGCACGCGGTTGAGCCGGCCGGTCAGCGCGTCGTGGGAGACCTTCCGGGCGAGCACCACGCCGTCCCGGTCCGTGATCATGGTGGACACGGGGTCGCGGGCGAGCTGCTCGTGCAGTCTGTCCAGGATCGGCAGCGCCGCTCTGGCCAGGGCCGTGTCGAGGTCGGGGTTGTCGAGGTAGGGGGCGTCGAAGTCGCCCGGGCGCACCTCGTACTCGATGGAGCGCTGCCACGAGGCCACCACGAGCGGGCGGACGCGCCGCGGATCCTCGGCGACCTCCAGATAGAGCTCCCGGGCCGCCGCCAGGGCGGCGTCGGGCCGACGTTGGGGCATCACGCACCTACTCCCGCACGATGTGCATTCGCTCTCCCCGATACAGGTTATTGGAGCAGGTCAAACGGCAGCCACCGTGTCTCATGTTGAGACATCTCCGGACCGATTGTGAGACACCGCTCCCTGGACGGCGCGGCTTGTAATGGCCGACATCACACCGACATCACAACGCCACGATCCCAGGAGTGCGCATGAAAGCCGTTCAAGTCGTCGCGTACGACGAGCCGCCAGTGCTCGTGGACGTGCCCGATCCCCGTATCACCGGCCCGCTGGACGTGGTCGTGAAGGTCGGGGGCGCCGGGGTGTGCCGCACCGACCTGCACATCCTCGAAGGGCAGTGGAAGGACAAGAGCGGGGTCGTCCTGCCGTACACGATCGGCCACGAGAACGCCGGCTGGGTGGCGGAGGTGGGCGAGGCCGTCCGGAACGTCAAGGTGGGCGACCCCGTCATCCTGCACCCGCTGGTCACCTGCGGCCTGTGCCGGGCCTGCCGGGCCGGCGACGACGTGCACTGCCTGAGCTCGGCGTTCCCGGGGATCGACACGGACGGCGGCTACGCCGAGTACCTCAAGACGACCGCCCGCTCGGTCGTCCCCCTCGACCCGTCACTGGAGCCCGCCTCCGTGGCGGCTCTGGCCGACGCCGGGCTCACGGCGTACCACGCCGTCGCCAAGGCGGCGCGCGCCCTGCGCCCGGGTGACAGCGCCGTGGTCATCGGGGCCGGCGGGCTCGGCCACATCGGCATCCAGGTGCTCCGGGCGCTCTCCCCCGTCGAGATGATCGTCGTGGACCGCAGCCCGGAAGCCCTGGCCCTGGCCAAGGAGCTGGGCGCCGACCACACGCTCATCGCGGACGGGACCGAGACCGGCCACGTCCTGGACCTCACCGGAGGTCACGGCGCCGAGGCGGTGCTGGACTTCGTCGGCGAGGGCGGCGCGGTCGAGACCGGCGTGGCCTGCCTGCGCCGCAACGGCGACTACTACGTCATCGGCTACGGCGGCGACCTGCGCGTGCCGACGATCGACATCATCTCCACCGAGATCAACTTCATCGGCAACCTCGTCGGGTCCTACAACGACCTCTGCGAGCTGATGGTCCTGGCCGCCCGGAACGAGGTCAGCCTGCACACGCAGCGCTACCCCCTGACCTCCTTCCAGACCGCCCTCGACGACCTGGCCGCCGGCGCCGTGCGCGGCCGGGCGATCCTCATTCCCTGACGGCTCCGAGGAGCGACCATGCACAACCGTTCACTTCAAGGTCTGGCCGCGGCCGTCGTGGCTCTCACCGTCGCCGCCTGCGGCGGTGGCGGCCCGGCCGAGCAGAAGCCCGACAAGCCCGCCGCGTTCAAGCCCGGCTCGGACGTCGGCTACGCCAAGTACGGCAAGGACTACCCGACGACGACGGTCAAGGACGTCCCGGGCCCCTGCAGCTACGAGTCGATCAGCCGCAAGGACTACTCCGGCCAGACGCTGAAGGTCATCACCCACGCGGTGCCCGTCATCGGGGAGCCGACCGTGCTGCACGCCAAGCAGTTCGAGGAGCTCACCGGCGCCAAGGTGGAGGTGGTCAACGTCCCCTTCGGCGAGCTGCACCAGAAGATCCTCACCCCGCTGCAGGCGGGCCAGCCGGCGTACGACGTCATGTTCTACCCCTCCCTGTGGATCGGCGATCTGGCCTCCTACCTGGCGCCGGTGCCGAAGGAGTACCTGGAGACGCCCGGCATGAAGGACGTCACCAAGGCGTACATGGGGGTGGCGACCTGGGACGGGACCGTGGTGCAGTACCCGGTGGACGGCGACCGCCACTACCTGAAGATCCGGACGGACGTCCTGAAGGACCCGAAGCGGCGGGCCGAGTACAAGGCGGCGACCGGCAAGGAGCTCGCCGTCCCGCGGACCTGGGCCGAGTACCAGGAGGTCGCCTCCTACTTCAACGGCAAGGACGTGGACGGCGACGGCAAGCCGAACTTCGGCAGCGCCGAGGTGACCAAGCGCGACGACCTGATGTTCTCGGCGTTCATCAGCCGCGCGGCGCCGTTCGTGAAGCACCCGGACGTCAAGGGCGGCGTGTTCTTCGACGTCGAGACCATGAAGCCGCTGATCAACACGCCCGGCTTCGTCCGCGCCCTGGAGGACATGGCGAAGGCCAAGTCCGCCTGGCCGCCCGGCGGCGCCAACTTCGGCCTCGGCGACGAGATCTTCTCGTTCGGCGGCGGCCAGACGCTGATGTCGTACTCGTGGGACGACGCCTTCATCCAGGCCCAGCAGCCGGACAGCAGGATCCGCAACAAGGTCGAGGCGGCCCCGCTGCCGGGCTCGGCCGAGGTGTACAACCGCGCCACGGGCGCGTGGGACAAGAAGCCGAACCAGGCCCCGTACTTCACCTGGGGCTGGACCTCCGCGGTGGCGAAGACCACGCGCAACGAGAAGATGGCCTTCGACTACCTGTGCTTCTTCAGCAACGAGGCCAACACCGCCCTTGACCTCACCATCGGCCGCTTCGGCGTCAACCCCTACCGCAACGCCCACTTCGACGCGGCGTTCTGGGTGAAGCAGGGCTGGGACGAGAGCGTCGCCAAGGCGTACGTCAAGACCCTGTCCGGCATGGAGGAGAGCACCAACCGGGTCTTCGACCTGCGCGTGCCCGGCGTCAACGAGTTCATGTCCTCGCTGGCCAACGGCGTCGCGGCGGCGCTCAGCGGCCAGAAGCCCGCCAAGCAGGCGCTGGACGAGGTCGCCGCGGAGTGGACCGCCATCACCGAACGGGTCGGCGTGGAGAAGGTGCGCACCGCCTACCGGAACGTCGTCTCGCTCGAGGACAACTCCTGATCCGTCACAGGACGGCCGGGCCGGCGGATCCGGCCCGGCCACCTGGGACACCGCATTCTTCTCGCGAGGAGAGCCATGGACATCCCGCGCCGGTACAAGAGCATGTTCGTGCTGCCGGGCCTGATCACCCTGGTGTTGATCATCATCTTCCCGCTCCTGTTCACCATCCGGGTCAGCTTCTCGAGCTGGAACGTGAGCAGCCCGCAAATGGACTTCGTGGGGGTGGCCAACTACGTCACGATGCTGAGTGACGGCCGGTTCTGGGCCGGGACCCTGCGGCTGGTGCTGCTGGCGGGCGGCACGGTGCTCATCCAGTACGTCCTCGGCTTCGGGCTGGCGCTGCTGGTCTGGCGGAACGTGCTCGGCCGCCGGCTGTGGCGGGTGCTGTTCCTCGTGCCGATGATGACCACGCCCGTGGTGATGGCCGCCATCTGGCAGACGATCTTCCATGAGTCGCTGGGACCGGTGAACGACCTGCTCGGCAGGCTCGGCCTGGAGCCCGTGCGCTGGCTCACCGAGGCGGGCCCGGCCGTGGTGGCGCTCATGACCGTCGAGGTCTGGCAGTGGACGCCGTTCATGTTCCTGCTGATGCTGGCCGGGCTGCTGAGCCTGCCCAAGGAGCCGTTCATGGCCGCCGCCATCGACGGCGCCGGCGCGTGGCGCACCTTCCGGGAGGTGACCTTCCCGCTCATGGCGCCGGTGTCGGTCTCGGCCGTCATCATCCGGCTGATCGAGGCGTCCAAGCTCTCCGACACCGTGTACGTCCTGACCTCCGGCGGCCCCGGCTCGGCCACGGAGAGCCCGGGCTACTACCTCTACATCCGGGCGCTCAAGGAGCAGCAGACCGGGTACGGCGGGTCGCTGTCGCTGACCTATCTCATCCTGATGATCGTCACGCTGACGGTCGTCGCCGCCCTGCTCGCCAGGGCCCTCAAGGTGAAGGGAGACTCGTGATGCCGCGCCTGTACCCCGCGTTCAAGTACACCGTGATCGCCCTCTGGGCGTGCTTCGTGGCCGGGCCGTTCATGTGGGCCGCCACCACCAGCTTCAAGGACGCCAACGCGGTGCAGGGCGGGGCCACGTACCTGCCCTGGCTCCAGTACGAGCCCACGGCCACCGGCTGGCGCAACATCTTCGGCGGCTCCGGCGGCGTGGACGTGCTCGGCCCCTTCCTCAACAGCGCCTTGGTGACCGTCGCCGCCTCCGCCATCAGCCTGGTGCTCGGCTCCCTGGCCGCGTACGGGCTGTCGCGGTTCAGGTACCGCGCCGGGTTCGTCAAGAACAGCGACATCGTCTTCTTCTTCGTGTCGCAGCGGATCATGCCGCCCGTCGTCCTCGTCGTCCCGTTCTTCTACCTGCTGCAGGTGGCCGGCCTGCTGGACACGGTCCCGGGCCTGGTGATCGTGACTGTCGCGCTGCTGCTGCCGATCGCGGTGTGGGTGATGGTCGACTTCTTCAACGGCATCCCGCGCGAGATCGACGAGATGGCCATGCTCGACGGGTGCAACCCGCTCACGGCGTTCACGCGGGCGATCCTGCCCAACTCCCTGCCCGGTCTGACCGTGGCGGCCATGTTCTGCGCGGTGTTCGGGTGGAACGACTTCTTCTTCGCCTTCCGGCTCACCTTCACCGAGATCCAGACGCTGCCGCAGGCGATCGTCGCGCTCAACTCCTCGATCCCGCCGTGGTGGACGCTGTCCGCCGCCGCGCTGTTCGGCATCTCGCCACTCGTCCTGCTCGCCATCTGGGTCGAGCGTTACCTGTCCAAAGGGAACCTCTCGGGAGCGATCCGATGACTCTGCACGCCACCGGCCTGTCTCTGGCCGCCGACGGTGTCGACCACCTGAAGGAGGTGACCGCCACCTTCCGGCCCGGACGGCTGCACACCGTCATCGGCCGCACCCTGGCCGGGAAGACGACGCTGCTGCGGGTGCTCGCCGGCCTGCAGCGGGTGGACTCGGGATCGCTGACCCGCGACGGCGCGGACTTCCTGCGCACGCCGGTCTGGCGGCGCGACACGGCGATGGTCTACCAGCAGTTCATCAACTACCCGCACCTCGACGTGCGCGACAACGTGGCCTTCCCGCTCAGGCGGGCCGGCCTGGCGCGGGAGGAGATCGAGCGGCGCGTGGAGCAGAGCCTGGCCCGCGTGGGGCTGGCCGAGTTCAAGGAGCGCAGGCCGTCCCAGCTCTCGGGCGGCCAGCAGCAGCGGGTGGCGATCGCCCGCGCGTTGGCGCGCGAGGCAAGCATTCTGCTGTTCGACGAGCCGTTCGCCAACCTCGACTACAAGCTCCGCGAGCAGCTGCGCGAGGAGTTCAAGACCCTCTTCTCCGACCAGGGCGACGCGGTGGTGATCTACACGACCACCGATCCGGCGGAGGCCATGATGCTCGGCGACGTCGTGCTGGTCATGCACGAGGGTCGGATCGTCCAGGCGGGCGCGCCGCACGAGGTCTTCGACCGGCCCGCGACGACCACGGTGGCCCGGATCGTCAACGACCCGCCCATGAACGTCTTCCCGGGCCGGATCGACGGTGACCTCATCACGGTGGCGGGCCTGCCGGCCGGCGGCGTGCCCGGCCATCTCGCCGGGCTGGCGGACGGCGCCTACCAGTTCGGGCTGCGCGCGACGGACGTCGGCCTGGCCCAGTCCGGGGTCGAGGGCGAGGTGACGTTCGTCGAGATCTCGGGGTCGGAGACGTTCGTGCACGCCGTCGCCGGACAGACCCCGTTCGTCATGCAGATCGAGGGCATCCACGACGTCGCCCTCGGCGAGCAGGTTTTCATGCGGCTGCGGCCCGAGCGGCTGTTCGCCTTCGACGAGGAGGGGGCGCTCGTCCGGTCCCCCGCCTGCGAGACCGTACTGGCTGGAGGGCGCTGACATGGCAAGACTCGACCTGGCCGACGTGGGGCACAGCTACGTGCCGGACGCCGCCGAGGAGCGATGGGCTCTCAAGCCGCTCCGGCTGACCTTCGAGGACGCCAGGACCTATGCCCTGGTCGGGCCGTCGGGCTGCGGCAAGAGCACGCTGCTCGGCATCCTGTCGGGGCTGGTCACGCCGTCGCGGGGCCGGGTGCTCTTCGACGGCGCCGACGTCACGGACCTGCCCACCAAGGCCCGCAACATCGCTCAGGTCTTCCAGTTCCCCGTCATCTACAGGTCGATGACGGTCTACGACAACCTGGCGTTCCCGCTGCGCTGCCGCCGCTGGGATCGGGCCAGGATCGACGCCAAGGTCCGCCAGGTGGCCGAGGCGCTCGACCTCGGCGGCCGGCTACGGCAGCAGGCCAGGCGGCTCACCGCCGACGACAAGCAGCTCATCTCGCTGGGCCGTGGCCTCGTCCGCGACGACGTGGCGGCCCTGCTGATGGACGAGCCGCTCACCACGATCGACCCGCAGCTCAAGTTCACGCTCCGCCGCAAGATCCGGGAGATCACCGAGCAGTTCAGGCCGACGGTGATCTACGTGACCCACGACCAGTACGAGGCGATGAGCTTCGCGCAGGAGCTGCTCGTCATGGACGGCGGCCGGGTCGTGCAGCAGGGCACCCCCGAGCAGCTCTTCGAGGCTCCCTCCTCGACGTACGTGGGCTGGTTCATCGGGTCGCCGCCGATGAACTTCCTGACCGTGGAGCACGCCCGCGAGGGACTCAGCCTCGGCGGCCGGCCGCTGGCCGCGGCGTGGGACGCGCCGCAGGTCACCGCCAGGCCGCAGGTGGGGATCCGGCCCGAGTACGTCAGGATCGTCACCGAGCCGGGGGCCAACACCTTCCCCGCCAGGCTGCGCGGCGTCCAGGACCACGGCGCGCAGCGCGTGCTGGAGGTCGACCTGGCCGGGCAGCCGGTCCGGGCGAAGGTGCCGCGCGAGGACGGGGTGCCGGGGGTGGAGGAGTTCCTCGTCCACCTGCCGCGCACCAAGATCCTCCCGTACGTGGACGGCCGGCTGGCGACGCTCCCCTGACCTAGCGGTACGGATCACGCCCCTCGGCGATCGCCTGGAACAGGGCGCGGGCGTGGTCGTGCACGACCCGGTGCAGGCCGTCGCCGAAGCTCACCCTGGCCACCCCCAGCTCGGCCAGCCTGGCGAACGATGGCAGGCCGGGCCGGAAGAACACGTTGACCGGGCCGCCGACGTCGGCGGTGACGTGGACGTCCACCGAACGGGCTATCCGGGCGATCACCTCCATCATCTCGGCGACGGGGGTCGCCTCACGGTCGTCGTGACCGAGCACCCGGGAGATCGCCGCGCTCCCCGTGGCCACCACGGGGAACCCGGCGTCCACGACGGCGCGGGCCGACGCGGCGTCCCAGACATTCGGCAGGATCACGGGCTTGCCCGGCACATGGAGGTCGCGCAGCCGGGCGGCTCTGTCTGTGGTCATACCGGGACCTTACAAACGCGGCTGTCCCGGCCCACAGGGCCAGTGGACGCCCGAACTCCTGAGCCACTTCCGGATCCCGGCGCTCGACCTGCCTCAGCGGTCTCGCCCGCGGCGCCACGTACCGGGGCGGCTGGTCAGCAGCCGCTCGTGGCGCACTGGCCGGGCACCTCGCCGGCGGGGCCGTCCGCCGCGCCAGTGTCCTCCGCTGTGCCGTCCGTGTCGGATCGGGGCGGGGCGGAGGGTGACGAGGTGGGCTTCTGGCCGGTGCCGACGTTCGTCCCCTTGCGGGTGCCCGTGCCCCTGCGGTCGCCGCCCTTGCTCTCGTCGCCCGTGGCTCCGGTGTCGGTGGCTGTGTCGGTGCCGGTGTCAGCGCCGGGGTCGCCGCCGTCGGCGGGGTCGTCGGTCACCGCGTCGCCCATGGTGGCGCCCTCGTCCGCCCCCAGGTCGTCGGCGCCGGTCTGCGTGACCGCGGGGCGGTCGCTCCGCTGCGCGGGGCGGCTCCCCTGGCCGGAGTCGCCGCCCGCCA
>NZ_QNFZ01000230.1 GCF_003313395.1 Nonomuraea lactucae | reverse complement strand
CCGCGCCCGGCGGGCGCGGAGCCGGCGGAGGGTTACGGGAGAACTCCCGGGGAGACCGGGAGGGTGATTGACGAGCGGCCGGGGGCGACGGTGATCCTGGTGCCCTCCGGGTAGCGGAGCGTGTAGTCCCGGTCCGTGGAGAGGATCACGAGGCCGAGCCGGTGGCCCTTCTTGAAGACGTGGTCCGTGGGCTGGAAGTCCCAGGTGAAGGAGTATTCGCGGCCGGGAAGCAGACGGTCGGTGCGGTCGGGGCGGTGGCGGTTGCGCACGTCGAGCCAGCCACGGGTGACGATCTTGTACGGGGTCGTGGCCGTGCCCAGCCTGCGCAGGTTGGTGCAGCCGGTGTCACCCGGCACGCCCTGCCCGTAGCAGAGGGTCTCGCCGGTGGGGACGAGGGTGCCGTCGGCGCGGACGTCCGTGCCGTAGTCGACCAGGAGCGCCGTCAGGTACGGCGAGGCGCCGTCCCGCAGCGAGGCCCGGACCGACACCTCCGGGGTGCCGGAGATCCGCAGGTCGGCCGGGAGTGCGGGCGTGAGGTAGGCCAAGCGGTTGGGGTCCGGGGCCGGGGCCGACTCGGCCAGTTGCTCGGCCGTGCGGGTCTTCTGGTCGGTGAACGACTCGCGGGGCGCGAGCGGGTGGGGGAGGAGGCCCAGCCTGGAGCCCGTGTCGAGGTGGAGGCGGACCGGCCTGGCGCCGGGGACGGGCCATGAGCCGTGCCGCTCCCAGGCGCCGGGCGCGGTCTCCACGTCGGCCTGCGGCTCGCGCATGATGCCGCTGTCGATGCCGTACAGCCAGTGGTCGAACCAGCCGTGCAACTGGCGGAGCCACTCGACGGTGCGGAGGCTGAAGGGGTTCATGTGCGTGCCCTGGTGGAGCCAGATCTTGCGCGGCACGTGGCGCTTGGACAGGGCGTACCACCACTGGGCGAACTGCTTGGTCTTGACGTTCCAGTCGTTGAGCCCGTGCACCAGGAAGACGCTGGCCTTCACCTTGCCCACGTCGTTGAGGTAGTTGCGGGCGTCCCAGAAGCGGCTGTAGTCGCCGGTGACGCGGTCCTGCGTCGCTGTGAGGTGGTCGACGACCGGCGCGCAGACCCGCTCGCCGTCGGCGCGGGTGAGCACGTACTTGGCCAGTACGTCCGCGTCCTCGCCCTGGAAGCCGCCCGGCGCGAGCACGCCGCCGTTCGCCCGGTAGTAGTCGTACCAGGACGAGATCGCGGCGATCGGGACGATCGTCTCCAGGCCCCGCACGCCGGTCGCGGCGACGGCGTTGGGCAGGGTGCCGTTGTAGGAGACGCCGATCATGCCGACCTTGCCGGTCGACCAGGTCGCGTCGACCGGCTCACCCTCGGCGGTGAAGCCCTTGGCGCGGCCGTTCAGCCAGTCGATGGCGGCCTTGGGGCCCGCCGTCTCGTTGCGGTCGCCGGTGGTCGGGCAGCCGGTGGCGCGTCCGCTGCCGAGGTTCTCGACGAGCGCGACGGCGTAGCCGCGCGGCACGAAGTAATTGTCGTAGTAGCCGTCGAACGGCTCCGCGAGCAGCTTGTCGGTGAGCGAGAGCAGGGTGGGCAGCGGGTTGCCGTTCGCGTCGACGTCCACTGGGTGGTTGGCGACGTCGTTGCCGCCCGCGTAGTAGGGGCTGGCCTCCATGATCACCGGAACCTTCAGGCCCTGTTCGGTCTCCTTGGGGCGCAGGATGTCCACGGCGACGCGGTCGGGCTTGCCGTCGCCGTCGCTGTCGGTGCCCTCCACCTCCACGTAGACGGTCTGTTTGACTGCCTCGGCGCGCGAGAAGACCGGCTGGGTGGCGCCGTTCTCCACCTTGATGGAGGGAGTGTCGGCGCGGGCCGGTGCGGCGATGGTCAGGGCCATGGCGAGAGCCGCGGCCAGGGGCACGGCGAGGGTCTTGCGAGGATGCATGCGATCTCCACAGGAAATATCAACCTATGACGGGAATCTCTGTCATGATCGACCGCTCGGCAAGGGCCCCCGGCCCGTCAAGCTTGGGTAAATCTTTCCGGGACCATCCCCCTCAAAGGCTCCCCCAGACTCAGGTCACGGACGCGAATGATGTCGATAACGGACCGATTGCGACCCTGTGTGCAGGTTTGGAGGGCACTGCTTGACCAACTATCTTCCGTGCAGGGTTGCCGTACTTTTCTTCGCGCCTGCGATGAAGTCTGACGGCGGGGAAATGGAAGGGAGTCGACTTGCTCGGCAAGCGATTCGGCAGGATGGCCGTCGGCACGATGGCCGGCGCCATGCTCATGGCAGCCGCGGCCTGCGGCGGCAACACCGGTGGGGGCACCACGTCCAGCGCCCAGCCCAGCGCGGGAGCCAGCGACGCGCCCAAGGCGGGCGCTCTCAAGGTCGGCCTCGCGTTCGACGTGGGCGGGCGCGGAGACAAGTCCTTCAACGACGCCGCGTACGCGGGTCTGGAGAAGGCGAAGACCGATCTGGGCGCGGAGATCAAGGACCTGAGCCCGGCCTCCGACGGCTCCAACCGCGGTGAGCTGCTCCGCCAGCTCGCCGACGCGGGCTACAACCCGATCATCGGCGTCGGCTTCGCCTACGGCGAGGACATCAAGAAGGCCGCCGCGGAATACCCCGACATCCAGTTCGCGGTCGTGGACTCCGCCTCCAACGCCCCGAACGTCACGGGCCTGCTGTTCGCTGAGGAGCAGGGCTCCTACCTGGCGGGCGTCGCCGCGGCCCTGAAGGCCAAGAGCGGCCACGTGGGCTTCGTCGGCGGCGTCGAGAACGACCTGATCAAGAAGTTCGAGGCGGGCTTCGCGGCCGGCGTCAAGTCGGTCAAGAGCGACGCCAAGATCGACGTCAAGTACCTCACCCCTGACGGCGACTTCAGCGGCTTCAAGGCCCCCGACAAGGGCAAGGTCGCGGCCGAGAAGATGTTCCAGGACGGCGCGGAGATCGTTTACCACGCCTCCGGCGACTCCGGCCTGGGCGTGTTCCAGGCGGCGGCGGCGGCCAAGAAGAAGGCCATCGGCGTCGACTCCGACCAGCGCCAGACCATCAAGGAGACCGACCTGCAGTCGGTCATCATGACCTCGATGCTCAAGCGCGTGGACGTCGGCGTGTTCGAGTACATCAAGGCGTTCCAGGGCAGCACCCAGGGCGGCGCCAAGGGCGCCGTGGGCGGCAACAACGTCATCTACGACCTCAAGGTCGACGGCGTGGGCCTGGCCACCACCGGCGGCGAGATCGACGACATCAAGGACAAGCTGGACGCCGCCAAGAAGGACATCATCGACGGCAAGATCACGGTTCCGGCCAAGCCGTAACCTGACGTGGAAACGCAGATCGAGGGCCCGGAGACCCCGGGCCTTCCGTCTATCCGCCCCGAGCCCGGAGTGGACGTGAGCAGCGAACGGGGCCGCGCAGCGAAATGAGGAGCGGTGAGCGACCAGTGAACACCGAGACCCTCGGCACGGCGCCACCGGCCGTCGAGCTGGAGGGCATCACCAAGCGCTTCCCCGGCGTCGTGGCCAACCACGACATACGCATCACCGTCGAACCCGGCACGGTGCACGCGATCGTCGGGGAGAACGGCGCGGGCAAGTCCACCCTGATGAAGATCCTGTACGGCATGCAGCGGCCGGACGAGGGCACCATCAAGGTGAACGGCGCGGAGATGTCCTTCCGGACCCCCAGCGACGCCATCGCGGCCGGCATCGGCATGGTTCACCAGCACTTCATGCTGGCCGACAACTTCACCGTGCTGGAGAACATCGTCCTCGGCGCCGAGCCGGGACGGGGCGGCGTCCTCGACGCGACGGGCGCCCGCGAGCGCATCAGGCAGCTCGCCGCCGGCCACGGCCTGCAGGTCGATCCCGACCGGCTGGTCGAGGACCTCGGCGTCGGCGACCGCCAGCGCGTGGAGATTCTCAAGGTCCTCTACCGGGGCGCCCGCATCCTCATCCTCGACGAGCCGACGGCGGTGCTCGTGCCGCAGGAGGTCGAGGAGCTCTTCGAGAACCTTCGGGAGCTCAAGGCGGGCGGCCTGACCGTCATCTTCATCTCCCACAAGCTCGACGAGGTGCTGAGCATCGCCGACGCGATCACCGTGATCAGGCGCGGCACCACGGTCGCCAGCGTCGACCCGCGCGACGTCACCGCGCGGCAGCTCGCCGAGCTGATGGTCGGCAGCGAGCTGCCCACGCCCGAGACCCGCGAGTCCACGGTGACCGACACCGTGGCGCTGAAGGTGTCCGGCCTGACCATGGAGGCCGACGGCCACCGGCCCGTGCCGAAGGGCGCCTCAGCCGGCGCGTACGTGGACCGGCTCCGCCAGGAGGGCAGGCGGCTGCTCCTGGACGACGTGTCGTTCGAGATCCACCAGGGCGAGATCCTCGGCATCGCCGGCGTCGAGGGCAACGGCCAGTCCGAGCTGATCGAAGCGATCATGGGCATCCGGCCCGTGCACGGCGACATCGCGCTGGGCGGCGAGGACATCAGCGGCTGGACCACGCTGCGGCGCCGCGAGGAGGGCATCGGCTACATCCCCGAGGACCGCCACCGCCAGGGGCTGCTCCTGGAGGCGTCGCTCTGGGAGAACCGCGTGCTCGGCCACCAGACCAGGAAGCCGGCGCGCAAGGGCGTCTGGATCGACCGGCGCGCCGCCAAGGCCGACACCGCGCGCATCGTCGAGGAGTACGACGTCCGCACGCCGAGCGTCGACACCCTGGCCCTGGCCCTGTCGGGCGGCAACCAGCAGAAGCTGATCGTGGGCCGCGAGATGAGCAGCGGGCCGAGGTTCCTGATCGCCGCCCACCCCACCCGGGGCGTGGACGTGGGCGCGCAGGCCGCGATCTGGGACCACCTGCGCAACGCCCGCGCGGCCGGCCTGGCCGTGCTGCTGATCTCGGCCGACCTCGACGAGCTGATCGGCCTGTCCGACACGCTGCACGTGATCTACCGCGGGCGGCTCGTCGCCCGGCTCGACCCTTCCGACGTGACGCCCGAGCGGCTGGGCGGCTACATGACCGGCGCCATCCCCGCCGCCGAGGAGGCGTGATGCCCGCAGGGCTCTACCGGGCGCTGCTCACCGTCGCAGGTGCCATGGCCGCGATCGTGCTGGCGGTCGCGATCTCCAGCGTGGCGATCATCGCGGCGGGCGCGAGCCCGCAGGCGGCGTTCGCGGCGCTGTTCAACTTCGGCGAGACCGAACGGTCGGTGGTCAACGGCATCACCACCATGATCAACCGGTCGGTCCCGCTGTTCATCGCCGGTCTCGCCGTGGCCGTCGGCTTCCGGATGAACCTCTTCAACATCGGCGTGGAGGGCCAGTACCGGATCGCGGCAGTCTGCGCGGCCTACGTCGGGTCGCTGTTCACCGCGCCCGCGCCGATCCAGATCGTGGCGATCATGGTGGTGGCCGCGGCCGTCGGCGGCCTCTACGCGCTGATCCCCGCGCTGATGAAGGTCGGCAGGGGGGTGAACGAGGTCATCTCCACGATCATGCTGAACTACATCGCGATCAACCTGACTGCGTTCCTCGTGCGCGGCCCCTTCGTCGGCGCCCGCGAGAAGGGACAGCTCACCACCCACACGCCCGTCCTGCCCGAGTCGGCCTGGTTCCCCGACCTCAACGTCGTCTTCGAGATGTTCGGGCTGCCCGCGCCGCGCGGTGGCGGCCTGTGGGGCTTCCTGGCCGTGGCGATCCTGCTCGGCGTCGGGGTCTGGGTGGTGCTGGAGCGGACCAGGTTCGGCTTCGACGTCATGGCGAGCGGCCTCAACGCCTCGGCCGCGCTGGCCTCGGGCGTCGATCCGAAGAAGATGGTCATCTCCGCCATGGTGCTGTCCGGCGCCATCGCCGGGCTGATCGGGCTGCCCGAGATCCTCGGCGACAAGCACTCCTTCGGCTCCAACTTCACCCCCGGCCTGGGCTTCCTCGGCATCGCGGTCGCCCTGCTGGGCCGCAACAGGCCCGCGGGCATCGCGGTCGCCGCGCTGCTCTTCGGCTTCCTGGACCGCGCGCAGGGGCCGCTGCAGTTCGCCAGCGTGCCGCCCTCGGTCATCGCGATCATGCAGGGCACGATCGTCCTCCTGGTGGTCGTCGCCAACGAGATCACGAGCAGGGTCGCGCTGCGCCGCGAGGAGCGGCGGGCCGCGCAGCAGCTCGGCCGGAACACTCCCGTTGAGGTGGCAGCATGACATCCGTCGCGGACACCCGGGTCAGGAAGTACCACCTGGCGCTCATCGGCGTCGCCGTGCTCCTCCTGCTCATGTCGCTGGTCCGGGTCCTGTCCGGGCAGAACGACATCACCTCGTCGGGCACGTTCTCCGCCGCGCTGCTGCTGTCCGTGCCGATCGGCCTGGCCGGTCTCGGCGGGCTGTGGGCCGAGCGGGCCGGCGTGGTCAACATCGGCCTCGAAGGCATGATGGTGCTCGGCACCTGGTTCGCCGGGTGGGCCGGATACCAGTGGGGCTGGCAGGCCGCGCTGGCCGCCGGGCTGATCGCGGGAGCCCTGGGCGGCCTCATCCACGCGGTCGCGACCGTGACGTTCGGCGTGGACCACATCATCAGCGGCGTCGCGATCAACCTGCTCGGCCCCGGCATCACCCGCTTCCTGTCCGAAGTCCTCTACAAGGAGGGCACGGGGGCGGCCGAGGCCGGCGCGGGCATCACCACCTCCCCGCCGCTGAAGTCGGAGGCTCCCGCGATCAGCCTGCCAGCGCTGTCCTCCGGCCCCGACTGGCTGGGCAGCCTGGAGCGGACCCACTGGTTCCTGGTCTCCGACCTCGCGGGCATCCTGCGCGGGCTCACCCACGACGTGAACGTGCTGGTCATCCTGGCCGTGCTGATGCTGCCGCTGACGTTCTTCGTGCTCTGGCGCACGGCCTTCGGGCTCCGGCTGCGCTCGGCCGGCGAGAACCCGTGGGCGGCCGAGTCGCTGGGCGTGAACGTCTACCTGATCAAGTACGCCGCGGTCGTCATCTCCGGCGCGTTCGCCGGGCTCGGCGGCGTGTTCCTGGTGTTCGTCAGCACCAAGTACGTCGAGGGGCAGACCGGGGGCAAGGGCTTCATCGGCCTGGCCGCCATGATCTTCGGCAACTGGCGGCCGGGCGGTCTCGCCGGTGGCGCCGCGCTGTTCGGCTACGCCGACGGCCTGCAACTGCGCAGCTCAGCCGCCGTCACCTCGTTCCTGCTCTTCGGCGCGGTGCTGCTGCTGATCTACATCGGCCTCCGGATCCGCGTGTTGCTGTCGCCCGTACAGGCCGAGGTGGCTGTGACCAGGAGTGCCAGGGACTACACGATGCTGGCCGCCGCCGCCGGGGGCGCCGTCGTGCTTTTCTGGCTCTGGATGACGGTCGACAGGCTGCCGGACAACTTCGTCTACATGACACCACACGTGCTCACGCTGCTCGTGCTGCTCGTGGCTTCGCAGCGACTGCGGATGCCCAAGGCCGACGGCGTGCGCTACCGGCGGGGGGAGCAACACTGATGAGCATCGACTGGGACGGGCTGCGTGCCCTGGCGACCGAGGCCATGCACCACGCCTACGCGCCCTACTCCCACTTTCCCGTCGGCGCCGCCGCCCTGGTCGACGACGGCCGGGTCGTCACGGGCTGCAACGTGGAGAACGCCTCCTACGGCCTCGGGCTGTGCGCCGAGTGCGGCCTGGTCTCCGCGCTGCGCGCCTCGGGCGGCGGCCGGCTGGTGGCGTTCACCTGCGTGGACGGCCACGGCGAGCTGCTCATGCCGTGCGGTCGCTGCCGGCAGTTGCTGTTCGAGTTCGGTGGCCAAGACCTGCTGGTCGAGACCGTGGACGGGCCCAAGCGGATGGCCGAGCTCCTGCCGTACGCGTTCGGTCCCGACGACCTGTCCAGGACCGCGTGATGGACGCCATCGAGGTCATCGTCACCAAGCGCGACGGCGGCGAGCTGACCACCGCCCAGATCGAGTGGGTGATCGACGCCTACACCCGGGGCGTGGTCGCCGACGAGCAGATGTCGGCCCTGGCCATGGCCATCCTGCTCAACGGCATGGACCGGCGCGAGATCGCCGCCTGGACGCGGGCGATGATCCGCTCCGGCGAGCGCATGGACTGGTCCGCGCTCGACCGGCCCACCGCTGACAAGCACTCCACGGGCGGGGTCGGCGACAAGATCACGCTCCCGCTCGCGCCCCTGGTGGCCGCCTGCGGCGCGTACGTGCCGCAGCTCTCGGGCCGCGGCCTGGGCCACACCGGGGGCACCCTCGACAAGCTGGAGTCGATCCCCGGCTGGCGGGCCTCGCTGTCCAACGAGGAGATGCTCTCGGTGCTGCGGACGGCCGGCGCGGTCGTGTGCGCGGCCGGCTCCGGGCTGGCGCCCGCCGACAAGAAGCTGTACGCGCTGCGCGACGTCACCGGAACGGTCGAGTCGATCCCGTTGATCGCCTCGTCCATCATGTCGAAGAAGATCGCTGAGGGCACCGGCTCGCTGGTGCTCGACGTGAAGGTCGGCTCCGGGGCGTTCATGAAGACCGCCGAGCGGGCCCGCGAGCTGGCCGAGACCATGGTCGCGCTCGGCACGGACGCGGGCGTGCGGACGGTGGCGCTGCTCACGGCCATGGATCAGCCGCTCGGCGTCGCCGTGGGCAACGCGCTGGAGGTCGCCGAGTCGGTCGAGGTGCTCGCGGGCGGCGGCCCGTCCGACGTGGTGGAGCTCACGGTACGGCTGGCGAGGGAGATGCTGGAGGCGGCCGGGGTCGCCGGCAAGGACCCGGCCGACGCGCTCGGCGACGGCTCGGCCATGGACGCCTGGCGCCGCATGATCACGGCCCAGGGCGGCGACCCGGACGCCGCGCTGCCCGTGGCGGCCGAGACGATGACCGTGGACGCTCCGTCGTCGGGAGTGCTGGCCAGGCTGGACGCGTACGGGGTGGGCCTGGCGGCGTGGCGGCTCGGCGCGGGGCGGGCCCGCAAGGAGGACCCTGTCTCGTTCGGTGCGGGGATCACGCTGCACGCCAAGCCGGGCGATCCGGTGCGCGCGGGACAGCCGCTGATGACGCTGCACACCGACGAGCCGGCCAGGTTCGGGCGCGCTCTGGCCGCGCTGGAGGGCGGCTACGAGGTAGGGGGGTCGGCGAGCCAGGAGCTCCTGCCTCTGGTGATCGACCGCGTCACGGCCTAGCCGGTCGCCCAGGGGTTGCGGGTCGCCGCGCGGCCCGTCAGCCGGTCAGGGCGGGAGTGTCGCTGAACACGCCGGCGAGGACGGCGCGCTGGGTCGGGAGCGCCTCGGTGTGGCGGGCGCGGCCCTCGTCGGTGATGCAGACGAAGACTCCGCGCCGGTCGGCGTCGCACACGCCGCGCGTGACGAGCCCGCCCTTCTCCAGGCGGGCGACGACGCGGGACAGGGCGCTCTGGCTCAGGTGGACCTCGTCGCAGAGCTCCTGGAGGCGCAGCTTCTTGTCGTGGCGGACCATCCGGTCGAGCACCTCGAACTCGCTCGCGCCCAGACCGTGCTTGTCGCCGAGCTCACGCTCCAGCGCGCACATCGCCTTCGCGTGCTTGGCCAGGACGTAATGCCAGGTCCCGACGACGAACTCCTCGTCCATGACGCGGAGGCTACCACTTCGCGGAGAAACATGCAAAGGAATTAAATGCCTTTGCATTAGATGCGGATGCATGTAATGTGCTGACACATGTCCTCTTTCTCCTCCCGTTGGGGCGCGCTCGCCGTGCTCTGCGCTGTGATCTTCCTTGACGCCCTTGACGTGTCGATGGTCGGCGTGGCGCTGCCGTCCATCCAGCACGATCTCGGGCTTTCCACCTCTTCTCTGCAGTGGGTTGTCAGCGGCTACGTGCTCGGTTACGGCGGTCTTCTCTTGCTCGGGGGCAGGACCGCCGACCTGCTCGGGCGGCGCAGGGTGTTCCTGGTCGCGCTGGGCGTCTTCGCCGTGGCGTCGCTGCTCGGCGGCCTCGTGGACGACGGCACCCTGTTGATCGTCGCCAGGTTCGTCAAGGGGGTGAGCGCCGCGTTCACCGCACCGGCGGCGCTGTCCATCATCACCACGACGTTCCCCGAGGGCCCACTGCGCAACAGGGCGTTGAGCGTCTTCACCGCCAGCGGCGCCAGCGGCTACTCGCTCGGGCTGGTGATCTCCGGGTTGCTGACCGAGATCGGCTGGCGCTGGACGCTGCTGATGCCGGTGCCGGTCGCGGTGGTCGCGCTGGTGGCCGCGCTCAGGGTGCTGCCACGCGGTAACGACGACACCGCCGAGGGCGGCCACGACGTGCTCGGCGCCGTGCTGATCACCGCCTCGATGCTGCTGCTCGTCTTCACCGTCGTGCAGGCGCCGGAGGCCGGCTGGGGCTCGCTGCGCACGATCGGCTCGCTGGCCGGCGTCGCCGCGCTGCTCGGGCTGTTCGTCCTCGCCGAGCTGCGGATGAAGCACCCGCTGGTGCGGCTGGGCATCCTGCGCTCCGGCTCGCTGGTCCGGGCCAACCTCGGGCTGCTCATCCTCTTCGGCTCGTACGTGTCCTTCCAGTTCGTCGCCATGCAGTACTTCCAGAACCTGCTGGGCTGGTCGGCCCTCGGCACGGCGCTCGCGTTCCTGCCCGCCGGGCTGCTGGTCGCGGTCACCTCGACCAGGATGGGCGAGTTCGCCGACAGGTTCGGCACCGGCAAGCTGATCGTCGTCGGCGCCGCCGCGCTGGCCGGAGGCTACGCGATGTTCCTCGGCATCGACGAGAGCCCCAGCCTGGGCGGCCTGGTCATCCCCGGCATGGTGCTGCTGGGCATCGCGTTCGCTCTGTCGTTCCCCTCGCTGAACATCCAGGCCACGAGCGGCGTGGACGACGACGAGCAGGGCCTGGCCTCCGGGCTGCTCAACACCTCGGGCCAGGTCGGCGGCGCGATCGTGCTGGCCGTGGTCACCGCGGTGCTCACCTCGGGGGATTCCGGCGGGACGTCCATCGGCGCCCTCCGCGCGGCCATCGCGGTGTCGCTGGTCCTCGCCCTGGTGGGCCTGGGCATCTCCGCTCTCGGACTGCGCTCGCGCCGCAGGGCTCCCGCCGTGGAGCAGGAGGCGTCCGTCTACGAGACCGTCTGACCTGACCGGGACCGGGCCCCGCGCGGCGGCGCGGGGCCCTTCTCGGTGCCGGGGACGCCGCTGCTTCGCGGGCTCGCGCACCGGGCATCACGAGGGTATGAACCGATCACGCTCGTCCCGGTCCGGGAGGGCGGCCCGCTTCGGGGCGGGCCTCGCCGTGCTGGCCGCGTGCGGTATGAGCCAGGCCGCCTGCGGCGGGGGCGGGCAGGGCCCCGGCGGGCCGGACGCCACG
>NZ_QNFZ01000229.1 GCF_003313395.1 Nonomuraea lactucae | reverse complement strand
CCCGCCGCACCCGCGCGCTGGCCGCGCTCGGCGCGGTCGCCGGGATCACCGCCCTCGACGTCGCCTGCGCCCGGGGCGGCACCGCCAAGGCCAAGGGCCCGCTGCAGGTGCGCGCCTCCATCATCATCAACAAGCCGCGCGAGGAGGTTTACCGCTTCTGGCGGGACCTGGAAAACCTGCCCTCCTTCATGGTGCACCTGGACTCGGTACGCACCATCAACCAGCGCCGCTCCCGCTGGAAGGCTCAGGGCCCGATCGTCGACCTGGAGTGGGAGGCCGAAATCATCGACGAGCGGGCCGGCGACCTGATCGCCTGGCGGTCGGTGCCCGGCGCCGGCGTCTCCACCGCCGGCCTGGTCGGCTTCACCGACGGCCCCGGCGGGCGCGGCACCGTCGTGGACGTCTCGCTGGAATACGGCGCGCCCGGCCGCAAGCTCGCCGCCGCCGTCGCCCGGATGTTCGGCGAGCACCCCGAGCAGCAGGTCCGCGACGACCTGCGCCGCTTCAAGCAGGTCATGGAGACCGGCGAGGTGGTCCGCTCCGAGGGCAGCCCCGAGGGCCACCGCGCCCTGCGCCAGCTCCGCCAGCGTCCCGCACAACCGATCGGAGGACGGGCATGAAAGCCAACGTGTGGATGGGCCGCAACCGCCTGGAGATCCAAGACGTTCCCGACCCGCAGATCCTCAACGCGCGCGACGCGATCGTCCGCGTCACCTCCACCGCGATCTGCGGCTCCGACCTGCACCTCGTGGACGGCTACATCCCCACCGTCAAGAAGGGCGACGTGCTCGGCCACGAGTTCATGGGCGAGGTCGTCGAGGTCGGTTCCGGCGTGCGCAACCTGCATGTCGGCGACCGCGTCGTGGTGCCGTTCCCGATCGCCTGCGGCGCCTGCTTCGCCTGCGAAGAGGGCCTCTACTCCGTGTGCGAGAACTCCAACCCCAACGCCGGGATCGCCGAGAAGCTGATGGGCCACGCGTCCGCCGGCATCTTCGGCTACTCCCACATGCTGGGCGGCTTCCCCGGCGGACAGGCCGAGTACGTGCGCGTCCCGTTCGCCGACGTCGGTCCCATCAAGGTCGAGGACGACCTGCCGGACGAGAAGGTGCTGTTCCTGTCGGACATCTTCCCCACCGGCTTCATGGGTGCGGAGATGTGCGACATCAAGCCGGGCCAGACGATCGCGATCTGGGGCGCGGGGCCGGTCGGGCAGTTTGCCGCGGCCAGCGCGTTCCTGCTCGGCGCCGACCGGGTCATCGTCATCGACCGCTTCCCGTACCGGCTCAGGCGGGTCCAGCGGACCGGCGCCGAGATCCTCAACTACGAGGAGGTGAACGTGCTGGACGCGCTGCGCGACATGACCTTCGGGCGCGGCCCGGACGCCTGCATCGACGCCGTCGGCATGGAGGCCCACCATCCGACTCCGGCCATGTACGCCTACGACCGCACCAAGCAGGCCGCCCGGCTGGAGACCGAGCGCCCGTACGTGCTGCGCGAGGCCATCATGGCCTGCCGCAACGGCGGCGTGGTGTCCGTCATCGGCGTCTACGGCGGATTCGTGGACAAGTTCCCGATGGGCGCCGTCATGAACCGGTCGCTGACCATCCGCACCGGCCAGTGCCACGTGCAGCGCTACACGGAGCCGCTGTTGCAGCGGATCCGCGAGGGCGAGATCGATCCGAGCTTCGTCATCTCGCACCGGATGCCGCTCAGCGAGGCGCCGCACGCGTTCGAGCTGTTCAAGAACAAGCAGGACGAGTGCAACAAGGTGGTCCTCACTCCATAACGCCGGCCTTCGCGGCCCAGGGCCAGTTCCACTCGATCTCCGCGCTGGCCCGCCGCTCCGCCAGGTAGGCCTCCAGGAAAGATCGGGCCGGATCTTGGCGGTAGGGCTTCGAGGAGTCTGGATGCAGAAATCAGCGGTAGAACCGATCATGGTCAGCTACCGCAGATAGTGACCGATTATCTGCGGTCACGTCGGCGCCGTCCTGGGAGAACACCCCGCCGCGGCACCGGCGACTCCTGCTGCTTATCTGCGATAGAGCTCCGGAGGTTCCCCATGGCGACGGTGCACCGGCTCACCCCGCACCCGGGCTCTCCCGCGCTCGGCGCGGCGGTCGAAGCGTTCCTGACCGCCATCGCCAACCGCAACACCGCCAAGGCGTACGCGATCGCGCTGCGCGCCCTGACCGCTGAGCTCAGCGCCGCCGCGCCACTGTCGGAGCTGGAGGGCGAGGCGGGCGCCGACTGCCTGGCCGACTGGTTCACCGGTCGCTGGGGGGACGGCGGCCGCGGCCACTTTCAACGCCCGGATGGACGCGCTCGGCTCTGCCTGCGCCTGGTGGCGCGATCAGGGCTGGCTGGCTGACGACCCGCTGCGCCGCATCCGGCGGCGGACCCGCATCCCAGACCACACTAAGGCCCTCGACCGCGGCCAGGTCGAGGC
The DNA here is from genome assembly GCF_003313395.1 of Nonomuraea lactucae. Lineage (GTDB taxonomy): Bacteria > Actinomycetota > Actinomycetes > Streptosporangiales > Streptosporangiaceae > Nonomuraea > Nonomuraea lactucae. The sequence continues at coordinate 12,581 of NZ_QNFZ01000229.1, read as the reverse complement.
GCTGCTGACCCGGCCGCGCCTCCCGCTACGCGAGCGGACCCTGGTTCGGCTGCTGTATGAGAGCGCGGCCCGGGCCGAAGAGGTTCTGGCCCTCGACATCGACGAGCTCGACGTGCGCAACCGCCAGGCCAAGGTCCGGCGCAAGGGCGGCGCGGTCGACGTCATCGTCTGGCAAACGGCCACCGCCCGCCTTCTGCCCCGCCTGCTGGACGGCCGGCGCACCGGCCCGGTCTTCCTCACCGACCGGCGCGCCCGCGTTCCGCTGCCGCCGGCCGACGTCGACCCCGACTCTGGGCGTGCCCGGCTGTCCTACCGGCGTGCCGCCGAGCTGTTCGAACATGCCACTTCGCCCGCTACGCCCGCGTCTCGCCCGAGGCGCTGGCCCGCTGGCAGGAGGGCCGTCACCCTGCCGCGCGGCGCCGGTGAGGCCTGGCGCCGGGGTGTCAGGTGTTGGGGGCTGCGTGGCGGACCTTCTTGACCGCCGAGATCAGCAGGATGACGGCCAGGGCGGGGATGAGAACCAGGTCGGGGATTACGCCAAGCAGCAGGCCGCCGAGCAGAGCGCCGGCGATCGAACCGGCGACCATGATGGCGGTGAAGCGGAGGTCGGCGCCCAGGACGGCCCCACTCGGGGCCGTGTCACCAGGGAAAAGTAACTCCGCGTTACGTCTCGGGTTCGTTGCGGAGCGATCACGGCTGGTGTGGACCAGCCCGTAACGGGAGTGCGGCGGATGAGGGTTCTCCCGGTCTGCTGTGAGATCGGGAGCCTCATCCAGCGTCGCCATGACCTTGCTCGGCTTCTATCCACGATGACGTTGCACACCGCTCAGCCCCGACAACTAAAACTGTCTTGACAAATTTCTTGGTCGGCTGAATCCTGGAGCGGTGCTGGAAGTCGCTGTGATCGAAGAACCCGCTGCGGCCGAGGCGTCCCTGGATCCGATCAGGTCCCGGATCCTCGCCGCCTTGGCCGAGCCCGGCTCGGCCACCATGCTGGCCGCCCGGCTGGGGCTTCCCCGGCAGAAGGTCAACTACCACCTGAAGGAACTGGAGCGTCATGGGCTGGTCGAACTCGCCGAGGAGCGGCGCAAGGGCAGCGTCACCGAACGGGTGTACCGCGCTACCGCCGCCTCCTATGTGATCTCTCCCAGCGTCCTGGCCGCCGTCAGCCCGGACCCCTCCCGGTCTCCGGACCAGCTGTCCGCTCGCTGGCTGCTGGCGCTGGGGGCCCGGCTGGTGCAGGAGGTCGGGACCCTGCTGACCGGCGCCTCCCGGGCCCGGCGGCAGGTCGCCACCTTCGGCATCGACGCGGAGGTGCGGTTCGCCACCGCGGCCGACCGGTCGGCCTTCGCCGACGAACTGGCCCAGGCCGTGACGGCCCTTGTCGGCCGATACCACGACGAGTTCGCGCCGCAGGGCCGGAACCACCGGGTGGTCGTCGGATTCCACCAGATCCCCGCGCAACCCGGCGCCCGGACGAGCTCGCCCGGCACCCGGCAGGCAGGCGCGGGGGCGTACGAAGACGAATCCGAAGCAGGACAGGAGAACCGTCGATGACCCACCCCTTCGAGATCGAGCTGGAGACGACCCTGTCGGCAAGTCCGGAACGGGTCTGGGAGGCGATCGCCACCGGACCGGGGATCGACTCCTGGTTCATGGGCCGCAACGAGGTCGAGCCACGCGAGGGCGGAGTCGCCGCCATGGACACGGGAGGCCGCCGGGAGGAGGCGGTGATCACCGCCTACGAACCCGGCAAACGCTTCGCCACCCGCACGGCCACCACCGAGGATGGCAGGTTCATGGCATTCGAGTACCTGATCGAGGGACGGGACGGCGGCAGCACCGTGCTCCGCGTCGTTCACAGCGGCGTGCTCGGCGACGACTGGCAGGACGAGTACGACGCGCTGCGCCGCGGCTGGCCCTTCCACCTCCACACGCTCCGCGAGTACCTGACGCACTTCCCAGGACGCGCCGGTGTCCCCGTCTTCGCCGTCGCGCCGTCGGACGGACGCTCGGCGCAGGAGGTTCACGCGGCGCTCACCCGCGGGCTGTCACTGCCCACGCCGGTCGCCGTGGGCGCTCGGGCGCACGCCGAACCGGCGGACCTGCCGCCACTTGACGGCGAAGTGGTCTGGTCGGACGACGAGCGCATCAAGGTCCGCACCGCGGACGGGATCTACACCTTCCTCCACTTCGCCGGCGTGGTGCTGATGTTCCATCACCTCTTTGGGCGGAACACGGACGGGGCCGAGGTGGCCTGGCAGCAGTGGCTGACCGGGCTCCTCGCCTGACAGCCCCCACAGGTACACGCGTACGCCGCCGACACCGTCGGGCCGCCGGGGACTGGACCACTCCCGGTGCCGCCGGAACAACCGCTCTCCGCGCTCCAACGCGGCCCAAGCGTGCAACGGAGCAGCCTAAATACACACACGACAGAGCAAGGAATCTTCAATGCGTACTCTGATCAGCACTGCCTTCATCTCGCTCGACGGTGTCGTCGAGTCCCCGGGCGGCGAACCGGGCTACCGGAACTCCGGATGGACCTTCAAGGACGTCGAGTTCCTCCCCGAGGCCTACGAGATCAAGGGGCGGGAGCAGATGGAAGCCACCGCGATCCTGATGGGCCGGGTCAGCTATGAGGTGTTCAGCCCAGTTTGGCCGAATATGGAGGAATTCCCCCACTACAACAAGATGCCGAAGTACGTCGTCTCCACCACCCTCACCGAGGAAAACCTGGTCACCCACTGGGGCGAGACCACGATCCTGCGCTCACTCGACCAGGTCGCCGCCCTCAAGCAGACCGAGGGAGGCCCGATCATCGTCCATGGCAGCGCCTCCTTGAACCACAGCCTCTCGGACGCCGGCCTGATCGACCGCTACCACCTGCTCGTCTTCCCGCTGCTGCTCGGCGCCGGAAAGCGACTGTTCAGCACCACGGACAAGGACACCCAGAAACTGAAGCTCATCGAGCACGACGTCTACGCCAACGGCCTGCAAAAGCAGATCTTCGACGTGATCCACTGACAACCGCTACCGGGGCGGACCCACCGCCCGGCGCTGTCCACAGTCATCATCGTCACGCAGCGCTACTTTTCCCTGGTGACACGGACCCGGGCGGAGGGCCTAGTAGTGAGCTCAGGCAGAGTTACCCCAGCTCGTGGAAGGGCCGTGTCACCGGAAAGCCCTGCTCGCGCAGCTGGCCGACGGCGGCGTCGATGTAGAGGCTGTTCCACCAGATGACCGCGTTCCAGGCCAGGCCGAGTGCGCCGAGCTGGTCTTCCATTCCCTCCCGGTGCCGGGCCTCCTGCACGTTCAGCTGGGTACCGATCATCCGGCGGTAGCCGCCGTCGTGCAGGAACTGCAGCAGGTGCAGGGTTTGAAGACGCGGCCGTAGTGGGCGAAGGCTTCGCCCAGGCCGGTGGTGCGGCCGTCGGCTGACAGCATCCGGATCAGGTCCGCGATCAGTAGGGCACTGTCCGGAACCTGGTCGATCAGAGGGGCGGACAGTTACGCCGGGCGGCCGTCGATGTGGGCGGCGAGCGGGATGGAGCCGTCGGCGAGCCTTACCGGGTCGATCGGCCGCCGGCCGCGGATCAACTCCTGGACGGCACCGATACCCTCGTCCCAGAGGTTGACGTGCATGCCCGCCACGATGCGGTTCGCGCTGAGCCAGAAGGCGTGGAACGCGTGCCCCGCGACGTCTCCTCGGGTGATGACGCGGTCGTAGCCGCCTGGGGCGAACCAGCCGGCGAACTCCATGCCGACGTCGTACTGGTCGGAGAAGAAGTACGGCAGGTCGTCGTAGGTGACGTCCTGCCCGAGCATGGCTCTGGCTGCGGCTCGTCCGCCGCCGATGGCGTTGGCCCAGTGCTCCACGCGGATCCGCCTGCCGTACCGGCTGCTGGGGCCGCTGGCGACATCGCCTGCCGCGTAGATGTCGGGATCGTCGGTACGAAGCCGGGCGTCGACCACGATGCCGCGGTCGCCGCCGTGATCGAGGGTGAGGCCGGCCTGTTCGGCGGGGTCGGTGTTCGGGTGAACGCCGATGCCGATGACCACGGCATCGGCGGCGAGGCGGCCATCGGTGGTGACGACCGCTGAGACCCGCCCGTCGCCCTGGATGCCGGTGACGCCGCTGCCGAGCAGGAACTCGACGCCGTGCCGGCGGTGGAGGTCGGCGAAGAAACCACCCATTTCCGGGCCCAGCGCAGCATGCAGCGGCGTCAGGGTGGGCGCCACGACGGTGACGGCACAATCTGTGCGGTCCTGCCGGCCGAGGAGGTAGCCCTTCGACAGCGGCGGACGTTCGTACGGTCGCTCGCTCTCCTCCCCGAGCAGGATCACCCGCCCGGCGAAGCCCTCATCACGAAGAGCCTGAGCCGCCTTCGCGCCGGCCAGACCGGCGCCGACGATGACGAATGTCTGATCAGTGCCCATGATCTTCTCCTCAGGCCCGGTCGAGCGGGCCTCGCACTACCCGTTGACGCCGGCCAGAGCGAAGAACTCCTGCCGGGAGCGCATGTCCTCGCGGAGCGAGCCCTGCAGTGCCGAGGTCACGGTGCGCGATCCGCTCGCCCGCACGCCGCGCAGCGACATGCACAGATGCTCGGCCTCGATCACGACGCCGACGCCCCTGGGAGCCAGATGCTGCTGCAGCCAGTCGGCCACCTGCTTGGTCAACCGTTCCTGCACCTGCAGATCCCGGGCGAACAACTCGACCACCCGCGCCAGTTTCGACAGGCCCAGGATGCGCTCGCCAGGCAGGTAGCCGACGTGAGCCACTCCCTGGAAGGGCAGCAGGTGGTGCTCGCACAGTGACTGCACCGGGATGCCACGGGCGAGGACCAGTTCGTCGTAGCCCTCCTCGTTCGGGAAGGTTGTCAGGTTGAACTCCTGCGGGGTGAGCAACTCCGCATAAGCGTGCGCGAGCCGGCTGGGCGTGTCCGCCAGATGCTCGGATGCCGGATCCCTGCCCAGCGCGATGAGCAGGTCAGCCACTGCCCGTTCCGCGGCTCGCAGGTCCATGGTGCCGCCTCCGCGAACGGCCTGCAGCCGCCGGTGCGGGCCGGCGTGCGTCGGCGAACCGGACAACGGTGTGGGTGCGGGGCTCCTCATGCCTGCCGTCCTCGGTGGGGCCGGCGCGTACCGCGCGGCCGTGCCCGGAACGAGCCCGTCGGCATTGGTGACCATGCGGCCTCCTTCTAAAGACAACTTGCGTTAACATTAGAACGACCGCCAGATTTCGTCAACCAAAGTGGGTTTTAGAAATGAGAGAGGACGACGAGCCCTGGACGGCGCACATCTCCGCCGTCGCGGCACTCGACGAGCCGACCCGGCGTCGGCTGTACGACTTCGTGGTGCGGCAGGCCGCGCCGGTGAGCCGGGACGAGGCCTCCGACGCGGTGCAGGTGCCGCGCACCACGACCGCGTTCCACCTTGACCGGCTGGTGAGCGAGGGGCTGCTCGAGGCGGTCTACGAGCGGCGCACCGGCCGTAGCGGCCCGGGAGCCGGGCGGCCGTCGAAGCTGTACCGGCGCTCGCCGGAGCGAATCGCGGTCTCGCTGCCCGACCGGCGCTACGAGCTGGCCGCGCGCCTGCTGGCCGACGCCGTCCAGGAAGCCGAGACCTCCGCCCGATCACCGCGGACCGTACTCGATCGGCGCGCCCGCGAGATCGGCAAGGAACTCGGCCAGAAAGCCCGCGCCGCCCATGCCGGCCAGGACGGGCACACCGCCACGATGCGCACGCTGGAAACCTTCGGGTTCGAGCCGCGCGCCGCGGACACCTCGATCGTCCTCGGCAACTGTCCGTTCCACAGCCTGGCGCGACAGCACACCGAACTCGTGTGCGGAATGAACGTGCGCCTCCTCGACGGACTCCTCGACGGACTCGCCACGACGGGGATGACCGCCCATCTCGACCCGGCACCTGGACGATGCTGCGTCCGCCTCAAACCAGCCGAACCGGGTCAGGCACGTTCCGTGGGGTGACGGGGCTGGTTGGGGAATGTGCAGGTGGATGCGTTCCGCGTCGTGCTGGTGCTGTCATCGAATCGTCTTCAACATCGCACCCGTAATGCCGAGAGCCGACAACGACATGATCACCTACGCCGTTCGCCGCGCGGGCGCGGCGTGGCTGTGCCTGACACCGCAGGGCTGACCAATCCTGTCTGGTAAGCGATGACGACCAGCTGCGCACGGTCGCGCGCACCCAGTTTCGCCATCGCGTGACTGACATGGGTGCGCGCGGTGGCCGGGCTGAGAAACAACTCGGCACCGATCTCGCTGTTGCTGAGGCCCTGTCCCACCAGGGCCAGCACTTCGCGCTCGCGCTCGGTCAGCACCGCGAGAAGGTCCTCCGCGACCTGGACGGCTCTGCGTTGCGCGGTGAACTGGCCGATGAGGCGTCGGGTGATCCGCGGCGCGAGCAGCGCGTCTCCGGCGGCGACCACCCGGATGGCATGCAGGAGCTCGGCCGGTCCGGCGTCTTTGAGCAGGAATCCGCTGGCGCCGGCCTGCAATGCGTCGAAGACGTGCTCATCGGTGTCGTACGTGGTGAGGATGAGGACTCGGACCTGCTCCAACCCGTACGTCTCGGCGATCTGGGCGGTGGCTTGAATCCCGTCCAGCTTCGGCATGCGGATGTCCATGAGGACGACGTCGGGGCGGATGGCGCGGGCCCGCTCGACGGCTTCGGCGCCGTTGGTGGCTTCACCCACCACCGTGATGTCGTCCTCGAGGTCGAGCAGGACCTTGAACCCGGATCGCACGAGCCCCTCGTCGTCGGCGAGCAGCACCTTGATCGGAGCGTTGGCTGAGGGTGACCCGGCCGCTGCGTTCATCGGCGCGACCCGGTCGGCGCGAGCGGAATTCGTGCCCTGACTTCGAACCCGCCGCCCGGAACCGGCTTGGCGTCGAGTTCTCCGCCCAGCAGTCGACAGCGCTCGCGCATGCCGAGGATCCCCCGGCCGGCCCCGGCCGAGCCGCCGGTGCTGGTCGGACGCCGAGCCGGAAGTGGCGGAGCCGCGCGGTCACCACCTGGGGCGGCACGGCGACCCTCGTCGGTCACGCGGATCTCCAAGACCTCGATCCCGGGGTTCAGAGCTACCGTCACCCGAGTGGGGCCGACGTGGCGGATCACGTTGGTGATCGATTCCTGAAGGATCCGGTAGGCAGCACTCCCCACCGCGCTCGGCAACGGCGCCGCGGGCGAGGTCTCCTCCAGTTTGATCTCCAGTCCCGCCTCGCGGGCCTTGGCGGTCAGTTCGTCGATCTGCCCCAGACCGGGGTACGGCACGCGCCCGTCGTTGTCGTCGCCGTCGTCGTCACGCAGTACGCCGAGTATGGCCCGCATCTCCCGCAACGCCCGAGAACTGGTCTGCTCGATGGCTCGCAGCGCCTCGCGCGCCACTTCCGGCCGCTTGTCGAGCACGTGCGCGGTGACACCGGACTGGACGTTGATGATCGCTATGGCGTGAGCGACGGTGTCGTGGACCTCGCGCGCGATCCGGAGCCGTTCGGCGTCGACACGCGCCCGTGCTACCTCCTCGCGAGTCCGTTCAGCCGACTCGGCGCGCTCCTGGGCTTCGGCCGCGATGACCCGTCGGGACCGGACGGACTCGCCGAGGGCCGCGCTCATGACCGACGCACCGATCCGGAAGAACACCCACCCGATGGCGGCGCGTGGCTCGATGTCGGCCGCGGCGACCAGCCAGCCGACGGCGAGCACCGTGGTGCCCACGCCGGCTGTCACCAGCGACCGGCGCCCGTCGCCGTACGCGGCGAGGGTGTACAGGGCGACGAAGAGCCCGAGCCAGCCGGGCCCGTCCGGGAAGTCGAATCCGTAGTACACCAAGCTGGCGAGCGCGGCGGTGACGAACACCGGCACCGGCCACCGGCGGCGGACGGCGACGACCACGCCACTCGCGACAAGCAGGACATATCCCAGGTACCCGAGGTCCGTGAGAGGGCGGGACGCTCCCTCGGCGGCAACGCGGGCCACGGTGCCCTGAACCTGCATCACCGTGATGAAGAGCGCGAGCAACACGTCCTGAGCCGGCACCGGCAGGCGCAAGGACACCACGCGGTGTTCCATGCCGCGATCCTACGGTTCCCGCCCGCGAGAACACCCCGCCCGCACGCGCGACCGCCTACGACGACGAGCGTACCGAGGCGCGAGTTGTCTACGCGGAACGGCCTAGACGCTGCCATCCGCTGTCGGAGGCCGCGGCTGCCTCGACAGCGCGACGATCGATTCCGTAAAACCCCCCCTTGGGCGCCTGTCCCGGCGCCGGCGCCTCGACCGGCACAGGCCGATCCCTCCGCCGCCGCTGACCGGAGTGTCGCCTGCCCGGTGTCCGTCATTCGACCGAAAGGATGCTCGATGTCCGTCCGTCTCTTGCTCGCCGCACCCGAGGCCGTGCACGTCTCCGTCGCCGCCGGTGGTTACGACATCGGCTCCGGGCGGACCGTGCCCACCGTGGCCGCCGTGGTGGGGCTGATCAGCGTGGTCCTCGGCGGGCTGGCTCTGGCCCGCTCCGCCGGTCGTACCGGTGCCGGCAACGGGCGCGCCAGAGCCATCGGAGCACTGGTGCCGGGGCTGATCAGCGTGATCATCGGTGGGCTGCACATGGCCAACTCCGCCGGCGGTTTCGGCACCGGCAACGGGCTGGCCGGGGCCATCGTGGCCCTGGTACTGGGGCTGATCGGCACGCTCCTCGGCGGACTGGCTCTGGCCCGCTCCCGCCGCACCGCCTGACCGGCGACTCAGCGCCACCCGGGCGCAGATGGAGGTGGCGGCGCGAGAGCGTGACTCGGCCTCAGGGTTCGCGGGCGCGGAGGTAGGTGTCCAGTTCGGCGGCGCCCTTGAGCATGGCGCGGCCCCGGGCGGACAGGCGGGCCTGCCAGTCGCGCAGGGTCGACTCCAGCGGGGCGACGCCTCCGGCGGAGCGGACCTGAGCGATCAGCGGGGCGATCTGCTCCAGCAGGTAGCCGCCCCGCCTGAGCTGGTGGGCCAGCCGGACGTCCCGTACGTCGGCCGCGCTGTAGATCCGGTAGCCCGTCTGCGGATCGCGGCGCGGCCGGACCAGCCCGGCGTTCTCCCATTTGCGCAGGGTGGCAGGGCGGATGCCGAGCCTTCTGGCCAGGGGGCCGATGAACGTGTCGCCGCGCTCCTGCGGCACGGGCGCCAGATCGCGCAGCGCGGCTTCGACGGCCTGCAGGGTGCCGCGGTCGTCGAGGAGCTGGCCGTGGCTCTGGTCGATGAGCCGCAGCGCGTCCTCGGTGGCATCACGGTTGACCGCCTGCATGATCGACGTGGCCGTCTGGTGACCGTGCCCGGGCACGAGGGCGAGGAACGCGCGCAGGGCTTGCGCGTGCAGCGGCGTGTAGGTGCGATAGCCGTGGAGGGTGCGTTCGGCGGCGGGCAGGATGCCGGCGTCCTCGTAGTTCCTGATCGCCTGGGTGGACAGGCCGTGCTCGCGCGCCAGGTCCACTGGCCTCATGGTTGCATCACCGATTGAACGTCCATCGCGATGAGAGCGGGGATTTCTTCGGCAAAGTTTACATAGAGTGTTCAACGATACCGTTGAAGGTATGGACATCAAGGACACGGCCCGGCCGCTCGACGGCACGGGCGTCTCGGCGTTCCTGCGGTCGCTGCCCGCCAAGCCCCTGCTGCTCGGCCTGGGCGAGGCCAGGCACTTCGTGGGGGAACTGGGCGAGCTGCGCAACGAGATCTTCCGGCATCTGGTCGAGCACGAGGGCTACAGGTCGTTCGCCATCGAGAGCGACTGTCTCATGGGCCTCGTGGTCGACGACTACATCACGACGGGCGCGGACACGCTCGATGACGTCATGGAACGCGGCTTCAGCCACAGCTTCGGCGCGTGGCCGGCCAACCGCGAGCTCGTGCGCTGGATGCGGGCCTACAACGAGGAGCATGACGAAAAGCTCCGGTTCTTCGGGTTCGACGGCCCTCTGGAGTATTGGGCGGCCAGCCCGCGCCAGGCGCTCACCTCCCTCTACGCCCTCCTCGACGGCCCGCTGCCCTGTACCACGAAGACCCTCGACACGCTGCTGGGCCCGGACGACCGGTGGACGAACGAAGCCACGGTCATGGACCCGTCCCAGTCGATCGGCCAGTCCGCCGACGCCCAGCGGCTGCGATTGATCGCCGACGACCTGGTGGCGCTGCTCGACACGCAGGCGCCGCGGCTGAGCGCGAAGGACAGGCAGCGGGCGGCACTGTACGGGCGCACCGCCGTCGGCCTGCTCCGCTACCACCACTGGATGGCCGACACGTCCCCGGCCCGGATAGCCAGGTTGTCGGGCCTGCGGGACGCGATGATGGCCGCCAACCTGCGCGCCGTCACCGAGCACGGCCCCGCCCTGGTCTTCGCCCACAACCTCCACCTGCAGCGGAACATGAGCCTCATGTCGCTCGGCGACCAGCTGCTGGAGTGGTGGAGCGCGGGAGCGATCACCGCGGCGCACCTGGGCGACCGGTACGCCTTCCTTGCCTCGGCCCTTGGCACGCTCGACGACAACACCCCGCCCCCGGACACCGTCGAGGGCATCCTGTCCACGCTCCCGTGGGACCACTCGCTCATCGACGCCCGCCGCCTGGCCGAGACCATCACGAAGCCCGCCCCACGCATCTCCCACGATTTCAAGTATTTCCCGCTGGACCCGGCCCAGCTCAACATGATCGACGGCGTCGTCTTCCTGAAAGAGGCTTCCAAGCTGGATTGACAGGGCGCTCCCTGCCGGGCGGGACAGCCCACTGGACCTGCCTGCCCCGGCTACGGGCCTGCTGCCGAGCCGTTCAGGGCAGCAGTCACCGCACAACGCCGGCGATGACGGTGCTCACGATCTTGTGTACGGCTCCGGCCTGCGGAGGGGTGCCTTGGCGGTCCGCGAACAGCAGGTGCCCGGCCCCGATCAACACGGGAGCGAGCGTGTCGACGTCGGCATCCGTCGCGACACGGCCCAGCTCGCGCTCGGCGGCGAGGTAGGAGGCGATCATTGCCGTGGCCTACGCCAGCACTGGGACGCCGGCCAGCCCGGCCTGGCGCAGCCGGGCGCGCAGGTCGTCCCGGAAGGTGATGAGGCCGACGATCGCCACCGCGACCGATCCGAACAGGGCCATCAGCGCGCCGGTGAGGTTGTCCGCGACAGTGCCCGTCCCGGCGGACCCGCGCAGGGCGGCGGCCTGGGTGTCGACCCGGGCGACGCGGTCCAGCACGAGCTCGGCGAGGAAGGCGTCGAAGTCGGCGAAGTGCCGGTGCAGGACACCCTTGGCGACACCTGCCTCGGTCGTGACCGCGCGGCTGGTCAGCGCGCTCGGCCCCTCCCGCAGCAGGATGCGCTCGGCGGCGTCGAGCAGCTGCTCGCGCGCGTCGCGCATGGCCAGGTGGCGGAGTCGTTCGGTTCGGACGCCGAACGCTACGACCGGACTCGGCCTCACTATCCCGGCGCTCTGGTGGACCGGATCGTCGCTGCCAGCCCCGGGACCGCCCGTCCTCGATGTCGGCTGCGGGACCGGCATCGCCGCCCGGCAGTTCCAGGCGGCCGGCTGCAGGGTGCTCGGGGTCGAGCCCGACTCGCGGATGGCCGACTTCGCGCGGCCCAGCGGGGTCGAGGTCGACGTGGCGACGTTCGAGGCATGGGATCTGGCGGGCCGGACATTCGACGCGGTCATCGCCGGGCAGGCCTGACACTGGGTGGACCCGCTCGCCGGCGCGGCCAAGGCGGCCCGGGCGCTGTGCCCCGGAGGGCGGCTGGCGGTGTTCTGGAACGCCTTCCAGCCCCCGCCCGACCGCGGCGAAGCCTTCGCCGCGGTCTACCGCCGCCTGCTGCCCGATTCGCCGATGTACCAGCGCTCGATGCCCGCCGCTGAAGGCCTACATGGTGCTGTGCGCCAAGGCGGCCGACGGGATACGGCAGGCGGGCACGTTCGGCGACCTGGAGCAGTGGCGGTTCGACTGGGACCGGACCTACACCCGCCACGAGTGGCTGGACCAGCTGCCCACCTTCGGCGGCCACACCCTCCTCCCGCCGGCCAAGCTGGAGAAGGTGCAGGCAGGCGTCGGTGCGGCCATCGACGCGGTCGGAGGCAGCTTCACGATGCGGTACGCGACGGTAGTGGTCAGCGCGACGCGCACCGGCACCACCTGAACACGCGGCCCAGAGCTGGGAGGAGGGACGGCACCGCGTCCACGACAACGTCATGATCACCGTTCCCGTCTCCCGAGTACGGCGCCCGTCGGTCAGCGGCGCCCCAACTCCGCCGCCACCGCCCGTTCCCGCAACTCGGCGGCCTCGGCCCGGAGCGCCTCCAACTGGCCGCGCATGTCGTCCAACCGCGCCCGCTCAAGCCGTAGCTCCACCCGCAGCTCGTCACGCTCACCGGCCGCCGCCTCGGTGCGCGCCCGCTCGGCTGCCACGGCCGCGGCGGCCCGCGCCGCTTCACCGGACACCGCCGCGGCGGCCTCCTCTTCGATGGCCGTCAAGCGCTCCGCCAGCCCGGCTCGCTCCCGAACTGCCCGTTCCTGTGCCTCCCTCGCCGCCGCCACCTCGGCC
>NZ_QNFZ01000249.1 GCF_003313395.1 Nonomuraea lactucae | reverse complement strand
CACCGGCGAATCCACCCCAACCTGGCGAAACGCCTGACACGTGAACCAGACGGAACTCCCAGGATCAAACACCCACTTAGAATCCATTGCAGCGCGTTTCCACTGACCAACGGCATGCAATCAGCGGAGGTCCGCCAGCCGGACCTCTTGCCCGCTGCGGGGGAGGCGGAACCGGTAGCCGTGGCCGTCCGCGACCGTCTTGGCCCCGTCCAATGCCTGCACCAGTCGACGCAGCCTCGGATAGGGCGAGGCGAGTGTCTTGTCGCGTAGGAATTCCCGCCGCAGCATGTCGATCACGTTCGCGGCCAGGTTGGCGCCTGCTTTCCGGTATGCCGCCTCGTGTGCGACCACCTGCGGGCCGCGCCAGACGTCCCGCTGCCCGTCCGGCACCGGGTGGTAGACGACGAGGTGGTCGCGCCGGTGCGTCGGCAGCGGTGAGGAACCACGGCCCTCGCCGTCGATCAGCGGCCCCATAAGCAGGGCAGCCTGCTCGGTGTTGGGCACCTCCGCATACTGCTGGAGCGTCGCGTCCAGGAACCGGCCAGCGGCGGGCACCACCAGCACCGTGTGCCCATTGAACGTGCCGTCGGGGTTCCAATGCGGCCCGTCCCCGCCGTACAGGGTGTGCGAGCCATTGCCATCGGCCTCCAGGATCACCGCCTCCACGCGGGAGTCGATCCCGTACTGGGCCAGCGCGTAGGAGGCCACCCCAGGGCAGCATCGTATGGAGTCGTTCGAGGTTCATGACGGCCGCCCTGGCTGGGGCGGGGCGGGCGTTGTTCGGGGGTGGCGCTCCGAAGCAGCGCATCCCGTACGGGCTCGATCAGGCGGGTGTGGGGCACCGTGGCGAGGGTTGCGTCGCCCAGCACCATGATGCCCCCCACTCGGGCGGGCACAGGCCCGAGTCCGGCGAGGCGACTACTCGTACGTCGCTGCACGCGACGGCCTCGACCGGGACCCCGGGCCAGGCCTGTCCATGGTGCCACGCACGGCTGACGAGGCCCGGGATATCCGGCTGGCTGTGCTCTGACCACACTGTCTGGCGTGCTCGGGACGGCTGCGCATGATCGCTGGCTGTGTCGCGAGCCATGGCCAACGGTTCCTCTTCCTCGTGTGCGGTCCGCGTATTCACTCCCCGTCCAAGCGTCTTTCGTCCGGGCCAGCCTGCCTGTGTCAGGCTGCTGCGCGTTCTTCCGATGGCCATTCGGCGTCTTCGGACTCGTGCTCGTTGTCGTCGGCCCCGAGGATGCGGACTGTCGCGGGATCGTCAGGGAGGGGGCGCTTCGTCTTGGTGCTCTGCTTCCGGGCGGGAGGGTGGGGTGTCGCTGGGGCGACGGCTTGGTCCGTGCTCTCGGGCGTGGTGGGGGATGCCTGAACGGCGGATGTGTCGCGCTCTGGGGTGGCCCTGCGGTCGCCGGTCGGTTTGGTGCCCATGGCCCAGTCTTCTATCTCGGCATCGAGGCGGTCGCGCATCTCCTTGCTGACCGTGGCCACGCCGCCGCCCCGGTCGGGCTTGGCGAAGGTCCCCGTGCCCCAGCGCAGGTCGTGGCCGACCGCGCTGGCCTCCACCTCGGGCATGAAGCGGCGGTCGCCCTCCTGGCCGAACTCGCGGATGCGGAGCTTGCCCGACACCATCACAGGCTGGCCGATCTTGATCGATTGGGCCACGTTGTCGCCGAGAGCCCGCCAGCAGCGCACCGCGAAGCACACCTTCTCCCCGTCGGTCCACTGCCCGGTCTTCCTGTCGAAGTAGCGGTGAGCCGTCAGCACCCGCAGCGACGTCACTTTCACACCGTCCTCGAACGTGTATTGCCGGGGCTCTGCTGCGACGTTGCCGGTGAGCGTGATGTAAATGTCGTTCATCCGTTGCCTCCCATGCGGCGGGCGGGATGCCCGCGACCTGGGAACACGGTGCCTGAGTGGTGGGGAGGCGGGGGCGGTCGAGCGGCGTTCTGTGGAAACGGGTGGGGTCTGGTGAGGCCGTCTGTGGATGGGGAGGCGGCCTCCCAGGTGGCCCCCATGGCTCCCATGGCTCCTATGGCTTAGCGACAGGCCGGGCACGTCGGCGTGGGGCGCGTCTGGATGGCCGCCAGTTGGGCGGGGTCGATCACGTGGCGCAGGGAGCCGGGGATGCCGTCGGGTCGCGAGAAGTTGAGGATGTGGATCGCGCAGTCCTCTCCCCTGCGGAACAGGGTGAAGTGATCCTGCATGACCAGGTGCCGTCGACCGGTGCCACGGGTGTGGCGAAGACCATCATGCCCGGTGTGGCCGGGATGTAGGAGGTCCAGGTCGAGTGGGGCGCCCAGTAGGTGAACACCATCTGGTGGTCGGCGACCTCCGCGGGTCCCGGCACATCCCTTGAGGACGCAGGCACCGACGACGCCGACACCGAGGCCGCCGCCACCGCGAGCGCAGGCACCGCGAGCGCAGGCACCGATGCCGAGGGCGGAACGGCCTGGCGGGCGTCCAGGGTGATGGTGGTCGCGCCGTTCGCCCGGGTGCTGGTCGCCGCCACCGAGCGCCCTGTTCGAGGCGCTCTGGGACCGCGCACTGCCGCTGGCGTTACGAGGCCCGGACGCGGGCGGCGGCATGGGCGGTGCCGAAGCGCCGACCTCGGACGACCGTCGTCTCCTGTCGATGCTCACCGCAGGCGTCCCCGACAGGACGGCCGCCAAGCACCTCGGCTACAGCGCCCGTACGTACCAGCGCCGGATTCAGGAACTGATGGCCCGCCTGGGCGCCGAGACGCGCTTCCAGGCGGGGCTGCAGGCCGCCCTGCTCGGCTGGATCGACCGGCCGGCCACGACCGCGACGAGCCGGCGGCCCGGCCGGCGAACTGACACGAGAAGCCGGGAAACCGGAACGCCGGTGTGGCTCTAGCCGGCCAGAGCTCTCATGGCCGTGTAGAACGCGTGGTGGCGGCCCAGCTCGCGTTCGACCGGCTCCACCACCATCGTCTCGGCGATGGCGGCCACGCGGCGGCGCATCTCGCGTTCGAGGCGTTCGCGCTCCCTCGACGCGCCGAGCTCGACGAAGTTGCGTGAGGCGATGCCGGAGAGCGCGCCCAACCCCAGCACGGCGGCCATCATCAGCCCGACCCAGGGCAGCGCCGCCGTGTCGCCGAGCAGTTGGAAGCCGAGCGGCGCGTCTCCGGGGAAGAGCAGCCCGGCGCCCATCCACACCAGGCCCGTGACGAACGCCGCGACGAGCGTGTACTGCCACGTCTTGAGCAGTCGCCACCACGCCGGCACGTGGTGGAGGTGGGGGGCGACCTTGGTGAGGTTCTCGGTGAGCGCCTTCGGCACCTGCGCGGCACGCGAGCGCGCCGCGTGGTTGAGCGACGCGCGCCACACCGGGTGCATCCCGCCCGACAGGCCGTCGGCGAGCGCCTGCACCGCGTTGATCACCTCGGCGGACTGCGCGCTCACCGAGCCGTCGGTGATGCCGCGGATCTCGTCCGCGACGTCGTCCAGGCGCAGGCTCTTGAGCGGGTCGGGCCGCAGCTTGGCGAACCATCGCGGGTACGGCCAGCCGACCCAGCTCATCGACCGCTCGGCGTAGATGTTCTCCATCGCCTCGCCGACCGCCGGGACGCCCACGGCGTCGCAGAGCGCGTCGGTGAGGCCCATCCTGCGCGCGTCGTCGACGGTGGAGGGGGCGGAGAGCGCCTCGTCGGCCGGCATGGTCTGGGCCACGCGCTGCTCCAGGCGGTGGAGGTCCGCCTCCAGCTTCTGGACGGCGGCCCTGCGCCGCGACACGGCGGCGGCGAGGACGCTCTTGAGGCTGTCGACGCCCCGGCCGGTGATCGCCGAGGTGGGCACGACGCTCGGGTGCTCGACGCCTTCGCGGCGGAGCAGGTCGTTGAGGTCGATGACCAGCTCGGCCAGCTCCGCGGCGGTCAGCCTGTCGGCCTGGTTGAGCGCGAACACCGTGGGCGCGTCGCGCCCGGCCAGCTCCGTGACGTAGCGGCGGTGGGTGGAGGCGTCGGCGTATTTCTGCGGGTCGAGCACCCACACCACCAGGTCGGCCAGGCCGATGAGCCGGTCGGCCTCGTTGTCGGTGAGCGCCCTGATCGAGTCGTGGTCGGGCAGGTCGAGCAGGATCAGCCCGTGCAGCTGGCTCTCGCCCTTGTCGAGCGCGCTGGCCCGCGCGAACCGGTGGCGCCACTGGATCTGCAGCCAGTCGAGCAGCGGTGTCGCCCCGTCGAGCCCCCACACGCAGGCGTGAGTGCGGGCCGTGGTGGGCCTGCGCACACCGGTGGGCGAGAGCTCCAACCCTGAGACGGCGTTGAACAGCGACGACTTCCCGCTGCCCGTGCCGCCCGCCAGGGCGACCACGGTGTGCTCCGACGACAGTTTGAGCCGCTCTCCTGCCCGGGTGAGCAGGGTGCTGGCCTCGGCGAGCAACTTGGGCTCCAGCCGTCCCGGGCCGAGCTCCACGATCTTGGTGAGGGCGTTGAGCCGCATCGCGAGGCTCGGCCTCGCCGCTACGGTGGTCATCGAGCCACCTCGAGGTTGTACGTGGCCTGGTAGAGGCGGGTCGCGATGGACTCGTCGGGGATGCCCGCGGAGTCGAGCGCTTGCACGTAACGCATGGATTCCTCGTCGAACAGCATGCCGATCCTGGCTCGCAGGTCGCTGAGCGCCTTCGCGCCGATGCCGCGCAGCGACTCCGCGCCGAGCAGCGCGGTGACGAGCCGGTGCTGCACGCCCTCGACGGTGCCGCCGCTGAACATCGCGACCATGAAGATCAATGACAGCGAGTCGGCGTCGAACGACAGCAGCTTCGACACCGAACGCTTGGCCACCCCGTCGGTGCGCACCAGCTCGGCGACGTGCTCCTGCCAGGCGGCGATGGCCCGGCTCGCGTGCCGTACGAGATCGTCGGAGGGGCGCTCCAGGCCCTCCGCGAGCGTCACACCGAGCGGCGAGCGGTGCCGCCAGCGCGCCACCACCTCTTCCGCGGCGCGGTTGGCGGAGGCGGCGATCACCGACTCGAGGCCCACCCGCAGCGCAGCCCTGAACGCCGTGATCCGCTCGGGCGCCTGCCTCGCCGACCTGCCGCGCTTGCGCAGCTGGAGGGTGCGCATGAGGTCGCCGGAGCCGGCGAAGTCCTGCCAGCGGGCGAGCACCTCTCCCTGGATCAGCGCCCCGGTGCGGAACGCCTTGTCGATCTCGGAGAGCGCGTTGCGGTAGGCGGCGTCCACGTCGGCCCGCAGGTCGCCGCGGAAGGCCACCTGTAGCTCCATGTGCTTGGCCAGCGCGGGGACGCGGGTGCGGAAGCTGTTGAGCACGCCGTTCAGCGTCTCCCGTACGGCCTGCGCGCGCCGCTCCTCGTCGACCGAGAGCTCGGCCAGCCACAGGCGCAGGTCGGTGACCTCGTTGTCGGGCAGGCGGCCGTCGACGACCTTCGACTCGTTGATGACGAACCGGTCGATCTCGCCCAGGCCGTACTCCGTGAGCATGCGGACGAAGTGCTTGAGCACCACGTCGCGAGCCCTCGGC
The DNA here is from genome assembly GCF_003313395.1 of Nonomuraea lactucae. Classification (GTDB taxonomy): domain Bacteria; phylum Actinomycetota; class Actinomycetes; order Streptosporangiales; family Streptosporangiaceae; genus Nonomuraea; species Nonomuraea lactucae. The sequence continues at coordinate 4,159 of NZ_QNFZ01000249.1, read as the reverse complement.
TGCACCCTCGACAGCACGATGGCGAGCCGGGCGCCGCGCTCCTTGGCGAGCCTGAGCAGGTTCCAGGCGGGGGCGTCGGCGTAGCGGGCGGCGGTGGTGACGAAGACCCACAGGTCGGCCGCGTCGAGCATGCGCTGCGCGATCTCGTGGTGCTCCTCGACGACCGAGTCGATGTCGGGGGTGTCGAGCAACGCCACGCCCTGCGGCAGCTTCTCGGTCGGTACGACGATGAGGCTGTCGAGGCCGGCGTCGGGCGAAGGCTTGTCGATGCGCCGCAGCCCGCCGAGCAGCTCTCCCTCGGCGAACCACTTCCGGTCGTCGGGGTGACAGGCGAGGACCGGGACGCCGGTGGTCGGCCGCCGCACCCCGGTGCGCGAGACGTTCTTCTCGGCCAGTGAGTTGACCAGCGTGGACTTGCCGGCGCCGGTCGAGCCGGCGACGACGATGAGTGCGGGCGCGGTGTTGGTGCGCACCCTCGGCAGCACGTAGTCCTGGAGCTGGGCCAGCAGGTCGGCCTGCGCCTGCCGCGCCTCGCCGGCGCCTGGCAGGTCGAGACCGAAGCTCACCTCGGACACGCTCGCGCGCAGGGTGTCGAGCGCCGCGGTGAGCGCCGCCACGGTCTCGGGCGGCAACCCCTCACCACCCCGCCGCTCCGGCTCCTCGGGGCGCGCGCCCGCTTCGCCGGGGGTGTCCTGCTCTGCTTCTACCGCCTCTTCCTGGCTCGGCTCGGCCGCCCGAGGCTCGCCCGGGTCCTCCCCGTCCAGGTCCTCCTCGTCCTGCTCGCCCTCGTCCTGCTCGCCCTCGTCCTGGTCGGGCTCGTCCAGGTCGTCCTCGTCCTGGACGTCTTCGACCTGGTCGGGCTCGCCATTGGGCGCCTCCTCAGCCTGCGCCTCGGGAGGATCGGCGAGCGCCGGAGGAGTCTCCTCGTCGCGCTCTGGCGCGGGCTCGTCGTCCTGATCCTGCTCGTCCTGGTCGGGCTCGGTGTGAGCGGGCTCCTCCTCGGAGGACTCGCCGGTGGGCACGGACGTCTCCGCGGACGCGGCCTGTTCGTCGGGCACGGCCTGCTCGCCCGGTGCGGGCTCGTCGGCCGGTGTGAGCTGGTCGGCCGGTGTGAGCTGGTCGGCCGGTGTGAGCTGGTCGGCCGGTGTGGCTGGTCGGCCGGTGTGAGCTGGTCGGCCGGTGTGGGCTGGTCGGCCGGTGTGGGCTCGTCGGCCGAGTCGAGGTGCTCGCCGGGTGCGGGCACGGCGTCCGGCGTGGCGGTGTCGGCCGGTGCGGGCTCGTCCGCCACTGCGAATTCGGCGTCCGGTGCGGGCTCGGCGTCCGGTGCGGGCTCGTCCGCCGGTGCCGGGGCGTCAGCCGGTACGGCGCCGGCGCGTGCGGGCGGGGTGCCGGTGTCGTGGGCCTGGTCCGGGGGGACGAGGTCATCGTCTCTGATGGGGCGAAAGCTCAGGGTCTGCTCGCCCGGCGACTCCTGGCGCCCGTCATCCATGGCCGTGTTCACGGCAAGCGCTCCGCTCGAACCATCTCGACCTCCTGGCCGACCCTCACGACGTCGCCGACGATGATGATCGCCGGCGGCCGTATCCCAGCCGCGGACACGCGGTCGGCCACGGTGGAAAGTGGAGCGATAACCGCCCGCTGGGTCGGAAGGGTACCGTCCTGCACGACCATTACGGGAGTCTCCGGCGCACGTCCGTCTCTCAGGAGGGCCTCGGCCACCTTCGCCAGCCGCTCCACGCCCATGAGGAGGACGAGGGTGCCCTGGGAACGGGCCATCGCCGGCCAGTCGACCGTCGACTGGGGGTCGTCCGGCGCGACGTGGACGGACACCACGTGGAACTCCTGGCTCACCCCCCGATGGGTCACCGGGACGCCGGCCGCCGCGGGCACCGCCACGGCGCTGGTGATGCCGGGCACGACCAGCACGGGGATGCCCGCCCTGGCGCAGGCGATCATCTCCTCGCCGCCGCGGCCGAACACGAACGGGTCGCCGCCCTTGAGCCTGACCACGAACTTGCCCTGTCTCGCCCGGTCGATGAGCAGCTCGTTGATGGTGTCCTGGGCGAGGGCCCTGCCGTACGGGACCTTGGCGGCGTCGATGAGCTCGACGTCGGGGGCGAGCTCGTCGAGGAGGGCGCGGGGCGCGAGCCGGTCGGCGACCACCACGTCGGCCTGCGCGAGGAGCTGCCGCCCGCGTACGGTGATCAGCCCGGGGTCACCGGGACCACCGCCGACCAGGGCCACGCCGACCGGTTTGGTGCGGTTGCGGCGGGCGTCGACCGTGCCGTCGCGGAGGGCGCCCACCACGGCGTCCCTGATGCCCGCCGCGCGGCGCGGGTCTCCTCCGGCGGTGACCGCCACGGTGATCTCGTCGACCCGCCCCGAGGCGGGGGTCCAGGCGGCCGAGGCGTCCTTGTCGTCGGCCCGTACGCACCAGATGTGCTTGGCCTCGGCCTCAGCGGCGACGGCCGTGTTGACGGACCGCTCGTCGGTGCAGGCCTGGACGAGCCAGGAGCCGTCGCAGTCGCCCACCTCGTAGGGCCTGGCGTGCCAGGTGACCCGGCCGGCGGCGATCAGATCGTCTAGGGCCGGTGTGACACTGGGCGACACCAGGGTGACCACCGCGCCCGCCTCGAGCAGGGCGGGCACCCGACGCTGGGCGACGCGGCCGCCGCCCACGACGAGGACCCGGCGACCGGAAAGCCGCAGGCCGAGGAGGTAGGGGCCCATGGTGGGAATCTCCCGTTCGCGTGGTTGGGTGTGTCAGGAGGTAAACCTACCGGGTCTTAACGGAACGTTTGCTTCGCACAGGTTAACGGCCGTCGAGCAGGGGCTGGTGGGGATCCCAGCGGGGCCCGCCTTCGTCGTCCTTGCGGCGTCTGGCCAGCGCTGAGAGCGCCTCAAGGATAACGCGGTTGCCGAGCATCGCGGTGATGTCCGCGTGATCGTACGGCGGGGCGACCTCGACCACCTCCATGCCTGCGACGGGCAGTTCGTAGCAGATGCGTCGCACCGCGTCGAGCAGTTGCCTGGCCGAGAGGCCGCCCGGTTCGGGGGTGCCGGTGCCGGGGGCGTGGCCGGGGTCGCACACGTCGATGTCGACGGACAGGAAGACATGGTCGCACTCGTCGAGCGCGATGCCGAACGACTCGGTCAGGCACTCGTCGAGCCCGCGGGCGACGATCTCGGTCATCTCGTAGGAGCGCATCCGCTGCTCGGCCATCCAGCCGAGCGTCTCGGGCTCCGGCCAGTAGCCGCGCAGGCCGATCTGGAGGAAGCGGTCGCCGCGGATCGCGCCCGACTCGATCAGGCGGCGCATGGGCTGGCCGTGCCCGTACAGGTGGCCGAACGCGATGTCGCCGGTGTCGGCGTGCGCGTCGAAGTGGATCATCGACGTGCGGCCGGGCTCGTGCGCGCGGGCGGTGCCCCGCGCGTCGGGGAGGGCGACGGTGTGGTCGCCGCCAAGGACGAGCGGGATGGCGCCGGAGGCGGCCACGCGGTGCACGGCGTCCTCGATGGCGGTGAGCGAGCCCTCGACGTCGCCGGAGTAGCACTCGACGTCGCCCGCGTCGAGCACCCGCAGGTCGCGCAGCGCGTCGACGCGCAGCGCCAGGCTGGGCCGGGAGCCGTCGTGCGGCAGGTAGCAGGCCTGGCGCAGCGCCATCGGGCCGAACCTGGCGCCGGGCCGGTTGGAGGTGCCGCCGTCGAACGGCGCGCCGATGATCACCACGTCGGCGCCCGCGTAGCTCGCGGGATCGCCGACGTCGCAACGCTCGACACCCAGGAACGTGATGTCGGGGCCGTACATCGGACCGTATCGGGACACTGTCACCACCTCACCACTGGCACATCAGGGTCACGCTCGCCGATGACCGCCGGTGATCCGCGAGAACGTCGCGACCAGGTCCATCCTCACACCTGCTTCTCCGAGACGCCCGCCGAGTCGAACGTGGCGACGTCGTGCATCACGCGTACGGCGGCGCAGACGAGGGGGTGGGCGAGCAGGCCGCCGGTGCCCTCCCCCAGCCGGAGCTCCAGGTCTACCAGCGGCCGGAGGCCGAGGGAGGCGAGCGCGACGGCGTGGCCGGGTTCGGCGGAGCGGTGCCCGGCCACGCAGTGGTCCGTGGCGGCCGGGTCGAGGGCCGCGGCGACCAGCGCG
>NZ_QNFZ01000228.1 GCF_003313395.1 Nonomuraea lactucae | reverse complement strand
CCAGACCCGCGAGAGGCGCTCAATTCCGTTTACCGTGCCCTTATCCTTTCAGCCCCCCAGGTTCATGTCAAATTGACCCGAACCGAGAAAACTGCAAGGAATCGAACACTCGCCCTGTCCCCAGGGCAACCCCCCTAACCTACCAACGTGTCCAAGCGAATGCGAATCGCCGAAACGAGCCAGAAGTAATGGGGTTCGCCGGGCATCTCCTGGGGTTCCTCAGAACCTCCGGCCGCCCTGCCTCAGCAACTCTAGCAGTCGCTCAGACCTGGTTGGCGCCACAGAGGTAATCATGAGGTCCTTCCCTCACCACGTGTACCTCAAACCTGGGGCTCCTGCCTGCGCAGACAGCAAGCCGACCGCAAGCCATCCGCAATCGCCCGCCGGTACCAAGTAAGTACGAGCACTCTGCGCCCTCGGAGGTGTCCGCAATGACCCGCTCGGAGTTCGACGACATCCGCGCCTTCCTCAGCGACGAGACCACGCATGCTGCCGATCTGCTGCGGGTCGCCCGGACTCTGATCGACGACCTGGAGCATGCTCGCATGAGGGAGGCCGTACTGCGCACGTACTACCTGCGCCTGCTCACCGCCGCCCGTGCGACGGTCGCCGCGGAGATGATCGCCGCCCCCGACCCTCTGGCGTTCGTCAGGCACGAACTGGGTGAGCGCGGCCAACTCCCGCAGGACGGTGAGAGCGTGCACCGCATCCTCTCCGACGCCCGCACGGCCGAGGCGCTGCTCGCCTGCCTGGAGCAGCAGAGCTCGGCACCGGCCCGGGCCAAGGGCATGCGCCTGCGCCGCTGTGTCGGCACAGGCCGCAGGCTCTCCCACTGAAACCACCGCTTGAACCACCGGCCGCCGGTTGGGTCGAAACCCCACCCGTTGGAGCCACCTGTCCAGGTGCTACCGGCAGAGACATTGGTTCAGGAAACCACCCCAAGCACCACCGTTTGCGCTGAGCACAACGGTGGCGACAGCTATCACCTGAATCAGCGGGTGAGGCGGCTACTACCCGATGTCGAAGCACCACATGACAGGCGTCCCGGGCGTGCTGGACGCCGTAGTGACGGCGCGCGAGGACGCGGGCCGCGGGCGGCTGACCGGCTACCACACCGTCGTGCCCGGCCTGGACCGGGCGGAGGTCCGCCTGCGCCTGGAGGAAACGTCTGCCCCGCTACATGGGGCCCGAGGTGCTCGTCCGGAATCCCCGAGATGCCGCTCTGACCCGCAACGGCAAGATCGACCGAACAACGACCTTCGTGGCGACGCGTGCACTGCCCCTACGACGTTCACGGCGAAGCGTGCTTCCTCCGGACGATGTCCACAGCGACAGGCGGCCCGTAGCTCGTCCTGCTCCCCACCCCCCGGCTGCTGTGGATCGTGAGCGTGGCCTGGCTCGCTGGTCACTGCGACCTGCAGGTGTGCCCACGAGATGGACTAACGCGGGCCAGGCGTCGCTGCAGGGTATGCCCGTCAACTAGGCTCCGCTGCACGTCATGCCCGTCAACTGGGCTCCGCGCCAGACGTCTCCGCACGCCACGCCCGTCAACTAGCCTCCGCACCAGACGTCACTGCACGTCTGCCTGCGAGCTGGGCTCCGCGCCAGGCGTCGCCTCGGGTGTGCCCGTGAGGTGCCGGTCACGACGGAGGACGCGCACACGTGGCCGCCTGGCGAGCGGTGGCGTCGGCGACGTCACTGCGAAACCGCCGTCACCGCCACGGGCACCTGGATGCCTGGACGCCTGCCAGTGACCGGAAGAGGACCCCTCACATACCCGCCCTTGGCGTTACGGCTGCAAGACTGCGCGTATGTGGCAGCGAGGGTTGAATTGGGTGGCAATCATCCTTGTTGGGGGATTTGGCCTTATGTGGCTCGGCGTCGTGACGTACACGGCCGAGGCCACCGCCCTCTGGATGCGTGTCGCGGAGGCCGTCTTCGGTCTCCTCCTGACCGGCTGGGCTGTAAGGAAGGCGGCCTTGATGTTCAGCAAGGCGTGAGCCCCATGAGCGATCAAATTTATGAGATCAGTCACGACATGGGTGACGACGTACAAGCCTCCTGGGTCGCCATGTATCGCGACAGATTCCCGCAGCGGCACCGCATCGACGAGATCGACGACGAGGTGACGCGAGGCATCTCCCGCTGGGTGCGCGAAGAGGACGGACGCGAGTCGGATACGCACGTCGATCTCCTCGAGGAGCCGAAGTCCTACTTCGAGCAAGAGGACCTGGACACGAACGGCTGATCTGCTCTCCTCCGACCTTCCTCGTCCCCCTCTTGAGAGGTTCACGGCATGTACGGCGGAGCAACCCCCCAGCCCCAGTGCGGCACCGGCGCCTCGGTGATCGGCTTGACACCTGGCTGTGAGTTGTGCAGGGCCAGCCGGGTGCCCCACTCGATGTAGCCGGCGAACGCGGCCCTGAACTCCGGGTCGTCAGGCAGTCCCACCTCGTCGGCGGCGTCCATGAGCAGGTTGACCCAACGCCGCCGCTGCGGCTCGGTGATGGCCTTGCCGAGGTGCTTGGACAGCATGTGGGGGTAGCCGCCGCGCTCCTTGGTGTAGCGATCAGGCCCCCCGAACACCTCACCAAGCCACATGGCCACATATTTCGGGTGCCCCGGGTCCATGTGCGCGAAGAGCGGCCCGATCAGTTCGTCCTTCTTGACATACGCATAAAAGGCCTCGGTCAGGCGCTCCAGCGCCTCCGCCCCACCGGCCCATTCGTACAGGGTGGGTACGGTCTCATTTGCCATCATGTAATCATGTAATCACTGCTCCGCCAGGCACTTCAACCCCCGCCGTACCGATTGATCGTCGAAATGCGCTGTCGCCGGCATCACGCCTTCAGCCGGCTAGCGCACGCGCCGCTGAGGCTCCCCGTACCTAGGGTGAGTCAGCCGATGGCCAGCGGCTCGTCGTCGGGGTCGTCGGCGAAGCCGGGGACCCAACGGATCGCTTCGTCGCGGAAACGCGCTGTGGCGTTGAGCTGACAGAGGACGCCGACGCCCGCCGCGTGCACGCGATGGATCAGCACGTAGGACACCGGGAGGTTGAGCTGGCGGACCACGTTGGTGGGGCGCAGGTCGGTGACGCTGGCCGCCTGCGCCTGGAGCCATTCGCGGCTGAAGGTGAATTCCTCCACCGCCGTCGGCTCGACGTAAGGCGCCAGGAAGACTCGGAGGGCGTCAGTGTCGATGTCGATGCCTGGACGGATGAAGCCCTCCTGACGCAGGCCGGCCACCACGGACTCCATATCACCCTGATTGAAGATGCGGGTGAGCTGGCCGAACGCCTTGGGGTAGCCGTCGGGGAGCCGGTTGACCGCGCCGAAGTCGAGGACACCGAGCTTGCCGTTGTCGAGCATGCGGAAGTTGCCAGGGTGGGGGTCGGCGTGCAACATGCCGACACGCGCAGGCGAGCAGAAGAGAAAACGGACGAACAGCAGACCCATCCGGTCGCGTTGCTCTTTGGTGCCGTCGGTGATCACCCGGGACAGCGGCGTGCCGTCCATCCACTCGGTGACGAGCACCATCTCGTTGGCGGCGATCACGTCGGGGACGTGGAAGTCGGGGTCGTCCATGAACTCGAGAGCGAAGGCGTGCTGCGCCTCCGCTTCGCGGAAGTAGTCGAGCTCCTCGGCGATGCGCTCGCGCAGTTCGGCGAGCACCGCTTTGATGTCGAGGCCCGGCAGCAGCACGCCGAAGAGCTTGCCCAGTCGCGCAAGCTGGGCGAAGTCGCCCAGCAGCGCCTTACCAGCACCCGGATATTGGATCTTGACGGCGACGTCCCTGCCGTCGTGCCACACCGCCCGGTGCACCTGCCCGATGGAGGCGGCCGCGGTGGGCATGTCGTCGAACGAGATGAAGTTCTCCCGCCACTCGTCGCCCAGCTGCTCCGCGAGCACCCTATGCACGGTGGCCACGGGCAGGGGAGGCGCCGCCTCCTGCAACTTGGTCAGCGTGGCGCGGTAGGGGCCGACGATCTCCAGGGGCAGCGCCGCCTCGAAGATGGACAGTGCCTGCCCGAGCTTCATCGCGCCGCCCTTGAGCTCTCCGAGCACTTTGAAGATCTGCTCGGCGGTGCGCTGCTGGATCTCCAGAGCGACCGTCTCGGCGGACTTGCCCCCGATCCGCTTACCGAGCCCCAGAGCGGCACGGCCGGCGAAACCGAGAGGGAGGGTGGCCAGCTTTGCGGAGCGCGTGACGGCGCGGCGCGGAAGATCGCTCACACTGATGCGCGGCCCCTCGGTGAGGCCGCTCCCCCTTTCGTGATCGTCACCGGATCGGCTCAATCGCCGGTGGGCGACACGACCATTGTTAGCGAACAAGGATTGTTTCGCATACAACGACATTCGGGGTGCGGCGGCCACGAGTTGCTTCTCCAGCGCCAATCAGGCATGACTTCGGATGTGCCATTCGTCACAGTGGACCCGCGACCGTCCAGAAATGCCAGTGCGTGCCCGACCGCCGCGGCGGCCACCAGCGTCGCCATGGTCGTGTCGCAGGCGATCTCCCCCGGCGGATAACCGCCCAGCCTGGCGGCGACGACAGGCCACGCGGGGTCGGTGTCGCGCCGGGCCAGATCGACGCAGTGCAGGCACGCCGTACGTCCGGGGAGCACGAGCGGGCCGACGGACCCGTGACCCTCGAAGGCGGAGGCGAGCAGGTGGGGGATGCCGAGCTCGTTCAGCTCGTTGACGAGCACGCGGTCGAGCGGGGCGACGGGGGCGAGGATGACGAGGTCGGGGCGCTGCGACCCGTCACCGAGATAGGGCGCCCCGGCGCTCACGCGCACGGAGGGGGTGCCGGGTGGCGCGGGAGGGGATACAACGGGCTGCCGTGACTGCGGCCGCGCCTCACTCTTCTCAGCTCGGACGCTGCGGCCACCGGTTCGGGGAGCGCCGCGGGTGCTGCTCTGGGTGTCGGTGCTGACACGGGGTCTGCTCGGGGTCCCGGGAATGCCGCGGGAGGCGCTCGGGGTCCCGGGAGCACCGCGGGAGGCGCTCTGAGTGCCGGTGCTGACACCGGTGGTGCTCGGGGTCCCGGGAACGCCGCGGGAGGCGCTAGAGGTGCCGGTGGTGCTCGGAGTGCCGGGGACACCGCGGGTGATGTTCGGGGATCCGGGAGCACCGCGGGAGGCGTTCGGGGATCCGGTGGGGACGCGGGAGACGGGAGTGCCGGTGCTGTTGCCGATGCCGGTTGCGGCACGGGGGTCTGCGCCGTTGGCGGTGCGGGGGTCTGCGCCGTTGGCGGTGCGGGGGTCTGCGCCGTTGGCGGAGCGGGGGTCTGCGCCGTTGGCGGAGCGGGGGTCTGCGCCGTTGGCGGAGCGGGGGTCTGCGCCGTTGGCGGAGCGGGGGTCTGCGCCGTTGGCGGAGCGGGGGTCTGCGCCGTTGGCGGAGCGGGGGTCTGCGCCGTTGGCGGTGCGGGGGTCTGCGCCGTTGGCGGTGCGGGGGTTTGCGCCGGTACGGGTGCCGGTGCTCGTGGTGGTGGTGCCCTTGCCAGTTCGGGGGCGTGGGCACAGGGAGGTGGTTGCCGGCATGGAGACAGGCTCCCGTTCGACCGCAGTGCTTGGCGCGGTCGGAGTGGTGGGTGGGGTCTTGGGGCCGCCGGATGTGTGGCGGAGGGCTGCGGTTACCGCGGCGTCCTGTCTGGTCAGTCCCATCTCCTGCCATGTCAGTCCGCCTGGCGTGAGGTCGCGGGGGCGGACCGGGTCGGGGTCGATCACCCGAATCTCGCCGACTCCGCACGAGGCCAGGAGTGTGACGATCTGTGCCCCTACGCGGGCGGCTCCGTAGACACGTACCCGTGCCTGCCTTCTGACGCGCAGGGTGGCCAGGCCGCCGTCTGGGACGGCCGAAGCCAGGTCCAGGGCGTCCAGGTCGGGCTCCAGACGGTCGCGCTCGGCGAGCGACATGCCTCGCAGGGGGCCGGGGCCGGCCGCGGCGTCGTGGAGCAGACCGCGGGCGGCGAGCCGGTCGAGCAGTGCCCGCGCCATCGGCTCGTCGAGTCCGGCTGCCGGGGCCGCCCGTAGGACCTGGCCGAGATCGCGGGTGCCGTCGAGCCCGTCGATCCACTGCCTGACCGATCGGGTGAGGCCGGTCAGAAGGATCGCTCTGGCGGGGTGGACGCCCAGTTGCAGCGTCTGGTCGTCTCGGAGGATGCGTCGCAGTGCGGGCTTCACACGTGGCCTCATGGCGCGCCAGAGTTGCAGGATCTCGGGCGCCTCGGTGCCGTTTCCTCCGCGGCTGTGGATAACCGCTGACGTGGATGTCCCTGGGTGTGGATGCCCCGCGTAGTGGGGGCCGCTTGGGTGCGGACCTCTCGGGTGAAGGTCGCTCGGTGGATGTCCCGCAGTGAGGACGGCCCTGGGATTTGGCGCCCTTGCTGTGGACGGCCTTTGCCGCGGTGAGCGCCTCTGCGATGTGAGCGCCTCTGCGGTGAGGGGCCCTGCGCCAGGGAGGCGTCCGCGCTGGGGAGGCGTCCGCGCTGGGGTGCACCTGCCCCTGGGGGACCGCCGCCCCAGGGGACCCGCCGCTCCAGGCGACCCGCCGTTCCAGGCGACCCGCTGCTCCAGGTGAACGCTGCCGTCGTGGTCCGCGATATCGCTGGTCGTCATGAGGGCCGGGGGGCGGTCTGTGTCGGTGGCGCCCTGGAGTGGTTGGGCGAGCGGGGCGGGACGGAACCGGCTGCCGGGGGCACACCGGCCTGGCAAGGAGGGGGCATGGGTAAAGGTTTGGTCAATAACTGTCTCCTTCGGCGTACCTCATGAGTGAGGTCGCCTGAGGAACGCGCCGATCGCCAGCAGGCTCGCGAAAGCCGCCCTCCTTCCAGGGCCGAGACGGCCCCGAAGCCTCGCTGCGCCGGGAGTCGCTCGCACAGCCGGTGACCATGGCGTCCGCCGGCATGGTCCGGTGGCCGGCCATGCATCGGGAAAGGCGCATGCCCAAATTCACCGGCTCTTAATCATCTGACCAGCAGAAACAACCCCCTTACCTCTGTGGAAATCCGCCAGTCTCGGCTAACGTGCATATGTGCCCCCCGAGACAGTCGAGGTCCGTCGCAGTTCTCGTCGCCGGCGTACGGTCTCCGCCTACCGCGACGGTGACAAGACGATCGTGCTCCTGCCCGCCTGGCTCAGCGGTGAAGACGCGGACGAATGGGTGAGCCGGATGCTCGATCGCCTGGCGGCCAAGGAGAGCCGGCGTAAGCCGACGGACGAGGGCCTGCTGGAGCGCGCGAGGGAGCTGTCGGCGAAGTTCCTCGACGGCAAGGCGATGCCGGTGAGCGTGCGCTGGGTCGACAACCAGCAGCACCGATGGGGCTCCTGCACACCGGAGAACGGCACGATCCGGATCTCGACCCGGCTCAAGGGCCTGCCCGAATGGGTGATCAACTACGTCATCATCCATGAGCTGGTGCACCTGCTCGTGCCCAGCCACGGCCCGGCGTTCTGGGCGCTCGTGGAGCAGTATCCCAAGGCCGACAGGGCGCGCGGCTTCCTCGAAGGGTTCGCGGCCGCGGTCCACACCGCACCGGAGGAATGTTGACCCGCCTCGCCGCGGTCCTCGTACGGCAGAGCATGGCGGGAGCGGCCCCCGAGGGCGTCGACCCGGGGCGCTGGCTGGAGGCGGTGGCCGAGGACACCTATGAGATCGTGGCCGGCCTCGAGTTCGTCACGCCTGTGCTCGTGACCAGCGTTCCCGACCTCGACGAGATCGTCTGGCCGGGCACCGAGGTGATCACCATCGCCGAGGACGACTCGCTCAGGAGCATCGTTCGGCGCATGAAGGGCGACCAGGTCGTGGTGATCGGCGCCGACGCCCCCGACCTGCCGCCCCTGCTAATCGGCAAGCTGTTCCGGGAGCTGGGCCGTGCCCAGGTCGCCGTCTGCCCGGCCGAGGGGGGTGGCGCCGTGGCGCTCGCCTGCGGTCTGCCGATGCCCGGCTGGGCCGACCCCGACCTCGACGCGCCCGATCCGGTCGCGGCCCTGCGCGCCCAGGCGCCGGGCAGCCGCATGGTGGCGGCGGGACCCGGCTGGCACCGGCTGCGCAGCGGGGAGGACCTGGGCCTTCTCGATCCCGGCCTGGAGGGGTGGGAGAGTACGCGCGCGCTGATCGGGTGAGCAGACGCGTCCGGACGGGCCTGGGTCAGGACGGGCCTGGGTGATCCAGAATCCGGTGATCAGGTCAAGGGCTCCGGTGATCAGGTCAGGGGCTCCGGTGATCAGGTCAGGGGCTCCGGTGATCACGCCTCGGTGATTCCAGTTCCCCGTCATCACAATCCCCCGTCGTCACAGTCCGCCGCGAGTACGACGCGGTCGGCCTGGGGCCCGCCGGCGGGAAGATGGCCGAGGCCCTCTTGGCCGGCCTCCACGGGGCCGGCCAAG